>CALKRK010000040.1 GCA_937989675.1 uncultured Arenicella sp. | reverse complement strand
TAACGGTTAGCCAAATCAACAAACGCGTCACGAATTGAGCTAAAACCACCTCCGAATGAGCTACCGTTATAGACAGGCAGTACCAACCCATTGAGGCTTGGAAGCAGAGGGTTAGCTATAATCGGATTTGCGTCATCACTGATATTCACCTCTTGGCTAGTGTCAGCGGGTATCGAGTTGTTACCATTATGGTAAAGGTTGTTTTGTAGGCTTACTGACGTGTTGTCTCCGTTAGGTGCATCGAACACGTCGGCTCCATTAAAACCCTCCATGCCCATGCTGCCGGTCGGGTCAGACCATATGTTATTTCTCAGTACGATATTTTGATTAGGCCGATTGTCCCCGCTAGCTAGTAAGCGGGCGGCGAAGCTTCTTGATGGAAGATTTCCAACCACGGTATTGAACTGGAAGCGAACATCGTTAGAACCTTGAATGGTCAACGCACTGCGCATCAGTCGGGTTGAGTTGCCCAACATAAGATTATTTTCGATCAACACATTTTGCGCTTCGAAATTACTCGTGCCATCTTCGCCGACGCGCACAAAACTCTGCCCACTATTGCCCTGCCAGTTAAGAAAAATATTCCGCCGAACTGAAATATTACGCGAGCCCAAAATACCATCACTACTTCCGTTGCTATCTTTGACTAATACAAAACTACTGGTAACGGCCTGTGATGTACTGTTGAAAAAAATATTATCGAACACGCGAACGTCTTCAACGCTGTTAATGTCAATGTGTTCGTCAGACCCAGCTTGATTGTAGAAAATGTTGCCTTGTATCGTGATGTCGCGCGTGCCGTTGTTTATCTTGAGCAAGTCGTTATTAGTACTGTCGTGAATAATATTATTGCGCAGCGTTACATTTCGGGCGTTGGGTGTTTGAATCTGTATGACCAAGGCACGGCTATTGCTTGCGTTGTGTGCAATGTCAAAGCCCTCTACGGTGACGCCTTGGCAGGTAAAGCAAATCAAAGCCGCACCATCGTTATGCCGTAAACGAGCTTGATACGGAACTTGGGAGCGAACTAACACGCCGCTTTGAAACTGCTGATCTAATCGCACTTGGCCATTATAGGTACCCGGCGCCACGTCGATGGTTGCTCCATCACTTACTTGGTCGATTGCATAGCTGATGGTTGCCCAAGGTGACTGTTGTGAGCCATTGCCTGTCGAATCGCTTCCGCTATTGGCAACATAGAACGTTTGCGCTTCTGCGGCACTGGCTAAACCTAAAAACAACAAAGCTGTGCAAACACAAAATATTTTTATTGAGTGCTGAGTCATGTAGGCATCACCATAACGCCTCTGTTAGCCGTTGTATAGAGAGCACTTTATGTCACCTAGCGCTGAACTAATTGAAATCGATTGTCGCTATACAAGCTTAATAAGCAAATTCTACCTTAGTGGCCGATAAGAAATACCGATGTTTCGAAGCTTGGTTGCCACCGGTTTTTGGCACGATAAATATATCTTGATATTGATTATTTCGATGTTTATGCTCGCTATACCCGAGCGTAACACCAACACGGAACAACAGTACTTACCGATATGGAACAACATCGAATAAATGTTATTGATTCGCTCAGAGGGTTTGCCTTATTTGGCATATTGTATGTGCATACATTGATGTACTTCCTCGCTGGCCCACTCATTCCAGGCGTGCAGGAAAGCGCGCTTATAACGCCGTTTGATGAGACGCTGCGCGGGTCAATCTATTGGATTGGCATGAGTAAGTTTTTCTCAATATTCTCAATTTTGTTTGGCTTGAGTTTTTATATCCAACAACAAAGCGCCAGGCGACAACATAGTCCCTTCGCTGGTCGTTTTACATGGAAGATGGCGCTATTGGCCGGGTTTGGATTTATCCATTGGGGATTTTTCCCAGGCGATATTTTAACTATGTACGCCATAATCGGGGTTCTTTTAATTCCGTTATCCAAGCTAAGTAACCGTAGCCTGTTAGCCTTGGCAATCTTGTTGCAACTTGGTTTAGGCCGGGTAATTTATTTTGCCATTACAGGCGGGGAACTACTATTCGCGTTCAATTGGTTTGAGGTGTACAGCAGCTTTATCAATGCTGTGCTGAAGGGCAACATCTTAGATGTTATGAGCACCAGTTATCCAAGGTACGTGCAATTTTGGAATGAGCAACTTGGTTTGTGGGGGCGATTTTACAGCAGCCTAAGTTATTTCATTTTAGGCCTCTTGTTAGGTCGTTGCGGCTGGTTAGAGGATTTGCCTCGCCACATCGCTAAATTTAAAGTGACCCTCATGATTGGCTTGCCTAGCGCCCTGGTATTTTTGCTGTTGCATATAAAATACATTGGCGGTGCATGGAGCCTTTGGAGCGATAGCCTCACTACATGGTCTGCCGTTATGCGATTTGAGATTTACGATCTATTTGCATTATCTCTAACCCTTACTTACGCGTCAGCATTTGTTCTATTCGCACATAAATTTAGCGCATCAAAACTGGTAAGGTATTTAGGTAGTTATGGGCGTACTGGGCTTACCACCTATCTTTTTCAATCCCTGCTCGGTACCTTTATCTACTTCAATTGGGGCTTGGGGTTAATCGATGTTGTTTCAATAAGCCAAACGCTTATCGTGTTTGTAGTACTGTTGGTGATTCAGATTAGTTTTAGCCATCTGTGGCTTAAGCGCTACCAATATGGCCCCCTTGAATGGCTGTGGCGGAGCCTGACCTTTTTTAAGTGGGTAGCCATAAAAGCCGACAAGAGAGCTTAGATCGATAACTGAAAACCATCTTCAAAAGAGAAAGCGAATTTGCGCGTAGCGAAGAAGCCGAAGCATTGATTTCGGTTTTGCTTATCGGTTATATAATGCTAATGAGGCGGCATTATCGAACTTGGCTGAAGTGAATTCTAGAAAGTTAGACCAGATCGGAGTTCGAAATAAATCAGCGAGGTTACGATAACCATCACACGTCCCACAACGGACAATAGTCGGCATTGTTCAGGCGCATGCCCCTTTCTAAAGCACTAATAGCCAGCATTTCCTGAGCAGATAAATCAATTTTGGCGGCATCGAAATTATCCTGAATGCGTGCGCGTTTATCCGAAGACGGAATAACGGCATAGCCGCAACTAAGAAGAAATGCCAATGCAATCTGGCTGGTCGTCGCATTGTGGCTTTGGGCAATTTCAGTAAGCACTTTGTCACCCAACAACTCGCCGCGAGCAATAGGGCTATAAGCCGTTAACTGAATGTTCTTTGACTGACAGTACTCAACGATTGGCTTATTTTGCATATAAGCGTGGATTTCAACCTGATTGGTATAAATCGGCCGATCTTCAAAAAGTGGCAAGCTTTCTTCTATATGCTTAATCGTAAAATTGGAGACACCAATATGCTGAGTGAGCCCTTTATCATAAACTTCTATAAATTGACTGACATAGCTTTTAAGTGGGTACTTGTCGTAAAGCGAAGGAAAATGCAACAACAGTAAATCGACCTTGTCCATAGCAAGCTTTTCAAGCGACTTTTCCACCGCAGGCAGGACCTCTCCTTCGCCATAATCATGAGGGTCTACTTTGGTGGTAACAAATACAGAGTTGCGGGCAATATCGCTGTCTCTGATTGCTTTCCCAACTGCATCTTCATTCTCGTAGGACGGGGCCGTGTCAATATGCGTGTAACCGATATCAAGCGCATCTAACACACAGCGATACGTAGTTTCCTTATCTCGATTCCAAGTTCCAAAGCCCATTTTGGGCATACCGAAATCAGCAGTCATGATTCTCTCCAGAAATTTTCAGTAACTTTTTAGGCTCAGCCAGGATCAAACCCTGCCCTTCTCAAAAGAAATCAGGCGGTTTTCAAAGCCTAAGACTAGAATCCTGCTTTGTCATTTTTCAATGTAATCACATCGACAATCTTCTCAACCTCAGCATCAACAACATCGAAAGCTTGAGTGTAAGCGCTTAGCAGAAAATTCTCCGATTCATGCAAGCTCCCATCCGCCATTGCAATATCAACTAAATTCGCGAGACAAATTCGTTGTTGCCGCTCGCTTAGAGATTTCGCCACTAGCTCAACACAATCTTCCATCGGTGTGTCATTCCAAACCCCAATAGCAAAATCCCAATCCGCAGACGTGCTGAAACCATCTAACCTATTGATGATCGCGACTTCATTTGTGCTAAGTTCACCATCAACAGCGGTAATCGTAATCGCGGCTAACAATAGTGCCGCGCGAGGAGTTAGTAATTGTTCCATAGGAGTTTTGTTTTTATGTGAGTAGTATTTACTATTTAGGGATGAATGCTCGCATTGAAAGCATACCCACAAACGAAGATATAAAATAGGGGCTGCCCCAGATTGCAGCGAGGGTTGGCAATTAACTAAAAGCAGAACTTAACTGACTTAGCTCACACAGTATCGCAATCTCTAATCAACTGGAACTATCCGGCACTTTACATTAATACTGGCGCTAAAGATCGGAAGCCGGCTTCGAATCAGTCGAGCGTCTTTATGTATTGCCTTAAGTAGTAGCCTATATTTCTCTTGATCATTGACTGATCGCTTTTGCCTATAAAATTGAGACTTAAATCGTACTCACTTTTATAATACTGGCTCACGATTCTTTGGAACCTGTTCAATGAAGAAATCATTGTAATTGGAGTGTTCGGTAAATGTTCGGTAACGATATCAACAGGCTTATGCTGCCCCGTTATTTTGTAATTTGTTTTTACTAGCTGGTCGTGAGACTTGCCACCCTTGGCGTCGGGCACGTTACAATCTAAAACTGCCAATAACGAGCCCTTGTAAACGGATACCGTTCTTTCTAAGGAGCGGATATCAACCACTTTTATTATCTGAATACTTTTTAGTTTTTGTTTTTGTTTGTCGCTCGTGTTTTCATCATCCATAAGTTTATTGATCTCGCCTAGTGCAAAACTAATCATCAAATCCATTTGATCAGGGTCATCTTCAAGAATAAGAATATTCGGGTCACTACTCGAGTTTTTCATTTATCCACATATAGGGCTTTATATTGATCTATGCATGTTCGTCGAACATCACAAATTCGAGGGCTGAGCTTAATCCAGTAGCTCTCCTTACACAAGCCTCTCATTCTAGACGAAACTTTGGGCGACTTTGGCTGTATGCCGCAAAGTTTTCACTGTTTTACGATAGTCTTGAATGACTACTTGCTCAAGCTTCGTCGGCGAATAGCTTGCAGCGATCGAGGTCGTCGCTAACTCGATAGATGCTGTCATTTTAAAGTGCACTAGACTAACTCAAAAACGCTCCGAAACTCCAAGCCGATGTAAGCGCTTGATTCAACAAGAATACTGGGGAAACTAATCTGCACATCGTTAATTAACCACATATCAATAGATTACAGGCGAGACTTTACACTTGACGAGTGCGGCCCAAATCCAAGCACTAGTGCGCCAACAAACACTTGAATGGAAATTACCACCAATCGATTGAAAATAGCTTATTACTATAAAAACACCATCTGGACTATACTGAAACTCTCTTCATCTACTTTCGGAGACTCTCATGACGGTACTAATTTCACAATTATGGTTGGCTATCTTGGTTGCTGGTGTTCTTTGTTGGGTAGCAAGTGCATTGATTCACATGCTATTGAAGTATCACAACGCTGATTACTCAGAACTGCCGAACGAGCCTGAAGTTATCGCGGCGTTAGGCGCGCAGAAGCCCACTCCGGCACTCTACACCGTTCCCTATTGCACGGACATGAAACAGATGGGCGAAGAATCAATGCAACAAAAATTTGCGGCTGGTCCGGTAGCCATGATCTCTGTAATGCCAAACGGAATGCCACCTATGGGTAAACTCTTAGGCTTACAGATAACATTTTTTATTATCGGGTCAGCTCTAATAGCTTATCTCGCAACCTTGGTGATACCAGCAGGCAGTGAATACATGACTGTTTTTCGCTTCGCTTTCGTAGCGGCATTCTTGGCATACGGATGGGCCCAAGTACCGTATAGCATCTGGATGGGCCAACCTTGGTCAAACTGCCTTCGTTACTTCTTAGACGCGATCATTTATGCCACAGTTACCGCAGGCGCTTTTGCTTGGTTATGGCCTAGCTAAGAGTTATTTTTACCGACTAAACTTGTTTAAACTCTTTAGTACAAGTTTTATAGGTTTTGCATTTAAGGGCACTCCGGCTAGCAACATTGCCGCTGATTTAAAGTGCCCGTCAAATAGGGGGAAACTCAAGTTATCCCCTTATTGTATTGATTAAGCAGGTTGGGTTTCACCTTCTTGTGAGGGTGCATCAACCTTTTCAATTTTGCCAACAACGAATAAATAAGATAGGAAACCCATTATAGCAACGGCACCGATATATAAGAACGCAGGTGCAAAGCTATCGTCCGATATGAGCAGGCCAATAACGAATGGCGTAATAATTGCCGACGAACCACCAAAGCAGTTAAACACGCCGCCAACAAGACCCACATATTGTTTCGGTGCAATCAACGAGACGAATACCCAAGTGATAGACGCAAGCCCTACACCAAAGAATGAAATCGTTAGGAACATAATCGCTAACGCATTGTCGGTGGTGTAGTTAGCACCCACAATAGCGGTCGATAGTGCAATACCAATCATAACGGGCGCTTTACGCGAAATCTCAGCAGACATGCCTTTACGAACCATCCAATCAGACGAGAAGCCCGATAAAAGAACACCGCAGAAAGCCCCTAAGTAAGGAACTGCCGCCATAAAACCTGACTTAACAATTTCAATGCCACGGTATTCAGTCAAATAGGTTGGAAACCATGTTAGGAAGAAAATAAACACAGAACCAATGGCAAACTGACCAATGTAGATACCCCATAGTTTGCGATGTTTGAATGCAACAGAGAAGTCGATCTTTTGTGCCGGTAGATCTTCAGTAGGATTCTCAGCCTCTTCCTCTACAGCGTGGTCGCCTTTTCTACCTGGGAACAACACATACCAAACTACCGCCCAAGCAACACCCATTAGGCCTGTTGCGATCATAAAACCACGCCAGCCAATTTCCACAAGCAATATAGTGAGAACAGGTGCCAAGAACGCAAGACCAACAAATTGACCAGACACGTACACACTGATTGCAGAAGCTCGCTGCTCTGGCGGGAACCACTCAGTCACTACTTTGTTGTTAATCGGGTATGAAGGTGCCTCGAAAGCACCAACAGCAACGCGACAGCCAACCAGCGCACCCAAAGAACTAACTAACCCTTGTATAACGGTGGCTATTGACCAACCAACCAAGAGAATGGGGTATAAGACTCTAGCGTGAAAACGGTCTGCCAACAGGCCACCAGGAACTTGGAACGCCGTATAGGTCCATGCCCATGCAGAGAAGATGATACCAATCGCTTCTTTCGATAAACCAAGGTCTCCACTAATCGCCGAGGCCGCTACCGAAATATTAATGCGGTCCATGTAGTTGATGACCACGGTGAAAAACAGCAAGGCAAGCAGCAAAGTCCGCTCTTTCTTTTTACTATTTATTGACATAACGAGCCGCCCTTTAGGTTGTTGTAATTATTAGAAACACCCAGCTTTTCCATAGTGATTCTCTCAAATTAATATATTTGTCTCTGACGAGATAGCGCACCTTAACCCAAACTTTGTCAATTGTCTACAATATACAATGTATTAGCTTTAGTTGTCATATTGCATTCAATTTACGCAAATAGTAATGAAAGAAAAACCAGCCTCTGAGTGACAAAAAATACAGAAACCGGTGCAACGATGTCAGCACGACCGCCCCGAGCTGTCGCCTAGCTAAAGTAAGGTCGCGATATAACCGTTAGCGATAATTTGGTTGTGTGCCGAGTGGCGCAAAGGTCCGTCTTGATGCGCATTGGGATTCGATTGAATCTGATGCAGAGGCAAGCGGTGCCTCTGCAGCGAGAGTCTTACTTCACACCGTCCTGCGGGCGGTACCCTAGAACTTTTTTTGCATGCGAGTTATCACGAAACAGCTTCCGGTTGTCCGATGTTGCCCAGAAAATATCAAACTTAATCTCCGATGGTGCTTCAATGCATAAGGTCGTCAACTGCTGAAGATCACGGTGGCTCGACCAGTTCGCCTGCCCACGGCCAGGCCCCGCCGCATCCTCCGTCAAACAATAACTGATTCGCAAATTGATCACTGACATGTCGGAGGTCGCCGCGTAGTAACGGCCGAGATCTTCGCCAAATAGTTTGGTCACACCGTACAACGACACCGGCTTCGGCTCAGAGTACTCGTTCACCATCTCCCATGAATCTGGAACCGGTACATCCTCGGTAGACACCAGGCTCTTGTATGGTTCAGCCAGCTCATAGCCATTCGCGACCGCACCAGAACTGGCGAGAATCACACGCTTCACGCCCGCTTGTTTCGCGGCCTCCAGCACATTGTACGCACCAACAATGTTGTCACGCAGCATCACGTCCCATCCAGC
>CALKRK010000039.1 GCA_937989675.1 uncultured Arenicella sp. | reverse complement strand
CTTTAGAGTTCTCTTACCATACGCCGCCCCCCTACTCTGGGCATCTGGTCTTGTATGTAGGCAGCGCGTTCTTTTAGGTAGTCGGATGGTTTGGCTGGGTTTGAGCGTGACGGTGTTGGCAGGCTAGCGGCAATCAGTGCGGATTGCTGTGGAGTAAGGTCTTTGGCTTGGATGCCAAAATAATGTTCGCTTGCCGCGCCGACGCCAAATACGGATTTACCAAATTGGGCGAAGTTTACATATAACTCAAGGATGCGTTTTTTCGGAACAATCAATTCCATCCAGGCTACTAACCAGGCCTCTAAGCCCTTGCGTAGGTAGCTTCGTTCAGGCCACAGAAATAAATTTTTAACGGTTTGTTGAGTGATGGTGCTGGCCCCACGAGAAATACCCTTGGTTTTGCGATCTTCTAAAACCAGCTTTATCTGCTTGATATCGAAGCCGTGGTGATTAGGAAACTGCTGATCTTCTGAGGCGATAACGGCGTTGGGAAAGTACAGAGAAATATTCTCCATATCAACCCAGGTGTGTTTGATGTTGGGATTGTTACTGCGTTTGTTCAGTTCGATAAAACTACTAGTAGGTGGGTCGTAATAACGTAGGACGACCATTGGCAATGCTGAGATGATGCAGATAAACAAGATTAGGCGAAAAGTCCAACGCCAGAACCAGCCGCGCTTATGCCGAGACCTACGCCCGCGCATTTTTTTGCGAGTACTGCGAGGCTGGAGAGAGTCACTGGCGTCAAACATTGGCGCACGACGGCCTCTCTTTTTTGTTGGCCGAGTTGGCCGCATCAGATCTTGCATTAAAACATCGTTACATCACAAATGGGGTGACGCGCAGAACCTCCTCCATTGTAGTTAACCCCGATGCGACTTTTTTTGCACCACTGTGTCGCAGTGTTAGTAGTCCGTCTTCTTTGGTTTTTTTCCGAAGTTCTGTCAGATCACTCTCAGGTTTTACCACGGTTTTCAAATTATCGGTCATCTCCAGCATTTCGTATAAGCCAACGCGGCCAAGAAACCCGGTTTGGCGGCATTCTAGACAGCCTACTGGTTTGCAGGGCGAGCTGAGTTCCACATCTAAGCCTTGCGTAAACTCCTGCCAAATTGTCGCGTCAACATCTTCAGGTTGCTTGCAGTGCGGGCATAATGTGCGCACCAAGCGTTGCGCCATCACACCGAGCACGGTGGCATTAATTAAATAAGCCGGGACACCAAGCTCCAGCATACGGGTGATTGCAGACGGTGAATCGTTGGTGTGCAAGGTCGATAGTACTAGATGCCCTGTGAGTGACGCTTGAATGGCCATTTCGGCGGTTTGCAGGTCACGAATCTCACCGATCATAATAATGTCGGGGTCCTGCCTGAGTAGAGCTTTAACGCCCGCTGAGAAAGTAAGGTCTATAGATGAATGCACTTGGATTTGGTTAAAGCTGGGTTCCACCATTTCGATGGGGTCCTCAATCGTGCACACATTGACTTCGCTGGTTGCAAGGTTCTTTAAGGTTGAATACAGCGTTGTTGTTTTACCGGACCCAGTGGGGCCAGTGACCAAAATAATACCGTTGGTATGCCGAGTTAACGTGTTCCAAATGTCGAGCTCACGATCATTCAAACCAAGTTGAGTAAAGCTTCGCTGTAGTACCTCGGGGTCGAAGATTCGCATTACCATCTTTTCGCCCATCGCTGTTGGCACTGTTGAAAGGCGTAACTCGATCTCTTTATTGTCAGGAGTGCGAGTTTTTAAGCGGCCATCAAGTGGCCGGCGTTTCTCTGCGATGTCCATGCGGCCAAGCGTTTTTAAACGGCCGAGGATTGCAAGTAGCACGTTGGGTGGTACCTGGTAAGCATGATGCAAAATACCATCGATGCGAAAGCGTATTTCGCCGACTTCTTTGCGAGGCTCTAAGTGAATATCACTGGCCCGTTGTTCGAAGGCATATTGCAATAACCAATCAACTAACTGAACAATGTGATGGTCTTCGGCGTCTAACTGCCCGCGCCTTCCCAGATCAACTAACTGCTCCAAATTCTGTTGTAAGGTTACCCCTGTGTGTTCATCGGTAATTTTTGAGCGGCTTATGGACTTGGCAAGCGTATAGAACTCTGAAATATAACGATCAATGTCATTTGGGTTAGCAAAGACGATATTGATTTCTTTGCGCAGCAGCCCTTCTAGGTTGTCCTTCCATGAGAGGTCTAATGGGTTTCGCACAGCAAGTGTTACTGAATCTGCTGTGGATTTAACCGCAAGCAAACCATTTTGCTTGGCGTATTGGGGCGCGACTACCTGTGTGACCGAACCAATATCGATATTCAATGGGTCGATCACAAAATAAGGAACGTCGATTTGTTTGGCAAACCACTCGCATAGGTATTCGAGCGTGATTTTGTCGCCGGTTTTCTGATGCGCCGGTAAACTGCGAGCAACACCAGCCAACGGATGGCTAGGCTCATTGGTAGCCTCCATCAGGTTGCTATCGATTCGCTTAGCTTCGCCGACCGAAATCATTTGGTCTTTGAACATCGCTTTCAAGATCGATTTGTGATTCAGTTTGTCGATGCTCATTATTTGACGCTCATTATGTAAATTTTGGGTTCGGTAATTATAGATCGCGCCGAAGCGCCGATTTTTTCAGGGCTTTGACGATGTTATGACATGAAGTGCTATCATGCCAGTGAATTTACTAACTCGAAATGCTTCTATTTGGTGCTTATGATTCGTGTTCTTATCGTTATTCTCTTACTGTTTCAGATTTGGGTGCTGTTTGTCTCCGATTTCAACAAGCAGAAAAAAATCATTATTTCGGTGCTGGCCGTTATCGTTTGTGTCATCGCGGTGTGGTTTGATGGTTATGGTGAGAAGCCCGTTGAGGGTATCGTCAATAAATCTAACTTAGCTAATTGCGGGCTGGAGGCAAAGCATACCTATCGCAGTAATTTTGATTTCGACCTTTGTTTGCGTAATACGGCTGACAGAGGAACGGTGAAGCGGCTTCGGTTTGCAGTGATTGCATCACAATGCGAAGATCAAACCTCTTGCGCTGAGCTACAGCGAGTCGAGCGCGACGTGCCTTTTCTAATTGAACCCGGGAAGTCCGCTACTTTAAAAGACAATCTGAGTTTTATTAAAGTTGATCCGGCGAATAACCAAGTTAAGTGGTCAGCGGAGATATTGCAGATCAAAGCTGTTAAATGAATCGTTCGCCAGTATTACTAAACATCGTAAAGGCGATGTTTGCGACATTAGCGTTAGCTTTTCTATTTGTACTGTTCAGTAGTTTAAGTGGCCCCGATCTATCGTCTTCTAAGGTGAAGCTGTTTGACGATATTGCGCTTGGGCAAACCGCCATCAGGCGTTATGACGGCGAGCGAGTATGGGTTACTCGTTTGAGTGACCCGCAGCGCAAACATGCGCTGGAGCTGGCGCCTAATCTTATTGATCCTTCGGCAGGGTGTTCCCCAGCGGTTGTGCTTTGTGTGCTAAGCGCGGTCACCAGTCGCAGTGGTATTGAAATCGTGTATAGCGACAAGGCTCCGGCGCAATTGCCTGCTCAAATTCCTTGGTATGGAGGGTTCGTAGATCCAATTAATGGTCGTGTTTTTGATCGCTTGGGGCGAGCTTATCGGGGCGTTGCGAGTGGTTCGGTTAGTTTGTCAGTGATCGACATCGTCGATGATTAACTTTCACAGCCCCGCGCCTAGCCAAACCAACTCAGCGGTTCTTCGTGCAATAACGCTGCTTGTTCACGCAGGCTTAGGATGTGGTCCTCCCAACAGCGCTGGCTATTAAACCAAGGAAAAGCAATTTTGAATGCGGGGTCATCCCAGCGTTTTGCAAGCCAGCCGTAATAATGAATCAGCCTGAGGGTTCGTAAGGCTTCTATTAAGTGAAGTTCTCGAGCGTCGAAGTCGCAGAACTCTGTGTAGCCTGTTAACACCGCATCTAGGCCAGCGGTTCGATCTGAGCGGTCGCCAGCTAAAAACATCCAAAGGTCTTGTACGGCTGGTGCCATCCGCGCGTCATCAAAATCCACTATGTGCGGGCCGTTGTCGGTCCACAGAACATTGCTTGGATGACAATCGCCGTGGCAGCGAATCAGGTTAATATTTCCAGCACGTTCATAGCATTGAGCAGCTTCAGCTAAAAGTTGATCGGTGAGCGATTGATAGGCCTGCACCAATTCTGGTGGGATAAACGCGTTTTCAAGAATGAAGTCACGCGGTTCAACACCAAAGCTTTGAATGTTTAGTGTGGGCCGATGAGTAAATGGTGTTGCCTGCCCTACTCGATGTATGCGGCCCATGAATCGGCCCATTTGTTCTAGTTGATCAAAGTCTTCTAGGTCCGGAGCGCGACCCCCGCGGTTCTCAAAGAGCGCGATCCTAAAGTGCTCGGTTTCAAGGAGTGTGGAGTCATTTATCTCAATAGGGGCGACAACCGGAATTTCTAACTCGGCTAGCGCTTGTGTAAAGCGGTGTTCTTCGAGGATTGCTTCGTTGCTCCATCGCGCTGGCCGATAAAACTTGGCTACAACACTTTGGCCGTCGTTTAGGCCGACACGGTAAACGCGGTTTTCATAGCTGTTGAGCGCTAGCAACCGCCCATCGCATTCAAAACCAAATTGTTCAATGCTGTTCAGCACTTCGTCAGGGGATAGGTTTGCGTAAGCCTGGTGAGAGGCCGGGTCTTGAGTGTTTAGCACGATAAGTTCTAAGCCAAAAAGCGCTGGCAGCGCGAATGCGGTTAGTGATAAGGTGAGGATAACACGACGCAGCTTGGCTGAAACCAATAGCAGTATGACTGATGAAGTGAGTTTGCAAGGGCCTGCGCCCATACTGGTAGCACATCGCGGTTATTCGGGCCGATATCCCGAAAATACCTTATTGGCTTATCAGGCTGCTTATCAGCACGGCGCGCGCTATATGGAGTTGGATCTACAGTTAACTAGTGATCGAGTGCCTGTCTTGCATCATGATACCAGCTTGATGCGCATGGCAAATATTGATGCCGACGTTCGAGATACTAAAACTAAGCATTTCAAGGCGATGAGTGCAGCGTATGCGCAACGATTTGAAGATGAATTCTCCGACAATGAATTCACCACCTTCAAGAAATATTGTAAATGGCTGGCTGGCCATTCAGATGTTACGACCTTCGTTGAAATTAAGCAGGGGTCAATCGACCGCTTTGGCATTCCTGTATTTATGGATGAAGTGCATAAGCGCATTTTGGCAACTGAAACGGAAACCCAATGTGTGATTATTTCGTTTAACCATGAGGTGGTTGAGTACACGCGTAAAATTTCGTCAATGCGGACGGGCTGGGTTTTGCCCTCTTGGAGCGATAAAAATCGTGAGCTAACAGATAAGTTAAAGCCGGATTTTCTTTTTTGCGATAAAGAGATTTTGCCGCGTAAAGACGAGTATATTTGGAAAGGCGGCTGGCAATGGGCGATCTATAATCTGGACGATGTGAACTCGGCCATTGCGATGGCCAATCGAAGTATGCCATTCTTGGAGACTAACCAAATTGGTACTTTGATGAGCAATGATGCTTTGGCTAATCGTTAAAATTGGTAAGGTTCGAAGGGCAGTATTTAGCGTATTTTTAAGCGCTGTGTTTTGTATACTGTTGGGGTGCGCGAGTTCACCCAGACCATCTGTTACAGAGTCATCCCTTCCCAATCTCACATTCTATCTTAATGAGCCGAAAGTTCCTGTCTTGCCTGTGTCTGAGGTGACGCAGTTAAGCAAGCGAGCCCAACAAGATTTCTGGGCGTTCTTTAACCAGCCTAAATTTTCGAAAACGCCCAGGCATGAAAGAGTCGCCAGTTATCTTTCGTTGATAATGGATCAGTTTGAGTATTCGGAAAACACCTATACGGCCAGCCAGACATTGGAATTTAGGTCTGGGAATTGCTTGTCGTTATCTCTACTAACCACTGCGTATGCCCAACTCGCGTCGGTGGATATAGACTATCATTTGTTAGAGCGCAACCCGGTCTATTCTTTGCACTCCAATATTTTGGTCGAGTCTGAACATATACGTGCGGTACTGAACGAAAGGGTACCAAGTGGGTCTGACGAAGGTTTTAGTTTAATAAAGAAGATTGTTATCGATTTTTTCGATTCAAGTGGGTACGAATTTCGAGATCATCTCAGTGTCACAGATCAGGTATCACTGTATTACAGTAATCGAGCTGTGGAGCTAATGTTGGATAAGAGATACGCAGAATCACTTGCTTATGTGCAGCGAGCTGTGGACTTATCGCCAAAAAACTTTTCAGCGATAAATACGGCTGCAATCCTTCTTAGTCGAAAAGGAGAAGTGCAAACGGCTGAACGTTTATATCGGCATGGGTTGGAATCTGCTCGCCGCCTAACTTTTTTAAAAAACTATGTGAATATGCTGACTACGTTTGGGCGAGAGACGGAAGCCCAAGATTTGCGTAAGGAATATTCTTTAGAGCTCAAGAGCAGCCCGGGGTATTGGGTGTCAGAGGCTAGGCGTGCAGAGAGTACAGGTGACTTAGAGTTGGCCGCTTTGAGTTATAAAAAAGCAGTAGCCCTGGCTCCAGATATCCACCAATTACATTTTTTGATGAGTTATGTTCATTTTCAACTAGGGCGCTTCCACCGTTCTAAGCAAAACTTGAGCGACGCCATTACGCTAGCGGATTCAAAGAGACAGCGAACGAAGTACAAAATCAAACATTCTCAATTTTAAAAAAGCCACCTTGTGCAAAGGTGGCTTTTTCTAAAAGAAATACGTACGGTTTACTTTGCGAGCGAATTTCTAATTTCGGTAAGTAACTTAACCTCATCAGACGGTTCCGCAGGTGCCTCAGCGACCTCTTCTTCCATCGCGGCTTTGGCTTTGTTCATGCCCTTAATCACAATAAACAAGGCGAAGGCAACAATAATGAACGTGATCATAGCGTTGATAAATAGACCATAGTTCATGGTAACCGCACCAGCTTCTTTTGCTGCTTCAACGGTTGCGTATGTTGCGCCTTCAACTGGATTCTTAATGATGTAGAACATATTGGCGAAGTCGACGCCGCCCGTCATCACACCAACAAATGGCATAATGATGTCGTCAACGAAAGACTTCACTATGGTACCGAATGCTGCACCAATTACGATACCGACAGCCATGTCGACGAAATTGCCCTTCATCGCAAATTCTTTAAACTCTTTAAGCATTTTTGTTCCCCAATGTGTGGTTAGACTACAGTTAGATATTTCAAGCTCATTCATATTAATGATTGCCTGAAAACGGATTGTCTCAGTAAAACGCAGAGATAAATGTTAAAAACTATAAATTACCGAATACGGACTTTCGGGTGACGGTAACCATCGGTGCATTTAAGCGTGCCGGGTAACGATTTGCAAGGCGAAACCCAGATCAGAGCTACTTATAAGACAATGTGACTTGGTAATAGGGGTGGTCAGATACCCCCTTTTCTAGCATCTCGCCCTCTTCCACCTTGAAACCCTTAGTAAGAATCCAATCAATGCGTTCGGCATTGTCTAAATCTAGCTTAGCGGCGGCGACGGCATCCGTAATGTCGATATCTTTAAGTGCATTGGCTAACGCTGAGGTGGTTGCGCGGCTGTTGAAGTCTCCTAACAGGATGGCGCGTTCATATTTGGCGAACTCCCTCAATACGATTTCTAACTGGTCTTCACGGCCATTGCGTGTATGCAGGTGTGTGTTGATAAAATGAAACGTCTTACCTTGCCAGCTTACTTCAGCGACCGTCATGTTACGGAAACTTTTGTTTGACTGATCCGGCAGCATTTCCACGCGCCACTCATTAACGGGTATCCGGCTGAGCACGGCGTTGCCACGATGCTCCTTTAACCAGCGGCGTCGTGTTGCACAAAACAGCCATCCGAATTTACCGAACTTGGCCAACTTTTCAGTTTGGCTCAAGCCAAAACCGAGCGCATTGGCGAAGGTTGGCGCGTAGACCTCTTGAATCCCAATTAAGTCCGCATTGGCGGCTACTTTAGCACTTGCTAGCAAGTCACGACGCCCCTGAAGGTTTTTGCCAGTTTGTATATTGAAAGTAGCTACCTTTAGTTGAGCGGGTTCGGCATCGAGCTTCGGCAGACCAATTAACTCGTAGCCCAATTTGTCACCTGCCGGTTTGGATTTCCGCGCTAGAACTAATAAGGCAACGATCAAAACGATGAAAAGAAGTCGAACCATGTTGGGTGCTAAGTCAGTTTGATATTGATTTGAGCGTTGGAATTACTTTGTCGCAACTAAATAGGCAACGTAAGACAAACACGCCTCGCCCTCTTCTGTTTTGGTAAAGATGCCGTCGCCGCTCTCGCCATCTTCGTCGGTACCTTCCCAATAACAGTCGGCGGTTGCAAAGCCAGCGTCACGCAATACGTCGCGTAACTCGGTTAAGCCCCACAAGCGCCAGTCGTATGTAAAGGCATCTTTCATTTCGGTCCCGTCAGGAAATCTGAAATGGATATGAAGTCTGGCTTCGCCGGTTATAGGGTTGATCGAGTCTTGGTCCCATACATAAGTAAAGCTTCCGTTATCAACCTCAGTTTCTTCTTCGAGTTCTTGAATACTTTCTGGGCCGCCGTGTAAATCGCAAACGAATATTCCATCATCGGCGAGGTCGGCATACACGCCTTTGAAGTAATCCAACAACTCCGCCCGAGTTTTGAATATCCAATACGAAAAATTTTGGGCACAGCGAACGTCGGGTGACTTGCGGCTGGGGTTGCGTGCGTCCTCCTGATATTGTACAACTCGCTCTCCGGCTTTACCGAGTGGTTTAAGATTGTTCCGCAAGCCCCAATCTAAGGGCTCCGGATCTATGTCGTAAGACTCGGTTGTGTGGTTTTTGCTCAATTGAGCCCAGTAGCTAGACATAAGGCAAGTGCCGCAAAAGTCTTCTCGCAGGTGTTTTGGCTTCTTACCGCGTAAGCTTTTGTATGTGTCAACGAGGAAGTCAACATCCTGTTCGGCAGACTGCACGGCAAGTTGATAAAGCACGTATTTGTCAGCGGTTTTAGCCGTGAATTTTTTACCCATTTTTTGTAACTTTTGTGGCGATTGTAATGCCCACACAGTGTATATGAATTTAAGGCCGTAATGTAGCGCCGAGTTCGTGTAACTAAGCTCGATTGGAGGGCTTCATGTGATTTACAAACAGCAATGAATATCTTTGGGTGGATGGCCGAGTAGAGATAAGGTAACTCAGAGATCATTGTTGAGTCGTCTTTCCAATAATAAGCGCTAAGCCATTGAAAAATTTAGAATCTCTTGTTCAGCCATTTTAGGAGCGAAAACGTAGTTATACACAAAAAATCTAAGTCAAGATGTTTTTCAAAAATATTTTCGTGTAATCAATCGGTAATATTTTAAAGCTATGTAAGTTGTTGATAAGTATGAATAAAAATTATTGTATAAAAAATAAGCAAAATTTATAAAGCCAATATGTATCTAGTGTTACGAGCTAAAATGAGGTTTTATCAACAAAGTTATCCACAGGCTCTGTGGGTAACTATTTAGGGTAAAATGGAACACCACTGAAACCCGCATAAACAATGACTTTGAACGAAAATTCTGACAATTGCATCACTGTACTAAGCGTGGCCGTGCCGGTTCCACTGCGTCAGACTTTTGATTTTCTGGCTCCGAAATCTGGGCTTGATCCTGTTGTGGGTGCGCGCGTTAAAGTGCCCTTCGGACCGCGTAAATTAGTGGGCGTTATTATGCGCGTCAGCGATACCTCAGACTACCCACTAAACAAGCTCAAAACCGCGATCGAATTACTCGACTCAAAAAGTATTTTTGACGCTTCATTGTGGAAGACGCTGCAATGGATTTCGAACTACTACTTAGCACCAATTGGAGAAGTGTTGGATAGCGCGCAAACAAGCTGCCTGCGCCAAGGCGCATCAGTAACGCCAGCTATGACCAAAACTTGGGGGCTTACTGATCATGGGCGTAGTTCTTCCATCGATGAGCTGAATCGAGCGCCGTTGCAGTTGGCGATTGTGAAGCGATTTATGAAAAAGTCGTCGCTTAATAGTGACGACTTCAAGCAAGAG
>CALKRK010000038.1 GCA_937989675.1 uncultured Arenicella sp. | reverse complement strand
ATGAAATTGCAAGTGATACAGAAGTAACTAACACTTCAAGCATTAGTGCGCACAAACAACTCGGCTTTGTGGAAACAGAGCGTGTTGTGTGTTTTTTGAAGAGACTAGATTGAGGGTAATATGAAAGCAATATCGATATTGAAATACGTTTTTACGCTGATTGGTTTAGGAATGTTGGTTGGCGCTGCCTACTCCTATATTCATACGAAAAACTTTTTAAAAGATGCGATTACAACAAACGGTCAAGTCATCGACTTGGTTTACTCACGCTCAAGTGACTCAGACGTTTACAAACCGAGAGTAAGTTTTACAACAAACACAGGCGAAAACATCACCTTTACTTCGAGCTCAGGTAGTAACCCTCCTTCTTATTCAAAAGGAGAAACCGTCGAAGTTTTTTACAAGCCAGAGAACCCTAACAAGGCCAAGATTAACGGATACTTTTCCTTATGGGGAGCCACATCGATTTTAGGAGGATTAGGCTTTGTATTCTTTGCCATCGGCGGGTCGATGCTGCTTGCAGGTGTGTTAAATAAACGTAAGATCAGCTACCTAAAGAACTTTGGTGTACCTATTCTGGCTGAGATTCAAAGCGTCGGAATCAATCGCTCAGTAAGGGTTAACGGCCGAAGCCCTTTTCGCATCATCGCCCAATGGCAAAACCCCGCTACTTCAGAAATACATATCTTCAACAGTGAAAATATTTGGTTTGACCCGAGCGACCATATCGATAGAGAAGAAGTGTCGGTGTTAATTCAAAAAGGTAACCCAAAAAAATATTACGTAGACATCTCTTTTCTGCCAAAACTCGCAGAGTGAGCATCGTTAGAGTTAGGCTGAATACGCCGACAAGATGGCTGTGTTAGGATGTTTTGTATTAGTTGGTCGCGTGGGGTGGCCATCGCTTAAAACGAACTCCCTGTATGGATGTAAAAGACATCGAAATATACTCTGAACTGGTCGACAACGCCGTGGTGCGCTTGCCAAACAGAAAGGTATTAGGTTCAGTCATTCAAGGCGACACTTTGTTTCTTTTGCACGCCGAGCTTATGGATGTGCTTGAAGAACACAAACACACCCCAGGAAGCGACCTGTTTTATCGTATCTTTCGATTAGCAAAGGGCATAGAAGAGAGACTTGAGCACTATATAAAAGTGTGTGACGAACACGATATTCAATTGGCATTCTCAATTGAGTGCAGCACTCAGGATTACGAAGACTTACTCTTCTAGACGTTACAAAATCACAAAGACGATTTACTGATTCCCGACGCTTATCATCGATAAACGATGTAGGCAACGGGCTCAGCCAAGTGAGTGCTAAATCTCGTCAACGTTATCAAGATCCAGTGCACCAATCGTTGAGCGGCGTATTTTTAGTGTACCAACACCTTCATCGCCCTGTTCGACTTTGAGCTCTTCATCGCCGCCGCCGATCATATTCGAATCAAGCACGGTGACGGCCACATCACCGACCCCTTCTTCTTCAAGTTCAATACCTTCTTTACTGCCATTGTTATTGACGGTTGTTACCGAGCGCATAAAGGCTCTTAAATCACCATCATCTTCTTCCGACATTTTGATGGCTTCGTCTTCATTGCCAGCGGCGTAAACATTAGCCAACCAAACTTGAATACTATCGCCATCTTCTTCGTCAAAATCCAACCCTTCATCAAAATTATTGGTGACTCGGGTATTCCGAATTCTAGCGAACAAAGAACCGGCGCCCGCTTCGTCGATATCAAAGCCATCATCAACGTCGCGATCGCCGTCATCGTCGCAAGGGCCACCCGCAACGAACGGAATCAAATTACAATATTCTCCATTACTGTCGAACAGACTATTACGCACGTCGGCCACAACAAAACCATCGTTGCCTTCATCTAACTCTACGCCATCCGCGCCGACATTCAAAAACGAGGAATTGTTTGCATAAAAATAGATACTGCCTTCTCCTCTGTCGTCCACACGCAAACCGTCAGCATCTGATTTACCAAAACCGACTTTGTTAATGGTTAGCTTATTAGCGTTCACATACACAGACGCAGGGGAACCTTCACCACCGCCGCCACTGCCACCGCCGCAATCATCGCCTAGCGTGCAATCGGAAATGTGTACACCATGGTTACCAACTCGTGTCACAAAAATATTGTCGAGCGACACTTTCACCACACCAGTACGATTGACTGGTACGCTCACGTAAATCCCTTTGCCTCCAACCGGATTGGATGGCACTTCGTTTACCTCGTTCATATTGCCAACAAAATTCAGATTGGATAAGGACAAATCAGCGCCATTGCTTACCGTAAAAATATCCGCGTTGCCAACTAAGGCTGAACCATCTAGCATTTGGCCAGAGCCAATAATGCTTAGCTTTCGCTCCCCGTTGTAATACAAGGGCTCAGTCAAACTAATGGTGCTGACTGAACGATTAATTTTTATAGTGGTCGCACCGTTGTCGAGTGCTGCGCGCAAGCTACCTGCGCCATCGTTATTGCCGTTGTAAACGCGTTGATAGCTGCGGGCATCCGCCATACTGCTAATAAGCAAGCCGCCTGTTACAAGCGCGCCGATCAATATTTGTTTCATGGATTGTCACCGGTTATTGAATTAATAACCGCTGATCGTACCGCTGAATTATTACAACTATTAGACCATTGTCTTGCGACGCACAGGTAACGAAACGTGTGGGAAAACTAACTTACCAAACGCCAACTTCCATCCGATTGACGACAAGCTTTGCCTTCCATGATCTCGGTTTGCCCATCGATTTCGACGGTTTGGCGAAAATCACGGCATGGCACATTGCCATCGTAGTAGGTACGCGTTGGTGTCACGGAGTGCCTGCTTCCATCAGGGTCGTCCCAACTGGTAGTTTGACCGACCCTATTCGCCTCAAGCGCTGTATTATGACGTTTTACAAATGCTGTCGATGCGAAGTAGCCAGCCGCACCGCAAGCAGCTGTCCATCCGTCTTTACTTCCATGGCCATCAAACAGCTTGTTGCAAACAACCGCGCTTAGAATACCAGCGCCCAGGGGAATTACCTTATCGCGGCCAAATACGTTCGGGTCAGCACCGACGCGCCCGTCAGGCGTAACAGCGCATGCAGTCAACGCGGTTAATGCGGTAACTAAACAACTCTTCAAAAGAAAATTTTTCATTGCGAATACCTATCTCAATATTGGGTAACCGCAAGACTTTCATACTCAAAAGAAGCATCCGCCAAACTAACCGTGAATTAATTGCCTTGTAACCAAACATTAAGTTACTGGTAATGCCCCGAAGCAACTTTAAGCTCTTGTTAATACGAATAGAGAATCCTCGCGGCCGCTGTACTCATGGCCACAAAGTCATGCCCTACGTCTGGTACAGTTTCTACACCCCAGTTAAATAGCATTTCACTCTCTAACGCTTGTTTCTTGGCAGCTGCATAGAAGAATCTTCCTCTCGCATAGCGCCCAAGGCCCTGTTTATCTGCAAGCAGGGTGCGCAGTAGAGTTCCTCCTGAGCTGTCACTGTTATCAGCCTCACCTAGCAGAATAGTCAATTTAACGGCAAAGGCACGAAGTATTGACTGATTAGATAAGTTGGAACCAGCAACACCAAACGGCAAAGGTGTTCGCAGATCAGGCAATGTATAGAAGCCTGCATTAGCGGCTACTATTCTTTGCGCCATTGTATCTGGGTAAAAAAGTGCCATGCGATGGAGTATTTGTGCGCCAGCAGAATGCCCGAAAATGTCGTAACCCGAACGTTTAGAACCGGTTGCCGAAACTATCAATTTAAACAAGCGGTCGAAATCGCTGAATATCCATTGGGCTTTATTTGGATTGGGTTCCATTTGAATACTCTCATCCTCAACACGAAGCACACGCGCATTTTCCCCAGTGCGCTCAAATGTTGGATTGCCAAATTCTATGTTTTTAACCACACCACCCATATGGTAAGACGCAAAATCGTAGCCGTTCTCTGGGTACCCAAGCCCCACAATCAATACCGCTTTACTTCGCGCTACCGGTAACCAAGCATTGCGATATTCGGCACTATTTCGCCCGGCCCCTGGAATTAAGAACATTATTGGGGAATCACTACTAAAATCGTCAGGCATGTAGTAATGCACATTTATGTGCTTACTTTCGCGCCCCGCGCCACCGGAAATTCTAAAAAAACCAGCACGCGAAACCAAATGCTTCGGTTCAAAACCTAGATTTGATTCGATCGAAGGTTGGAGTATCATGCCGCAATCTGGGCACTGCCCAGGTTCACTAAACTCAACGTGATCCTTCGAGCACCCACAGGGCGGGCAGACAAACACTTCTCTTTCGTTTGTTTTGCGGCCAGTCTTCGGTGCCGAGCAGGCGCCAACCGATAGGGTTGATGCGATAAATGATCGGCGTGAAATTCGTTTAATCATGAGCGACCCTCTCTAAAGTGTTTTTGATAAGCGCTAGGAAACACTCCAAACCTCTTCTCAAACGCACGTCGAAACCCATCGGCACTCGCAAACCCCACCGCATAGGCCGACTTCGAAATACTGACACCCTGCCCCAGCAAGGTTCGCCCCGCATCGAGCCGAACATGTTTTATGTAGGTCGCCGGCGGCACGCCAAACACCGCCCGAAACCGGCGCGCGAACTGCCGGCTGCTCAAGCCCGCTCGACCAGCAAGCGCCTCAACCGACAAATCCGCATCGAGATTACTCGCCGCCCAACGACAAACCTCACTCAGGCGTTCACTATTTGTGGTCTGCATCTTAAGAGGTAAGGAAAACTGAGTTTGTGCTCCTGGGCGTTTAAGAAATACCACCATCTCGCGCGCTACATCCATCGCGGCTTTTTCCGATATATCTCGCTGCACCAAATCGAGCGCTAGGTCTATGCCTGAGGTTACTCCGCCTGAAGAGCAAATTCGGCCTTGATTCAAGAATAGCGAGTCTTCTTTAACACAAACTGAGGGATAACGCTTTTGCAAGTCCGCGGCATAAGCCCAATGGGTTACAACATCACAGCCATCCAACAAACCAGCCTCGGCTAGTGCGTAGGCACCAGTACAAACTGACGCAATTCGGCTGAACTTGTTCTGATGGCTCTGCAACCAATCCGATAAAAGCCGCAGAGTTGACGAATCACGTATCCCTCTTCCACCAGGGATCAAAAGGATATCTGCAGATGGCTCGAGAGGCACACGTCTATCAGCACAAAGCTTTAGACCTGATTCGGTTTGCACTGTTACAGCGCCGATGGCCCAAGACTCGATTTTATAAGGGCAATGACCGTTTGAGTCACGCGCTGTCGCGAAGACTTCAATTGGTCCAGTTACATCAATCGCGTTGACGTCTTCAAAGAGGAGGATGGCAATAGATCGGGCAGCATTCATTCAACAAAATTAACATAAGCTCAATCCGTCTCAAATGACTTCTATCCGACTAAACAAGACATTTGAGTTTAACCTTCTTGTGATTACAAGCTGATGCTACGCGGGCAGGAGCTCTTAAAATGCGAGATTTTAATGAATGAAAGACTTCACCAGGCCCAATTTATCGACTGCAAAAACAAACCTGCTACCGAACACTAGCAGGTGTTAAGAATTAGATAAGCTAAGTTAAGAGACCCGCGCTACGGCATTTAATATGGCCGCCAAGGTGGCACCTAAAATATCCCTACTTTTACCAGCGCCGCACACGCGCTGCGAATCGATACTGATCTGAACGTAGGCCATGGCCTCTGATGCATCATCGTGCCCCAGTGTGTGCTCATTGTATTCAATGATGACTATTTCACGCCCAAGATGCTCATTAAGACCTGAAACGAACGCTTCTAATACACCTCGCCCTTGTCCGCGTATTTCAGTTTCGTTAGTGCCACTGACCAACACCGCTTCTAAGGAGTCTTGGCCTTCGTCGCGATTCACTTGATAACTTTTTAGGCGCATTGCGGCATCGGGAGCTAAATATGTACGTTGGAACAAATCAGCGATCTGTTCTCCGCTCACCTCCGCTTCCGTTTGTTCAGCTTCGTTCTGAACCACAGGGCTGAAGTCTACCTGCAACCAACGCGGCATCTTGATGCCGTGCTCTTGTTCTAACACATACGCTACACCACCTTTGCCAGATTGCGAGTTTATGCGGATTACTTCCTGATAATTGCGCCCTAAATCACGAGGGTCGATAGGTAGGTAGGCGACTTCCCAAGCCTCACCTTCTTTGTAGAGAGCTAAGCACTTATTAATCGCATCCTGATGACTGCCCGAGAATGCCGCAAACACCAATTCACCTGCATACGGATGGCGCGGATGCACCTTTAATTGTGTGCAACGCTCAACGACATTGATAATGCGGTCCATGCGCGAAAAATCCAATTGCGGTGCTACACCTGCGCTGTACAGATTCATCCCCATGGTGACAATATCCATATTGCCCGTGCGTTCACCATTGCCCAACAAGGTGCCCTCAACTCGATCGGCACCCGCCAACACACCCAACTCAGACGCCGCAACACCACAACCTCGATCGTTATGCGTGTGCAAACTCACTATCACCGAGTCTCGTTGCTTAATTGTGTCGCAGAACCATTCAATTTGATCAGCGTACACATTCGGAGTGGCGACCTCAACAGTGGCTGGTAGATTCAAAATGATTTTATTCTCTGGTGTTGGTTCCCATACGTCAATCACGGCATCACACACCTCTACCGCGTAGTCTATTTCGGTACCTGTAAAGCTCTCAGGTGAATACTGAAACTGCCATTGGGTCTCTGGTTGCTTTGCCGCACCTTCCTTAACCCATTTAGCGCCGTTTATAGCAATCTGTTTAATCTCCTCGCGCGACAATTTGAAAACTTGTTCTCGCTGCACCGTTGATGTGGAGTTATACACGTGCACAATGGCTTTAGGCGCTCCGCGTAAGGATTCGTATGTGCGTTCTATCAACTCTTTACGCGCTTGCGTTAAAACTTGAATAGTCACGTCTTCCGGAATTCGGTTTTCAGTAACGAGTTTTCGCACAAAGTCGAAATCCGTTTGCGACGCCGCAGGAAAGCCAACTTCAATTTGCTTGAAGCCCACACTCACTAGCATTTCAAACATCTCTAGTTTTTGTGGCGGCGTCATAGGATCAATCAAGGCTTGATTACCATCGCGCAGATCGACACTACACCAGGCAGGCGCCACCTCAATGGTGCGGTTAGGCCAGCGGCGATCCGGCTTGTTTAATGTGACTATCGGCGTGTACTTAGAGTGATCGAAACGTTTCATACTGTTGAACTAACTTAGGGTTGTTTTGTGTTTATTGCGATGGCATTGCGTTGTTGAAACGCACGATTGCTATTTAGCGTAAGAGCGAATTATAGAGCGGAATTACGAGCGTTATTAACTAATAACACCTCGATTTTCGACTAACAATAGATATATTATCTAATATTGATATTGAAATTAGTTAATTAAATGAATATTGACAAGAAAGACAGACAAATACTCCAAGAACTGCAAAAAAATGCGCGTATTACTAACTTGGAGCTAGCCGAAAAAGTGAACCTTTCTCCTACTCCCTGCGCACGCCGGGTAAAACAACTTGAAGAGTCAGGGGTTATCGCGCGACATGTCACAATTCTAGACCATGAGAAACTCGGCCTAAAGCTAACCGCAATGATCAGCGTTACCATGGATCGGCACACGGCTGACCGCTTTGAAAAGTTCGAGCGAGAGGCCAGCGCGCTACCTGAGGTTATGGAATGTTATGTCGTTACCGGCCAAGATTCAGATTTTCTTATCAAAGTGTTGATTCGAGATATGAGACACTATGAAGAGTTTCTCTTGAGAAGGCTCACAAAACTAGAAGGGGTCAGCGGTGTACACACGAGTTTTGTTTTGCGCCAGCCGATTAACAAGCACCAACTTCCACTCTGAATAAACACTATGCAAACAATAAAAAGAATATTCATCGGGCTGTTAGGAGTGATTCTCCTTAGCTTAACAACACTATATGCCACCGGCCACGGCTTTATTGTAACCAGCCTTCAGCGAACCTACCTAGCTGGCCATGTGACGGCTAATATCAATGATTATGAAGAGTTCTCAACCGCAGTAATTAAAACTCAAGACCCACAAACAATTCCAAACCACGCAAACTATAATAAATCATCGTTTCCCGACTCCTTTATTGATTATCAGAAGTCATTCGACGCGGCGGCTTTACTCGTAATCAAGGATGGCCAAGTACTCTACGAAGAATATCTCAATGGATACAATGATCGCAGTAAAACGAATTCATTCTCAATGGCAAAAACAGTAACGACTATGTTGCTCGGCATCGCAATCGAAGAGGGCCACATTAAAGGCCTAGATCAACCCATTACCGACTTTCTTCCAGAATTCAAAAATGATCCGCTTGGCCGCAAAGCAACAATAGGTCAACTATCATTAATGAACTCAGGTTACGAATGGGACGAACACTATTACTCACCGCTAAGCCCAACCGTAGAACTACTTTACGGAGATGACATTCGCGAGTTTTTGTTGAACGGAGAGTTCTCCGCTGAGCCCGGTACCTTTTGGCAATATTCCAGCGCGTCAACCGAGTTAATGGGTATTTTTATTGAGCGCGCGCTTAAAGAGGCCGGCGCAGCAACCAGCCTAAGCGACTACTTGAGTCGTAAAGTATGGCAACCCTTGAACATGAATGATGACGCTCTATGGCATACGGACGAAAACGAGATGGAGCTGGTATTTTGCTGCCTGAATACCAATGCGCGTAACTTTGCCAAATTAGGTCTACTAATGTTAAACAACGGGAATTGGCAAGGCCAACAGCTGATTTCCTCAAGTTTCACGCAACAGATGATTACACCGGGCATGGAACAGTTCTATGGATTGTCGACTTGGTTGGGTATGCACAAAGCACCCGCGCATTATTGGTTTAGCGGCCACCTTGGGCAGTACATCATCGTGGTTCCTGAACACAATATGGTGGTCGTTCGCCTTGGTGAACGGCGAGATCCGGCCAAGGATCATATCGAACATTCGGTACCCGAACTTATTAAACAAGCACTAGCGCTTACAAAATAGAGCCACCTGTAACATTGCTGTAACTTAAGGCCAATGTCTGTGACTATAATCGCAGTCTGCCAAATTGGAATGAGTAACAATAATGACAATCAAGATAGGCATTAATGGCTTTGGCCGCATTGGCCGCTTAGTATTGCGCGCGGCGTATTCTTGGCCCAGCTTAGATGGGATAGAGTTTGTGCAAATCAACGACCCTTCAGGAGATGCAGAAACCATGGCGCATCTACTGAATTTTGATTCGGTGCATGGTCGCTTTAATTACAACGCTGCCGCTGAACAAAACAACTTGATAATCGCAGATCAGCATATTCGTTACTCTCAAAACGATGAGCTCGCCGCAACGGATTGGTCAAACTGCGATGTGGTTTTAGAAGCCTCAGGAAAGTTTAAAAAGTCACAACAATTACAAACCTACCTTGATCAAGGTGTTAAACGCGTAGTGGTAAGCGCGCCGGTCAAAGAGCCCGGGGTATTGAACGTTGTAATGGGCGTCAACGATCATTTGTACGACCCAGTACAACATAATATCGTAACCGCCGCATCGTGCACCACTAATTGTTTGGCGCCAGCGGTGAAAGTAATCCACGAACAATTGGGCATTAAGCACGGCTCAATGACCACGATTCACGACATCACCAACACTCAGACGATTCTAGATGCGGCGCATAAGGACTTGCGTCGAGCACGAGCTTGCGGAATGAGCCTGATCCCAACGACAACGGGCTCCGCCACCGCTATTACCGAAATTTTCCCAGAGCTAAAAGGCAAGCTCAACGGCCATGCGGTACGTGTTCCTTTGGCAAACGCGTCGCTGACAGATTGTGTGTTCGAACTCGAGAAAGCCACTAGCACAAAAGAGGTTAATGCCCTTTTGAAACAGGCTGCTGAAAATGAACTAGCGAATATTCTTGGCTACGAAGAACGGCCGCTAGTTTCTATCGACTATCGCAGCGACCCTCGCTCAAGCATTGTTGATGCGCTATCCACCATGGTCGTCAATGACACTCAGCTCAAGCTTTACCTGTGGTACGACAATGAATGGGGCTACGCGAATCGCACCGCAGAGTTGATCCGAAAAGTGGTGCGTAAAGGCGTTTAGCCATGCTGGGAAATCTATCACATGAGGTCCGCCAATACCTAATAATCACGGCTAACTACTGGGCCTTCACCATCACCGATGGTGCGTTGAGAATGCTCGTAGTATTGTATTTTCATCAACTCGGTTACAGCCCGCTGCAAATCGCCATGCTGTTCATTTTCTACGAGTTGTTTGGCGTAATAACGAATCTGCTTGGCGGTTGGTTGGGCGCCAGACTAGGCCTCAATCGAACGATGAATATCGGCTTAGGGCTACAACTCGTTGCACTCGCCATGTTGATGCTGCCTTCTGCATTTCTCACCGTAGCATGGGTCATGGCTGCGCAGGCCTTATCCGGCGTTGCTAAAGATCTCAATAAAATGAGCGCGAAAAGCGCCATAAAGTTGCTGGTGCCCGAAAACGCGGAAGGCACCTTATACAGATGGGTGGCGCTATTAACTGGCTCCAAGAACTCGCTAAAGGGGCTTGGCTTTTTTTTCGGCGGCGCACTATTGATGTTAATTGGATTTAGAGGTGCTATCGGCGCAATGCTTGCCACACTCTTAGTAGTATGGTTGATGAGCTTGGTGCTGCTGAAAACGGATTTAGGCCGCGCCAAACACAAGCCGAAAATTAGCAATGTATTTTCGAAATCCAGCGCTATAAATCGCTTGTCTGCGGCACGAATGTTTTTATTTGCCGCTCGCGACGTGTGGTTTGTCGTCGCCCTTCCAGTGTTTCTATCAACTCAGTTTGATTGGAGCCACTGGAAAGTTGGTATTTTTATGGCATGCTGGATTATTGCTTACGGACTTGTTCAAACTCAAGCGCCTCGCTTTACGCGCGATAGCAAAGTTCACATAGCAGCATTGCCTTGGGTGGCCGCACTGGCTACAGCGACCATAACCATAGCGATCTTGGGCTCGATCGCTGAGTTCACCCCGATGATTTTAGTCACTGGCTTACTCATTTTCGGTGCCATTTTCGCCGTTAATTCTTCACTGCACAGTTTTCTTATTGTGCACTACTCGAACAGAGATGCCGTTTCGCTCGATGTCGGCTTTTACTATATGGCTAACGCCAGTGGCCGGCTATTAGGAACGGTGTTATCCGGCCTTCTTTACCAAGTGATGGGTTTGGTCGCCTGCTTGTGGGTTTCATCGCTGTTCTTACTAATCGCAACAGTACTCTCCATTAAACTTCCCGCAAAGGTTTATAGGGCTAATCAATAGAAGTCAGAACTATCATCAAGGCTTACCTGTTAATCTTATGCGCAGCGTTAAATTTTGCTCATGGATTTGAATATCTTATCAGGCAAGCACTGAACAAAGTGCTTTTAAAATCAAACACCTGAAACTCAGTTGGCGCAGACCGCCTTGAACTCCGGGCTGCAATAACACCGTATGATGTACTCGGGTAGCTAAAGGAGTTGATCAACTCCGAACGAATACAGTGGGTTTAACAATGCTGACTTAGTGAGTAACAATCCATGCGTGCCCCATTCCTGCCAAGCTCTTCTTCTATTCATGCTAAGTTCGCCGTGTTATGTATCGCTATTCTTTTTTGCGTATTCGCTTTCGCAGCTAATGCACAGTTTGATAACAGACAAACCCTAACCGTTGCTAAAGAGGGGCGTGGAACTATCTCTTCCCGGCCGGCGGGTATTTTCTGCGGCGTTGGATGTGACGTTGCTAGCGAGCTCTTCGATTTTGGCGAGTTAGTGGAGGTGCGAGCGAGGCCAGACTCGGGGTGGCGCTTTGATCGCTGGACTGGTTTTTGTACAGGCTCTGGCGATTGCGAACTTATCATGATCAGCAGCCGTACTGTTGTCGCCATCTTTGTACAAAATGGATCTCCACCACCGGATAATCCGCCTAACAATCCACCCAATGAACCAACAGCGCCAATCAGCTCGCCTCAGCTACCTTCTATTCTACAGCTACTACTCAACGATTGACTGATTACTCCAGGCTCTCGTTACACAGAGTGCGCTGATAACATTTACCATCTTTAAACCAATGCCAGGTTCGGGCTCGATGACGTCCGCTCTCACCAAGGACAATAGCTTCTGAAAATGATGCATCAACAACGTCTTTGCGCTCTAATTCTAAGAGGAATACCGACTGGCTAGCGGCCCATCCATAACCAAGAAAGGTCGGAGTGTTCCAAAATATTTTATCGCCATCTATGATTCCACCGAAACTCACAGAATGTTCGCGGCCGTCGTCCCAGGTGAAGTGATTTTTCTGTATATAGACTTCGTCGCCGGAGTCTGGGAACACGCATTCCACACGACTGGCATGCTGATCAATAACCTTTCCATGGATATCAATATGCTGATACTGGCCTTTCCAAACACCCTCATGGCGCAGCACGGAGGGCATTATATCTTTAAGTGGATTACTCATTACTTGTTCTTTATCGCAATAGTTTTATCAAAAAAACCAAGAACAACAGACGCAACATCTTGCGCAAACGCATCTAAGAAACCGTGACCCCATTCTGGATACTCTACTAGTTGCCCTTGATTTAAATGACGAACTGCCCGTTTAGTGTGTTCATTTAGGTCATCATTCAAGTTCATTAGCAACACTGGCTGCTCAATTCGTTCAAGTAGCTCGGCATAACGCTCGCTGAAACTAAAGGCGGCGTAATGCCCATCTTCATAGCGTTCGCCGCCACGCAAGTTTTCGGCTAACGAATTCGCCGCCATTTCGAGCGTCATCCCTGGGCCTCGATATTTTAGTATGCGCGCCCACATCGTTTTAAAACGCGTTCCGGCCTCATCCAAGCCTACTGGCGAGTAATACTTCTTAAACGATGAAATCTCGTCGTCAGTAAATATCGGTGCTGAAACATTAATCACTCGATTTATCAATCTCGGGTACTGGTGTGCAAGTTGCACCGCGACCATCGAACCAGTGTGGTAACCAAACAGGTTCACCTTGCTTAACTCAAGATGAGCAATCAAATCGCCAACTGCGTCTGCATAGTCACTTATTGACGGCGTACCTTCACCACCAAAATGTTCTGATTCTCCGTATCCCGGATAATCTGGCGCGATCACCAAACGATCAGCCGCAAGATGCGGCATAATTTCAGCGAAACTCCGGCCGGACTTGGGCATCATATGTAAGCACAAAATGGCCGGTTTTGAAGAGGCATGGCCAGCCACACGAAAGTGCAGCTGGCCATGCGCAAGATCAATGAAACGCCGCCTTACCGAAACGTTATGCATTGCTCGCATAAGACTGATTTAACATTTCAACCTATCAAGTTAAAAACTGTAACCGAGATCTAAGCCCCAGGTAAGCGGTTCGGCTGTGTATAGAAAGTTTGTTCCAGTAGACGTTCTAGCGTATTCCTCGTCGCCTAGATTCTTCGCCCATAGCGCAAACCTCCAACCCGACTCGCCACTTGCATAGGCTACTCTCGCGTTAATCAGTGTTGGTACATCCACTCTCGAGTTGTCTGGATTCGCCACCAAGTTAAACGAGTCATCTTCGAACGAAAAGTCGACATTCGTAGTTAAAGATCCACTGCCAATATCTCGCTCATAAACGAAAGCAATATTGCCTTTATAACTCGGCGCATTTTTGGGTTCTAACTGCAATGCACAAGCAACACTAATTACACCACCACAAACTTCGCTGGCACCGGCATTAGTAAGCCCGCCTGCCTGTAGAAGAGTTAGAGAAGTGTACTCAGCATCGATTGTTCCAAATGTTGCATTTATGGTCAGGTTAGACGTCGCTAAAAAAGATGCTTCGAGCTCTAGACCATCCTGTTCCGTTTCATCTACGTTAAAGCGGGTGAAGCCGCCGAGCCCTGGTACGGTAGCACCAATTTGCAAACCATCATATTTATTAAAATAGTAGGTCGCATTTAGACGAAGGCGTCCATCAAGCAAGGTCGAACGAATACCGAACTCCAATGAATCCAATTCTTCCTCGTCAACTTGAAGAAAACATGCTGTTGGTGAAAAACAGTCTGGAGACCAACCGCCGCTTTTGAAGCCGGTTGAGTAAGACGTATAACCGAACAGGTTTTCACCGAACTCCTTCTCAAGCTTGACCGAGTACGTTGTATTACTGAAATCACGCGATTCAACTCGCCCAAGCCCTAATGCCAGCGCTGCTGCGTTTAGATCTTTCGTTTCATCAGTTGCGCGCACCCCAGTTGTTAAGGTCAAAGTTTCGGTAAAGTCGTAAGTACTTTGGAAAAATGCAGCCAACGCTTCTGTTTGTACATTAATCTCGGTAGGAAACACAAACACAGAATCAAACTGAATATCTTCTTCAAAATAGAACAAACCTGTTACGAAGTTAAATCGGCCGTCAAAGTTAGATGTCAATGTAAATTCTTGGCTGAACTGATCTTGGTCCGTTTGCTGTTCATAAGGAAAAGTGATTCGAGTTGACAACTCGTCATTCAACTCTCGATAGCCAGAAAGCGACTGAAAGGTGAAATTACCAATCTCGCCATTGACCTTAATTGATCCACCTTGAGACTCAACTGAACTCGTGTAATTTGTCACACAACCAATACCTTGAAAAATCGATGGCGTTGCGGCACTGCAAGTTGCCCCCGGCGCAGGCTCCACAGTGAACAGGTTATTGTCTGCATCACTCTCGAGGTTGAGCGTATCTGGTATTGGGTCTGAATCATCTTGCGTGCGGTCCAAAGCAAACACAGCACTCCAAGCATCTGAAAATTCATGCCCTAACGCAATCCGAAATGCACTGGTATCGATCTGACCAACGTTGCGACCCTGAACATCAGCGAAAGCCCCGTTCGAATTCAGGGTATGAAAACCATCTCTGCTGCGACGCAAAACGGAGGAGCGAAGCGCGGTCTTTTCGCCAAGCACAATGTTAGCACTGGCACGTAAATCAAGCCGGCTTTCATTTCCAATCGTAACGAGTGCACTAAACTCATCGTCTTCGGTTGTCGGTGCCTTACTGGTCAGTCGTATTGCGCCACCGTTCGAGTTCCGCCCATAGAGGGTTCCTTGCGGCCCTCGTAAGACTTGTAACTGCTCAAGATCCACTAGGTCAAATAGAGAACCCACTGAACGCCCTATGTAGATACCATCAACATAGACACCAACCGCAGGCTCGGCAGTGGCACGCGATTCATCTTCGCCAGCCCCGCGAATAAATATGCGCGCTGCATTGGCCGTTCCGGTATTAGTTCCTAAGCTAATATTGGGGGCCGCATACTGCAGGTCTAGGATATTGGTTATTTGTTTTATCTCTAGATCTTGACTGTCGATCGCTGTCACCGCTGCGGCGGTTGTTTGTAGTGATTCTGCACGACGTTCAGCGGTAACAATAATTTCCTCAAGCACAAGCTCCGGTTGGCCGGAAGAATCTTGTGCCAAAGCGAGAGGAGCATGAACCAAGATTGCCCCGAGTAAAACTAGTGACTTTAATTTAAAAGATTTTTTCATGAAATTTTCCTCTTTTAGTCATCACTCATCTTCGTGAGTTTCATATAAGTTAGATGGTGCCAACAATGGTTTACAACTGCACCTCATTGATATAATGTAATAACAATATATCTTTTACCACAATTAGACGTGATAAAAGAGTGAAAAAAATGAAAAATGTACGCGTATTGAGTGCGCGACTTGCTGATAGAACTTAAAAAGTACCTTTTAGTGGCATTCCAATCGACGTGGGCTCGTTATGGTTAGTAAGTTAACGTGAAAATAGAATTACATCGAAAACCGGGTGGAGAAATACATGAGTGACGGAACTGAAGCGTCGAATCAAAACGAGTTTGCCAGCGGGTGGCCAGTTATGTCCGCATCAGCGGTGGGCATTGGCCTCGGGATGTCTCCTCTACCTTTTTACACTTTTGGTGTGCTTGCTGGCCCCATCATGCAAGAGTTCGGGTGGACACTGGCCGATGTTTTTCTCGCGTTTCCGATTTATACACTCACCGCATTTTTTATGGCTCCTTTAGTAGGGGTGCTGGCGGACAAATACGGTGCTAGAAGGGTATGCCTAATCTCCATTGTGTTATTTGGATTTGCAATGATGGCTCAGTCTTTGCACACCGGTGATAAAATTCTGTATGGTTTTTTATGGGCACTGATATCTTTATTCGGCGCCGGCACGCTTCCCGTCACCTTCACTCGGGCGGTCAACAACGCCTTTGAAAAGCACCGGGGAAAAGCGCTTGGCATTGCGCTGATTGCCACCGGCATGTTCGGCACGTTGGCCAAATACTTCGCTCAAGAAGTAGCAACTATGTACGATTGGAGAACCGCGTATATTGCACTTGGGATGTTACCAATTTTGATCGCCTTCCCTTTCGCCCTACTTTCAATGCGGGATGTCGATGATGTACCAACTCGCGACTCAGCCTTAGGGCGCTATAAGTTACTTATATTGCTACCGGCTCTGCTTGGATTTATAGCGCTAGCTTGGCTTAATCTAAAGTTCATTCTTCCACAGATTGCGGAGAAGGGCCTGCGCTTAGAATACGCTATCGTTTTTCCGTTTTTGTTAATTACCGCATTGCCACTGTTGGCCTTTGTTTTCGGCAAGATTGGCACAGAGCCGATCGTCCGATACAAACTTACTAAAGGGCAAACCTTGCCTGGTCTTACATTACTGCAATCCTTTAAAGAATGGCGTCTATGGTTGCTTGCCGCCTGCTTCGTGCCTGTTTCCTACGCGCTCGGATCGGTGATACCGAATCTGGAACAAATTCTAGGTGCAAAAGCGTTTTCAGTATCTGACGCCGTGGCGTTGGCGGGCCTCACGGGATTGGCCGTGTTAGCCGGCAGGCTAATTGGCGGATTCATGATCGACAAATTCTGGGCTCCCGGTGTGGCATTCGTGTTCCTGGCCTCACCAGCCATTGCGCTCTATATGCTTGCATCCGCCGACTTATCTCCACAGTCAGCGCGGATCGCAATTTTGATGATTGGGTTTGGCGCAGGAGTGGAGTATGACTTCCTGGCATACTTAGTCTCTAAGTATTTTGGAATGCGAAGCTACTCGGCAATTTACGGATTTCTCTATGCGTTCTTTGCGTTAGGTGCGGGTTTCGGTCCAATGATTCTCGCACGGCTGGCCAACAGTTCAGGGGGCTGGTCTGAACCCCTAATCCAGGCCGCCATACTATTAGTCATTGGTTCCATTCCTTTATTAGCGCTAGGCAAGTACAGGAAGTTCAATTCCAACACGAGTTAGCGTTGCTAAGGTAGGTCGTAATGGGTTACTACGAAATATTATTGCTGCTTCATATACTGCTGTTTGTATATTGGCTAGGTGGCGATCTCGGCGTTTTCTATTCCAGTGGCTTCGTGGTCGACGATACGCTTAGCCGTGAGACGCGTTTAACGGCGGCGAAAATAATGCTTGGCTGTGACTTAGTGCCGCGTATTTGTATGAGCCTAATGTTGACAGTGGGCGGGCTGCTATCAGCCGCCGTTGGCTTTGAGCATCTAGTATGGCAATTTTGGCTAATTCTGATAATCGGGCCTTTTTGGATCAGCATGGTATTGGTACTTCACTTCAATCATCATGCAAACTATATACCCACGCTTACCAAAATTGACTTCTACTTTCGGTGGCTTGTGATTGCGTCTATCATCCTGTCTTGTGTTGTCGCCATTAGCACCGGCCGGTTTGAAAACGGCAGCTGGCTGATCGCCAAACTGCTGGGATTCGCGTTCTTAGTATTTTGTGGACTAATGATTCGAATTCGTCTCGCGGGGTTCGTCGCCACTTATGTAAAAATGGCCTCATCTCAATCGGTTGATGATGCCGACAATCAAGCTATGCGCGCTAGCCTAAACCGAGTTAGGCCATGGGTAGTGACTATTTGGGTGGTCCTAGTATTAGAAGCCGCAATTGGCATCGCAAAGCCAGCACTATTTTGAGGTTCAACTGTTAATACAAGATATCTAGATAGGTAATATATTCACAAATCGACATCTAAAGCCATCTCGAGCAGATTCGATGTAAAACCCATTTTTTCATAAGCCCGGATTGCCGATTGATTACCGGAATACACATCCAATTTATAAACATGAACGCCGCGGTTACTACCCCAACTTATTAGTTCATCGAGTATCCGCTTATTGATTCCTCTACCGCGCCATTTCGGCGCTACGTACATAAAGCCCAAGTAGCCATGTTGTTCTGATTTATGATAAGGCTTTGAGGGGTCTATTCGAACATAACCACAAGCGATTAGTTCGCCATCCGACTCTTCATTTGCACCATCATTTGCCTCGCTTAACTCGGCGACGATAAGTTCAGCATCACAGCTATTTAACAATGCAGGTAAATCATAGTAAACAACGCCAGCTTCTTTCAAATCAAACGCATGTGGTCGCTCCGCCGATACGACACCTTGCTCAAATTCTATAAGAGTTGGCAAATCTTTGCCTTGCGCTGCTCTTATCGAAACGTTTTGCTCTAGTTGCATATCAATGATAAGGCCCAAATAAATGCGACTATTTAATGTCGTTAAAAGTATCGATCGCGACTTTGTAGGTGCCGTCTTTTTGTAGTTTCCAAACGTTGACGTAATGATACCTCACGGTCTGCGCAGTTCCTTCATCGCCGGCGATCCTCGCGGTTCCTTGACCAGTTTCATATAGCAGTTCACGAGAGCCATTTAACGTGTCCATTTCCAATTGCAGGTCTTTAATCACTCGCATAGAAGCTCTCCAGTAAGCCCGAATTGGCAACCTTTTGCCATGCAGCTCCGACGTTTCATCCGGCAAATAGCACGCCTCTTCATCATAAAGTGAGTGTAATAGATCAACATCTTGTTCGCGCAAACCTTTGCTCCACAGCTTACCTTTTTCGACTATGTGATCTCGCACATCTTCAACATTAAACGGCTTTTCTTCAATCAACGTCATCGTTGTAAAATTCTTCTTTTAATCAGTTCGGGAGCGCAAGCAAAGCTACACCACGATTAGCGGTGTTGATCAATCAAGATCGGATTACCATCCGGGTCCATTAGCATGATACTGGCTGGCCCATGCGACGTTTCATCCACTTCAGCATCTAACGACACACCTTGCTGCTTTAACTCTCGTTGAATGTCTCTGACATCCGTGTATTCATCAATCTCTTCTCCAAGCTGATTCCAGCCTGGATTGAACGTCAGCATATTTTTCTCAAACATACCACTGAATAAGCCAAGGGTATGTGTGTCATTTCGTAATATTAACCAATTTTGTGTAATATCGCCGCCAACCTCAACAAAGCCAAGCTTCTGATAGAACTCAAAGGAGGCGTTAATGTCTTTAACCGCGAGGCTAAGTGAAAAAGATCCGAGTTTCATAATTAATATCCTGTCTACCGAACTAAACCCAATAAATCATAATAGAATTAAAACATACATATGATCAATTAAAGACCAATTAAAACCCTAGTTCCTGCTCTTCTGTATTATCCCCGTGGCATACCTTTTCAACTGATAGCTCAACCTAAAACTGAGCCGAACCCGGTGCACGCGGATATGGAATTACATCACGAATGTTCTCCATACCAGTTACGTAGTTAATCAGTCTTTCAAATCCGAGTCCAAAACCTGCGTGCGGCACTGTGCCATAGCGACGTAATTCGCGGTACCACCATAGATGCTCGGCGGTTTCTTTGTCCGGGAAACGCGTATCGAGCACATCCAATCGCTCCTCGCGTTGACTTCCGCCAATGATTTCACCAATACCCGGCACCAACACGTCCATTGCCGCCACGGTCTTTTCATCATCATTTAAGCGCATGTAAAAGGCTTTAATTTCTTTCGGATAGTTCTTTAGAATGACAGGTCCGTTCACATGCTGTTCGGATAAAAATCGTTCATGTTCAGATGCGAGATCCACTCCCCATTCCACCGGAAACTCAAACTTTTGCCCACTTTTTAATAAAATATCAATCGCATCACCGTAATCCATGTGCACAAAATCAGAGCTTATTACATTATTTAGACGGTTCAACACCTCTTTATCAACACGCTGCTGGAAGAAATCCATATCATCCGCTCGTTGCTCCAACACGGCGTTTATACAATGCTTAAGGAAGTCTTCCGCCAACCCTGCGTCGTCATTCAGATCAGCGAATGCGATTTCCGGTTCAACCATCCAAAATTCGGCCAAATGGCGGCTAGTATGTGAATTTTCAGCGCGAAAGGTTGGCCCAAATGTATACACTTTGGACATTGCTAAGCAATACGCCTCAACGTTTAGCTGCCCTGAGACCGTTAGAAAGCTCTCGCCACCGAAAAAATCCTGGCTATAGTCGACTTCGCCTTTATCGGTGCGCGGAATGTTAGCCATATCCAGAGTAGAAACTCGAAACAACTCACCAGCGCCTTCGCAATCGCTAGCCGTAATAATTGGCGTATTGATCCAATTAAAACCGCGCTCATAAAAATAGTTATGAATTGCGTTAGCTAAGGTGTTGCGTACTCGTGTTACCGCGCCAATAGCGTTAGTTCGTGGTCGCAAGTGCGCTTGTGTTCTTAGAAACTCGAACGTATGTCGTTTCTTCGCTATCGGATATTTTTCCGGGTCATCGACGACGCCAACCACTTCAATAGAGCTCGCCTGGACTTCAACTGACTGCCCCTTGCCTTGTGACTCGACAAGCTCACCAGTGGCTATAATCGCGCAGCCTGCACCTAGGTGAAGCACCTCACTTTCGTAGTTTTCTAGCGTATCTGGCACAACAACTTGAATAGCGTCAAAACAAGAACCATCGTGCAGCGCGACGAATGAAATACCCGCCTTCGATGTACGCCTTGTTCTTACCCAACCCTTAATCGTAACTTGGCCACCAATGGTAACCGCTCCTTTAAAAATCTCTGCAATAGAAAATTTGTTCATTCTTGAACCTCATTCAAATTAGTTCTTTAGGCGTATTTGATCAACTAAAAACTCGCCTAGACACAAGAATTATAACGACAACCCTACTTTTGTTCTTAATAATTCAGAGCACTTCGCTACACCTATATATGGTTGCATGTCAGCGCTCTTGAGAAGCTTCATTTTAAGCTGCCCTTAGATTCAAACTTGCTTTATCGAAACAGTAAGCAAATTGACAAAATTTCGCTTTTGTCGCCCGACTCTAAAAGCAATCAAGGCGCCTTTTGTAGAGGCAACAAAAACCAAGCGAAATGCATTTCTAGACAAATGATGTACTAAACTCTTAACAACATGGTAATTAGCTCAGCAAATTGTCAAATTTGGTTAATTCTCGGGACGATTGATCGTAAACAAAATGGCAATATAGATTTCCCTTAACCTCGTTTTCTTAGGAGAACAACATGAATCATTTAGTAAACCGTCAACTAATGTCAACCAAACAGCTCAAACCTCTCGTTACCGCGAAAGTGCTCTCGGTCGGCTCCTACTTGCCGAAAGAGACTGTCACTTCGGACGCGCTCATGGAAGATATTCAAACGGAATTGCGCTACGGTGTTGACACAAACTGGATGTCTCGCGACATGGGCATTATCGAACGACGTATGGCGCCAGATCACTTCAACCCCTCTGACTTGGCAATTCCGGCGGCCCAACAGGCTCTAGATGCATACCCTGAACTAAACCCCGATTTGATCGATGCGGTCATTTTCTGCGGTATGGACCGCGACCAATCAGAACCGGCTACGGCACACAATGTGCAAAACACGCTAGGCCTTAGAGCCAATCACGTATTCGACGTCGCGAATGCGTGCTTCGGCTTTGTTGATGGGATCAAAATAGCAAGCGCAATGATTGAAACTGGCTTGATTCGTTACGCACTGGTGGTGACCGGTGAAACGTCAATGAAAGTTGTAAAAGCTGTTTCTGACTTGCTAAAAAGTGGCGTATCCAAAGAAAAAGCTAATACGCTTTGGGGGCTTTTGTCTTTGGGTGATGCCGGGGGTGCCGCGCTGATTGGAGAGAGCTACGACATTAGCACTGGATTTCAAGCTTTCAACCAAAAATGTGATAGCAAACAAGTGAACCGTTGCCGTTACAATTTCGAACGTGATGGCACCTTTGATGGCCGTATGGAAATGGCTCAAATCGTGGCCAGAGGCTTTCAACTAAACAAAGAAATCTTCGACGACACCTTGGAAATGCTAGGCTGGGATAAGTTCGATTGGGCTGTCGCCCATCAAACTGGCAAGCGAACATTCGAACAAACCCTCAGCTTGCGCAGTATCGACAGCAGCAAGCTGGTTCGCACGTATCCTAAATATGGCAATATTACAACAGCAACCCTCCCAATTTGCTTAAAAAAGCTCCTCGACTCTGGTAAACTGGAACAGGGCGATCGAATTGGGGGGCTTTTTGCTGGTTCAGGACTGGTAACAGGCCAATTTGGATACGTCGTTTAAATGTAATTATTTAGACTTGTAATAAAAATTGTGCGGAAAGGATGTAAAAAATGAGTGTGTATGTATTACCGTCCTTAATTGGACTGATATTTAAGCTGTTTATACTTGTATATGCAGCAAAAGATAAAAAGATCTCAGCGACGATATTGTTTCTGATTATGGTATTCGCTTGCCATAATCTGATCGAGTTTGTTGGATATATTCAATTTCTCGATGAAAAAACCGTGTCTTTCCTTTTCCGCACATACTATGTGGCGACCATTATCTTGCTCGCACTGCTGCCCATCCACTCTTTGTATACGACCCGTGCTTTAACGAGCAATCGCGTCTTTTCAACGGGTATTGCAGTCGTCACATTTGCGCTGATCATACAAATCTTGTTCACCAACTTAATTATTGCTGGTAATTTTTCAATAGGGTACTCGCTAACGGCAGTTGAAGGCCCTTATTTTATGCAATTCGCTTTATTCCTGATTTTTGCCCTTGCCAGTAGCGTTTGGATATTGGCTCGCGGCTACAAGCAAGCCGAGCATGAACTAGATACCATGCGCAGCCTATACAGCATGGCCGCGATGGCACCATTACTGGTCGTGTTAAGCGCTGGTATCGCTTTTAAGATTGCCGGTATCAATGTCAACTTCGCTGGGCTATTGCCACTTGCAACGACCTTCTTTGTCTTCCTGATACTGAAAACTGAGTCCAAGCATCAACTCACAGACATTCGTCGCTTTATCCCGTTTTCAAAAGAGCGCAGAGCATCAATGGAAATCTTGAGACTAATGGACAATTATGCGCAAAATTCGAGTCAGGTCGATTCTTATCAAGAACTGCGCAACGGTATTGAGCGCCAAGCAATACAGTACACATTGGAAAAATGTGATCACAACATTACTCAAGCCGCAAAAATGATGGGGCTACAAAACCGCAGCACTTTGTATTCGATGATCAAGCGCCTCGACATTGAAATTCAAGATCGTCGCATGAGTAGCAGTAACTAGCCTTCATTTAGCCAAAGCTAAACTCTCTAGTGACCAGATTCACTTTATGAATCTGGTCTTAAGCCCTTTTGAAGCCGTCGATTTTCTGGCGTATCCAAGTCACACTGTATTCGAACATAGCCTGGATTCAAGCCAATCCGATCGGCTCCTGGTGTGCCCCACGAGTAAACGAGCAACTTGTCGCTAGCTGACACCTCAAACACACCAATAAAAAACGTCTCACGCTGCATACCATATGACCAAGTATTGCGCATGAGCAAACGCATGTTGCGGCCATCGGGGTGGCGAAACTTGAAAGCTCCTCCTTGATCATGAACCCTAATGTAGTGTTGAGTATGGTCTGAACGCTCCGGCCGATTTTTAGGTACATCGATCATGCACGCAAACCAACGAGCGCGCTGCATACGATGCCACTTGAAATTGGCTTTCGACGTTGAGGCATCATCAGCCTTTGCTATTCGACGCTCGCGAAAGCCATAAATTTCGCTCGAAACAACAAACTCGCGCTCATAGAGCTGACCTTCAATAGAACACTCTTGCGGATTGTTAAACGCCCGGAAAAGTTCGCCATCTCTGCGAATTAGAAAATCACACCCCGATATTTGTTCAAACTCTAGATCGGCTAAACCACCCAGATCTGGCCCTCCGCCTTCTGATGCATCCTTTCTAGGTAAGTTAGTAATAACCCTATAAGGCGTTACGCGAATTGCTCTGGCCGACTCGTCACTACTCAGCGAATATAGCCTCTGATAATGAAGCTGCAGACCATCGTCGTTAATACGCTCTTCGAGATACAGTACAAATTCCCCTAAAGACGGCATATCTACCCGATGTACAAATCCATGAACACGGAGCTGCTCCGATTCATCACGCCCTTGAGCTTGTGCATCAAAGCTTACTTGTTCTTGATTATCATAGTCACCTGGCCATATGGTCATCAGATAATCTAACTCTTGCTTAAGATAGCGCGAACTTGAATCCTGAGCCCATGACGGTGACAAAATAAAAATGAGTAAACCAAACAGCCAACTCGTACTCGCAGATTTCGATAGCATTCTAAGCCTCCTAAGTAGTCTTCCTGTATTTTCGCCAAACAATTTAACTCTCTACTGTTTAACCCTCTATTGATAGAAAGTAATAGTTGCACCATCGGGGCTCTTCACGCTGAAAAGTTGTAATTCTCCGAAGGGAGCTACATTCGCTTTTGTGATGCCTCGAGTTATTGGCCAAGCTCTATCAGCTATCATATTCCTTGCTTTTTCGATGTCTCTTACCTTAAAACGAACTGACAAAATGCCTACATTCGGAGCGTCACATCGTTTGCTATGATCTCGCCCCTGAATATCAAGAATGTCGATCAGCTCCATCCGACCAAATTCGCCCTTAACCGGGTACACGATGGCCGCGTGATACCGCACTGAGGTCGATAAACTATACGGAATGCCAATCGGGCTATACTCGGCCTTCTCCGCCAAGTAAGGCGCCCCAGAAAACCAAGAATCGAAACCTAATACCTCTTTAAAAAAAGCATATGAACGGTCTCGATTTCCAACCATTTGCATAATATTGAAGGGGCGGCTCATACTTTGAAAGTTGCCCACTTCTTCTGGCAAAGGCGGCGCAAGACGCTCATATGCCTGAACTTGAACACCATCCGGGCCCTTAAAGATAACCACATTCAATTTTGACGCGCCAAAGGCCAAGGGGGTAATCGGCGTTTCTGTTAACCACCCTAACTCAATCGCCTGCTGGTAAAGCGAGCTCAAGTTCTTTGCCCTTACCATAATACTGAAATAGCAACCGGTATCCCATGCTCTTGCACCAGGCCGCATCACGGCTTTAGGACCAACGTTATCAAAACGAACTAAACGCACCAAACCCGACTGATAATCATCATGCCCAAGCAAGAGTGCCTCGCCACGCGCTGTTTCAGGTAGACCAAAGAACTGCAATTCGTCCTGGCTTAGTTCTCCCCGCCAGCGCTCTCTGTAACCCGCGACCTCGGTAAAAAATTTAGCCGTCCGCTCAAGGCTATGGACGCTTATTAGAACTTCTTTCCATGGTTGTGTGCTTATCGGCTGAACGGCCTCATCAATCGCGGCAACCGATACAGACCACGCAATACTCAATAAAATTGAGATGTGTTTAAACATAAATCAGCTTGAAACTTTCACCATAGCCTTGCCTTGATTTTCTCCGCGCATTAAACGGCAAAACGCCTCGGGCGCTGCATCAATCCCATGTGCCATATCTTCGCGCATACTCAAACGCCCATCATTAACGTATGGCAAACAAGCTTCAATAAACTCACCTCGGCGTGGTTCAAAATCATATACGACCAATCCGCTTAGAGTCGCACGTGCACCGATTATCGGCCCCGGTAATGGACCAGGAGTGCGCGTCGGCTTATTGTAATCTTCCATTAGCCCACACAAAATAACACGCGCATTAAGTGCCAGTTTTGTACAAACCAAATTCAATGTTTCGCCGCCGACCAAATCAAAATAGATATCAATACCATCGGGGCAATATTCCGTTAGCTTTTCAGCTAAATTCTCAGTCTTACGATTTATACATGCATCGTAGCCCAACTCTTTAACAGCATAGTCGCACTTAACATCAGACCCAGCGATTCCGATCACAGTACACCCATGTATTTTCGCTAACTGCCCGGCGGTCGAGCCAACACCACCAGTCGCCGCAGGTATAACAACAACGTCACCCGCTTTGGGTTTGGCGGTCCAAACTAAACCCGCGTAGGCCGTCAAGCCGGGCATACCTAACACCGACAAACCGTAGGAAGGCGGGGAAATTTCTTTTGGCTGCGCGCTAAGTTCATTCGCACTGTGCACCGAATATTCTTGCCAGTTGCCAAAACCGCGTACGATATCACCGGCAGCGAAATCCGCGTGTCGAGATTCGACAACCGTACTAATAGTTTCACCTCGCATTAGGTCTCCGGGTTGAATCGAACCAGACATATGGCGGCCAGCTATTTGGCTACGCATATAAGGGTCGAGCGAGAGATACTCAGTTTTACACAGCACTTCGCCATCCGAGATATCAGGCATTGGTGTAGAGACGACTTCGAAATTTCCAGGTTCAGGGTTATTCTCGGGCGTAGATTTAAGATGGACTTGTCGGTTCTGTGTCATAGCGTTATAGGCCGCTCGCTTTTACGGCGGCTTTCGGTGTTTGTTCAAGGTCGGTCGACATAGTCGAATTCCAGCGATTAAGAAAACCGAACATGGCTATCACGCCAACGATTTCCACTATTTGCTCACTGGAATAAAAACGTTTCAATTCGGAAAATTGTTGGTCGGTAGTTTCATTTGGAGTAAACGCAGCGGCGCGCGCAACATCCAAAGCCGCGCGCTCAGCATCATCAAATAGAGGGCTAGTTGCGTACTCCCAGATCGCGGCCAACTTCTCGGCGGCGATGCCTTCTTTGATCGCTCCGTATTGAGTGTGCGCTTCACAATATTGGCAACCAGCTGCGCTGCTAGTCATCACAGCGACTAGCTTCTTTAAATCCAGAGGTATTGTGCCTGGCTGATATACCGACTGCACGAGACCAAGCATCGCTTTTAACAAATCTGGTTTGTAAGCCATGATGAGCGCATCGTTGGATGTGAAACCCATAATTTCATCGCCTGCATTCATTATCGCCTGCATTTCAGGGTCGAGATTCTCTCGCTTTATTGGGTCAACTCTAGACATTACTTAGCAACCCCCAACGCGCCTGGATTAACTTGATTCGTAGGGTCAACCGCTTTTTTAATCGCTTCAATCAGAGCAAACGAATTCGCGTCTATGCCGTCTGCATATCGATATGACTTGCCAATTTGCATATGCACACCGCCGATATCACGGAATAGTTCAGCAAACTCTTCACGCACCTTTGCAACAAAGGCTCTAGCCTCAAGATCCTCTTTATGTACCGGGAGCTTAGCCAGATGGTCTGCCTCAACACTCTGTCGATGCAAGGCTTCCGCGCTGTCTGGCCAAAAGAAGACCGGCTCTAACACGAAGGCATTCGACGATATCGTCGCGTATAAAAATCCGGTTTCGACTTGATGCGCCTCCATTTCTTTTTGATGCTTGGCAAATAGCTCGAGAATGGCTTGGTAACCTGTGACCGCCTTAGAGTGCGACACCAATGCGTGCGAGGGTACCCATCGCTCACCTTCTGGACCCAACATACCGTTAACCGGGCCGAAAGGGTTGGCACGTGTAATCTTTGGAATACTATTTTCTATTTCACGGCCATTAAAACGTTTGGCGATCTCCCTAATTTGATTAGCCTTGGCGTCAGCTCCTGTCTGAGAATAGTCTTCGATCATTATCTGCACCGAGTGATCAACATCGTCCATATAGCGACGACCGGCAAGCGCTACCTTGGCACCGTCTTTGAGCGCACCCAAAACCGATCCGGATGCTTTCATAACGCCCGCTAAGGCTTTAACATCTTTCGCTAAGCTTTCTCGCTTCATACGCTGAGATTGCAAAAACGGATCAAAGCCAAAACACTCCATAGCTAAACCTTGCCGCGAAATCTCGGACATGGCTGAAATCGCGTCTTCGCCTGTTTTAAAGTCAAAGGCCGCAAATTGACGCCCCTCAAACTTTTTAATTAAGCGAATAGTCGCCGTTGCCTTAAAGCCAAGGGCCCCAGAGTCACAGGTAAACAACCCGGTAAGATCAGGGCCAAAATGGCGGAAAAAAGGTTGGCTGTTAATCTGCGCACCAGAACCCGTCTTAACAACGCTACCGTCGGCGAGGACAACTTCTAAGCCAATCACATTGTCTGCCGCCGTACCAAACTGCCCGGAACCCCAGAAGATGGAGTTCTGTGAGAATCCACCGCCAATGCTTGCTTTACTGCCGGACAAAGTCCCCCAATACGGGGTACGAAGGCCCGTTTCCTGAAGTGCTTCGTGCAACTCTTTCCAGGTACATCCGCACTCGGCTGTAACATACATATCTTCGATATTGATTTCCAATACTCGATTCATGCGCCTGAGGTCAAACAAAACCGCATTATCAGAGCTTGGGACATAACCACTGGTATACGACATACCGCCACCACGCGGTATCACATCACAACCAGCTCCAACCGCTGTTTTTACCGCATCCGCGAGCTGTTCAGTATTTTCTGGCTGCACCACAGCCATGGCTGGAATAGCTTTGGTAAATACATCCTGAGCATATAAAGCGCACGATTCCGCATCCGTTAGGACATGCTCAGCACCAACAATGGTGGCCAATTCATCGATGAGGGACTCATTCGACTGTTGTTGTGGAATCATTTTAAACCTCGTACTGCGTTAAATTTATGCTTTGATTGCGTTTAGTAACGTAATCAGTTCACTGTTGTTTTTTACTTCTGTGTACTTCGCGGCCAAATCAAACAAATTCGCCTCATGCGCTTGCTGATTACGGTCGCCCACGGCGTCAGCCGCCACAATAACTCGATAGTCGTTTTGTAAACCATCTACCGCTGTCGCTCGCACGCAACCGCTGGTAGTGAGACCAGTAACAAGCAAGGAGTCCACGCCAAGTGCCTGTAAGCGCTCGTGTAAGTCAGTGCCATGAAAACCGCTGGCCCAATGTTTTTTGATCACGGGTTCTTCAACACGGCGCGCCATAGCTGAATCGATCTCGACCCATTTTGAACCGGCTTGCAATACATTCAAGGCCGGCAACTTCTCTCTGAACACCCTCGCCTGATGGTCATTTTCGTATACGACTGTTGTAAAGAATATCGGCCATGCGTACTTACGAAAGATCGACAACAATTCTTGATTTGCCTCAACCACAGCTTCACACTTGTGCCCAAGCAGGCAAGCTGGATCAGTGAAGCCATTAATTATGTCGACAACGATCAACGCTGGTTGTCGGCCAAATGCGATATCGTTCTGCCTTAGATCCACGATTTTCTAGCCGTTATATGGATGTTCTTACAAGCGCTTAACTAGAAGCGCCAACAAATTCTGGCTTCACTGGCGCAGGCAAATGCGTTTCGGCCTCACAACGTGCACGGATTTCCTCTAACTCACCGCCAAAATTAAACATTGGTTTGTCGGCTCTATTCGCTCGTAACTCGTTTCTCAGTGCTTCCGTCGCGCTCACATCCACCGAACCATCATCGGCGATCACAACACCATAACGCTTAGCGCCTTCACGCGTCACTAACCTGCGATTTACGTCGTGCATTACCAGTTCAGGTTCGCGCTCAAATGGGTCACCCCAGCCGCCGCCCCCCCAGGTATTAAAATATAATAGGTCACCAGCTTTCACTTTGATGCCCTCAGCTTTCGCTGGCAGCCATTCTTCAGAGCCATCGGTTCTGACAAGGCGCTTAGTTGAACGTAAGCCAGTTTCACCGCCCAACACACCCCAAGGGTATGTTAGCCATCGCTCGTCGTGAATACCCACGTCGCCATCGCATAAAAAGCGATATGCCACACTCAAACCGTTACCACCACGATGCAAACCAGCGCCACCCGAGTCCGGTATGGTTTCGTAGCGCTCAATGCGTAGCGGGAAATACGACTCAATAAATTCATTCGGCACATTAGTAAAACCAGGCCACAAAGAGTGCCCATCAGGGCCATCGCCAACTGGTCTGCCCGGCACTCCGCCAAAACCAATTTGGAACAACTGAAACCATTCGCCGTTGTCGTCGTAACCCGAATAGAACAAGTGCGGTGAATCGGAAAAACCCGCTGCGTTCAGCATCATCTCCGGGGCACCTTGGCCGAGTAACGCGCCCATGATGTCAAAGATTCTCCCTAGCGCATGAGTACGTCCCGACAAGGCCGCAGGAAAATTCGGTTTAAGTAAACTGCCTTGCGGAATATTCACTTCAACCAGGTCATAGAACCCGTCGTTGAACACGATCTGTGGGTCAACAACGTTAATCGTGAACGAACCAAAGAACATCTTGAACATGTCTTCGTTCATGTAAAAATTCACAGAGCTCTGAGCTTGCGGATCTGTACCATCAAAATCAAAGTGCGCCACCGAGCCTTCACGCCACATTTTACACTTTATTTTGTACGGCCCCATGCCCATGCCATCGTCACAAATGTAGTCTTCAAATACACGCGGCTCTTCGGGGATAAACATTTCAATAATGTGTTTCATCGCCGAATAATTACGTTGCAACATGATGTCCATGGTGGAGTAGAAAACATCGTCACCAAAGCGCTCCGCCATTTCCACGCAGCGTTTAGCCGCGGTATTACAGGCCGCCACTAGCGCGTTTAAATCAAAGCGATTCCACTGGGAGGTGCGCACGTTGTGTAAAATCAACTCTAGAATGTCGCTTTGCAACACACCCTTTTTATACAACTTGGTTGGCGGTATGCGAATACCTTCTTGATAGATCGTTGTGGCTTCAATCGGAATCGAACCAGGCACCATACCGCCATTATCCGACATGTGACCGAACATGGCTGACCAAGCTATATGCCTGCCTTCTTTGAAGACCGGCACCAACACTATCCAATCAGGTAAATGCGATACCGCTGCATTGCACATATATGGGTCGTTAGTGAGAATGATATCGCCTTCTTCGATTTCGCTGTCGTAGGCGTCCATAAAAGGACCAATGAACGAACCGAACTGCCCAACCACCATCTTGCCTTCTTTGTTGGCAATCATTGGAAAGCAATCACCTTGCTCTCGAATGCCTGGAGACATCGCAGTTCTAAATAGTACAGCGTCCATTTCTTCGCGCGCATTACGCAAGGCGTTTTCTATTATGTCGACCGTGACGCCATCTACGTCTATTTTGTTGAGCGGCGTATTATTTGTTTCAATAATCTTTGCTGACATGACGTTCTCCTATTAAGAATTTGGGTTGATGAGCAGATTACCGACCGTGTCTACCTTGGCCGTAAAGCCCGGCAAGACTACCGTCGTCGAATCCATTTCACTCACAATCGCTGGGCCAGGCACTTCAATACCTGGGTGCAATTTTGAACGGTCGAAAATTTTTGCCTCATGCCACTCGCCACTGTAGTAAAACTTGCTATCTTGGATAACGCAATCCGCCAACTCGGCATCAGCATCACCCACAGTTTGCTCAGCAATGCTTTGCGCTTTGGCACGCGCCACAGCTCGAATCATTAAGATCTCATGGCCGTCATCCAACTTAAAAGTGAATAGCTGTTCGTGTTCCGCATCAAACGCTTCGGTTAGCAATGACACGCCTTTGCTCTGCAATTCTTCTTCGGTAAAATTGACGGTTATTTGAAAGGCTTGACCTGCGTAACGCAAATCGGCTTGATAGGTCACCTCTTGTTGATCGGTGCTAATGCCGTCAGCAATAAGCGACTCTCCAGCGCGCGCCTTTAACTCATGCAAATCATCGGCGAGTTGTTGATCACTCAAATTCGCGGTCATCATCAAATACGTTCGCGCCGCTTCGTCTTGTACCTGCGTTGTAGCATCGCCATATGCGCATAAGACTCCGGGCCCTGGCGGCACAATCACCGGCCAGGCGTCGGTGAGAACACCAAGCGCATTAGCATGCAATGGCCCGGCTCCACCAAACCCGACCAAGGCGAAATCTCGCGGATCATAACCCTGTTCAACCGACACTAATCGCAAAGCACCAAACATCGACTCGTTTACGATTTTGATAATACCTTCAGCGGCTTCCATTAAGTCAATTCCAATCGCATCAGCGACCGTTTGCACCGCCTTGACTGACGCTTCACGATTGATTTCCATCTTGCCACCAAGCTGCGCATCGGAAGGCAGATAACCCAGCACCACATTCGCGTCGCAAACTGTTGGTGCTTCACCGCCCTTCATATAACAAGCTGGCCCAGGAACCGCACCCGCCGACTCTGGCCCCACACGAAGCGCTTTGGTTAGCTCAGGTACAAAGGCGATAGACCCACCTCCGGCACCCACGGTTCTGACATCAACCGAAGGTGCTCTAACGCGCACATCGCCTACGATGGTTTCACGCCGAACGCGCGCACGCGCACCTTGAATCAGAGCCACATCCGTTGAAGTGCCACCCATATCAAAGGTTAAGATGTCTTTGTAACCCGCGCGCTCGCAAAAATACACCGCGCCGGTCACACCGCCTGCCGGCCCGGACATTAAAAGATTAACTGGCGACTCGCCACTGGCGCGCGCAGAGGCTAAACCGCCATCCGAACGCAGTATGGACAATTGAGTTCCCTCACCCATTTTGTCATCCAGTGCAGCCTGTAAATTGCTTACGTACTTAGACACCTCAGGGCGCACATAAGAGTTAACTACGGTGGTTTCAGTACGCTCATACTCTTGCATCTCTGGCACAACATCGCTTGAGATCGAAATAGGAACATCACCAAAAACCTCAGCGGCAATCACTTGCGCTCGTTTTTCATGCTCGTTATTTATGTAAGCATTAATAAAACAAATGGTTAACGCCTCGATACCACCCTTCGCGTGCAGTGCTTTTAAATCATTACGAAACGCGTCTTCGTCTAACTCACGCACTACCTTACCATCAGCGCCGATGCGCTCTTGCGCTCCAATGGTGAGCTCCAGTGGTGCCAATAAGGGCTTTTTAACAAAGGTAACCCAACCGCCTAAACCGCCCGGACAAAAAGATCGAGCAACTTGCAGCGTATCTTCGTAACCAGCTGTGGTAACCAGGCCAACGGTAGCGCCCTTGCCCGTTAAAACCGCATTGGTGGCGACGGTAGTACCGTGCATTACCCGATTCACTTGGGTTGGGTCGATACCGGATTCTTCACAGATTCTCGCGATACCATTCAATACGCCTATCGACGAATCTTCAGGAGTGGACGGCACCTTAGCGGTAAAGGTTGCGCCAGATTCTTCGTTTATCAGCAACAAGTCGGTAAAAGTACCGCCAACGTCTACACCTAGTCTGAATCCCATGTTATGTCCTCGCGTTTTGTTTTTCGTTTTGCCTTTCTAAAAAGGGTTTAAGCCATGGCTTAGAACGCCCGCCAGGAGCCGTTCCTGTCAGTTGTTCAGCCAAATCCGACGCTCGTATTAATTTGTCCAAATCGATGCCAGTCTCAAAACCCATTTGATGCAGCATCATAACGGTATCCTCGGTGGCAATATTGCCAGTAGCACCTGGTGCAAACGGGCAACCACCTAAGCCAGAAATTGACGCATCGAACCGACGGATACCTGTTTCCAATCCTGCAAATACATTGGCCATGCCTAAGGCTCGCGTATCGTGAAAATGGCAAGCAAGCTGGCGTGCGCCGTTATCGGATACCAATCGCGTCATTAGCGATTTAACTTGCCCCGGATTAGCCGCACCAATAGTGTCAGCAATTACCACCGAGCTAACCCCAGCCTCTAAAAACTTAGCCGTAGTTTCCGCAACCACACCGGCGTCGGTGGGGCCATCAAATGGGCATTCAAACGCCGTGGCTATCGTCGCAATCACCTTAACTCGATCACGCTTCGCCTGCTCGATGATTTGTAGGGTGGCATTGTCGGCTTCAGCGCGGCTCATACGAACATTTTTTTGTGCCATGCCTTCGCTGCCGTAGGCCACCATTGCCACCGTCTTAGTTCCTGCTTCCACGGCCAAATCATAGCCACGTCGATTAGGAATCAAGGCCGAGAGCTCTCCGCGCTCGCCTTGCATCATTTTGATAATGTCATCACTTCCGGCCATTGCCGGCACAGCCTTGGGCGACACAAATGCGCCAAACTCTATATGTTCCACATTGGCGGCTTGCAAGGCCCGAATAAGTTCTAGCCGCTCTACAACGCTTAGTATTTTAGGTTGATTTTGCAGGCCATCTCGCGGGCCTACATCGTTAATAATAACGCGTTCACTCATCCGCCTATTACTCCACTTTGTTTGAGCTGCGCGAGCTTCTCATCGTCGTAACCGAGTAACTCTTTAAATACTTCATCGGTATGTTCTCCAAGCAAAGGTGCCGCCGTAAACGTTTCCTCTCCAGTGCGAGAAAGTTTTATCGGATTGCCCGGCCCCTTAGTCGAAGCGCCCGAAGGATGTTTTAAGTCCACGACCATATTACGGTGCAAAACTTGTTCATCCGAAAGTGCCTGGCTAAATCGATTAACCGGAGCGCACGGTATGCGCTTGGCTTCTAATTTCTCAACCCAATAGGAGACAGTCTGTGATGCTAAAGCTTCATTTAATTTCTCGGTGATCATGTCTCGATTTGCCCACCGGCCTGGCTGACCATCCAGCTCGGCGTCGTCAAATTCAGGTACCGACACTACTTCTTTAAGATTAGTCCAGAAATTATCAGTAATAACCGCAATCACCAGAAAACCGTCTGCGCACTTAAATGTGTCATAAGGCACGTGCACAAAATGCGAGTTACCAATAGGGTATGGGTCGTCTCCAGATAGAAAGTACATGGTCGCCATATAGTTCAATAAGGAAATTTGGCAATCGAGCATTGAGATATCAACGTGTTGCCCGCGGCCTGAGCGTTCGCGCTCATACAACGCCGATAAAACGCCCATCACACCAAACATACCGCCGCCTAAATCGCCGATCGGAATACCCGCGCGCACCTGATCCTCTTTCCCGGAGCCAGTAATTGACATGCCACCGCCAGTAGCCTGCGCAACCTGATCGAATGCCGGGCGTTTATGGTTCGGACCATCGGAACCAAAACCTGAAACTACGCAGGTGATGATTCGGGGGTTAACCTTGCTCAAACTTTCGTAATCAATGCCCAGTCTTTCTGGCACACCAGCACCGAAGTTGCTGATCACAATATCCGCTTGCTTAACTAACTCATAAAATACGGCTAGCCCATCGGCGTTTTTCAGATCAATGGAAGTACTCTTCTTATTTCGGTTCAGGGTGAGATAATACGCGCCCATCCCTTCCAGCGAGTTCTTGGGGTCAGTCGCCAACAATTTACGCGTACCCTCCCCATGCAACGGCTCTACTTTAATTGTCTCAGCGCCTAAATCAGCTAAAATCATCGCACCGTAAGGGCCTGATAACATGTGCGTTAGGTCAAGTACACGAACGCCTTCTAATGGTTTACTCATCTTTATTAGTCTCGAATCAATTCTGATAATTCGTAATGTGTTTGCATGTAGCCGCCAGCACTTGCTCGCAGCAGAATATAGTCGTCGTCAGCCGTGCACCAAACGTCATACGGCGGATGCTCTTCAGGCAGATTGCCTTCGGTACCGGTAACCTGAAAATGGCGTGCTTGGAAATGCCCCGCTTCCACATCAATGGCCTCTTCTCCAACGTAGACCAAGGTTAAACCAGTCACAAAAAACATGGGGCCGGTTGCGCCACGGTGATCGGGTGACGTTAGAAATAGATTTTCCAACGGCAGTTTCCCAGGGCCTTTTGTTAGATCGTAAAGCTTCATTAATAGCGCATCTCCAATAATTGGGTGCGCTTGGAGCCACTTTACTTTTTCAGGCGTTTCGATGCGCTGGGTAATACGCCCGTCTTTACGGTTAAAGGTTTCGCATTCCGCATAGCCATTTGCAAAACGCATCCAGCCACTACCCTCAAATTCATCGCCAACCGTTAAACGTACTGAACAGTCTAACGGACTGGAATCATCGTGATTTAACGCGAGACTCACATCTCTTATTACCGCAGGCGCATCGTCTATTTCACAATGCGCTAGTAATACGTCTGTACCATCCGGTTGCTGAGTTAAGATGAAGATTTCGCGGCCACGTTCCTGGTCTAAACGCTCTGGCTTTTTACTGGTGTATCGGATAACACCGCGAATCGTACGATAACTCATGTTTTGCCGCCCTGTTTTGAACGTGACTTAACCATCGCGCGGTGCGACTCATTCATCACGTCTATTTCTGTCGCGACCGCAGGGTAGGCCATTACCCATTGCAGCCAACTATTAACCGTATTCAAGCCTTCCAATACATCGTGCTTGCCAAAATAACTGGCTAGTTCATTTACGTAGTACAAATTTCCAACCACGCATAAATCACCGGTTTGTAACTCGCGTTCTTTGTATGAAGGCAACTGAATGAGGAGCCGCTCCAACTTACGCAACTCAGGCATCAGTAAATCAAACCGGCCCTCTTTATGATCCGGCACTTGCTGAGAATTAAGCAAAGCAAAGAACTCCTGAAACACCGGCGACAAACCAAGCGAAAGATGGTTATCGGTATATCGAACCAACATTTCATTTTGCGCTTGTTCAATTGCCCCGGCTGGCCGCATCGGCGTTTCTGGAAACACCGATTCTAAATAATTCATGATCGCCGTCGACTCAGCGATCATATCGCCGTTATCGAGCTCTAACGCTGGAACCTTACCCAACGGATATGCTTCTCTGAATTTCTGTGTACGCAGTTCTTCAGGCGGCTCTACAAAATCGATGGGCAAACCTTTATGGCGAATTTGCATTCGGACCCGTGCCGCAAACGGAGAGTTATCAAGATTAAAGAGTTTCATTCGATGTATAGTTATTGAATGGCGCTAAAACACGCCTTGCCTCGACACATTGTATTAATGTTATACTAATATATCAAATAAAACATTCATAGGGCATTTTGTTGAATCAAAATAGTGTGATTTTGAAGCCCATATGACGAACTTATCCCGGTTTTCAGGAGTCTATATGCAAACCAGCGACAAAACTGCGCGCGAAATCTATCAAGAATTAAAAGCCAATCCGGCTCGAGCCAGGTTCGGCTTCGGCGATAAAGCTATTTTAGTGAACGTCGACCCGCAAAAAGCCTATACCAGAACTGACCTGTTTAAGACCGCGTATGAAACCGACCCTAAACAGATGGAATACACCAACGAACTAGCCAAGAAATTTCGCAAATTAGATTGGCCTGTGGTTTGGACGCATGTGGCTTATATGGAGTCTGGGGAAGACTGTGGTGTTTGGGGCACGCGTACAGACACACCAGATTCGCTACAAAACATTAAGCATGGATCCCAGCGCACTGAATTTGACGATCGCCTTGAAATTGACCCCGTCAAAGACGCGATTTATTGCAAAAAAATGCCCTCTGCGTTTTTTGAAACGCAATTGCAATCGCTGTGTGTGTGGCACAAAGTGGATACTGTAGTCGTTACTGGTGGCTCTACCTCAGGCTGCATACGAGCTACCGCCGTAGATTCGCTCTCGCGCGGTTACCGCACCATCGTTCCAGAAGAGTGCGTGGCCGACAAACACGAAAGCTATCACTTTGCTAATCTAACGGATCTCGCCATCAAGTACGCCGACGTATTAGACGTTAGAGAGGTCTTTGATTGGCTAGATTCGCAAGCCAGCTAAGCCAAACCAAAGAAATTCAGTTCGAGCTGTTATGAATCAAGAAGACCCGCAATTGTACGATTACTGGCCGTATCAAAATCGCCCAAAGATAGAATGGCCAAATGGTGCCAAGATCGCCTTTTGGGTGGCGCCAAATATTGAGTTTTATGAACTCGATCCGCCTGAGAACCCACATCGAAAACCTTGGCCGCAAGCCACACCAGCGGTTGGCGGTTATAGCATTCGAGATTACGGTAACCGGGTTGGTCACCAGCGCCAGATGCGCTTGCTAGACAAGTACGGCATCCGCGGGTCTATCTCGCTTTCAACAGCGATCTGTGATCATCACCCGGAAATCATCGAACTCTGTGCCGAGCGAGACTGGGAGTTCTTTAGCCACGGCATCTACAATACGCGTTACACCTACGGTCTATCGGAAGACCAAGAACGCGAAATGATTCAAGACTCGGTCGACACCATCGAAAAACACACCGGCAAAAAACCAGCTGGATATCTCGCTCCAGCACTGTCGCATTCAGACCATACCATTGACCTCTTTGCCGAGGCCGGCGGTACTTATACCTGCGATCTTTTCCACGACGACCAGCCCACTCCGGTCAAAGTGCGTAGTGGTAAGAAATTCGTCTCCATTCCTTATTCGCTGGAAATGAACGACACCATTGCTTACGTCGTCAATAAAATTGAACCACGCCGCTACGGGCAGATTATTAAAGACAACTTCGATCAGCTCTATGTGGAAGGCGAAGAAAGCGGCACCGTTATGTGCGTGCCTACGCACAACTACCAAGTCAGTTGCCCGCACCGATTGCGGGCATTTGAAGAGGCTCTCGAATACATCACTGGCCACCCCGACGTTTGGGTTACTACTGGGCGTGAAATCGCCGACTATTTTATCGAGCATTACTACGATACCGCCACCGAAGACATTCAAAGCAGGAAACAGGCATGACGTTGGATAAGAAATTTCTCGAATACCCGCAACGCCAGTACGGCATGGACCACCGACGTTACGATTGGTCGATGCTCTCTGAGCGGCCAAAAGTCGAATGGCCAAACGGTAAAAAGCTCGCCCTATGGGTCAACGTCTGCCTGCAATTCTTTCCAATAAACCAACAAGGCAAGCCGTTTAAAGTGCCTGGCGGCATGACCATGCCCTACCCTGATTTACGGCACTATACTTTGCGTGACTATGGTAATCGAGTTGGGGTCTTTCGCTTTCTAAAACTGTTTGACAAGTACAATATTAAGCCCACCTTCACAATCAACACACGGCTCGCAGAACGTAACCAATACCTGTTAGACGTGATCAAAGAACGTGGTGATGAAATAGCCTGCCATGGTCTACACATGGACGCACTTCACTATGGTGGTCAAAACATCGACGAAGAGCGCGAACTCATCAAGAAAGCGTTAGGCTCTCTGCGCGAACTCAGTGGTCAAGATATTTCTGGCTGGCTAAGCCCAGCAAGAAGCGAAAGTGAGAACACTCCGGACTTACTCGCCGAGCAAGGCATCGAATACTTTAGCGACTGGGTGAACGACGACATGCCCTATTCATTCAACACAAAGCACGGCGACTTAATCGCCATGCCTCTTTCAAATGAGCTCGAAGACAAGTTTATTCTGATGAATAACCTGCACAGCGAAAATTCATATGTGGAGCAGATTTGTGACGCTCACGACTTTTTACTCGAAGAAACCAACACCCACGGCGGGCGTATACTCGCACTAAATTTACACCCTTGGATGCTCGGGCAACCGCATCGCATACGTAAGCTAGAAGCCGTTTTAGACTACATTACTGCGCAAGCCGATACCTGGAGCACAACGGGGCATGACCTCGCAAAAGCATTTCAATAGCGTTTGTTAGAAACTGCCTTTGAGTAAATTTATCTGAAATCTGGGAACCTTTTGCCGCGCTAACGCATTTACTTATTAGTAATCTCTTCAATAACCCACAGAGGAACCACCAATGAGTAAACATGCACCAGAGCTCTTTAAAGAGACTCTCGCTAGCTCTCGCCGTCAATTCATCCAACGTGCTGGCGGCTTAACGCTCTCGGCCACTGCCGTAACCATGATGGCTGGAGCTACCGCATCGGCCGGCACCGGTAAACAAAGCAGCAATGCGGTTAAACAAGATATCCGTATTCTAAACACCGCAATAGCCGCTGAGCACGAAGCCGTAGCGGCATACCAACTTGGCGCAGAAAGTGGCCTATTGAACGATGCCGTACTCCCGATTGCGATCAAATTTCAAGGTCACCACAAAGAGCATATCGAAGCACTTGCTGCCGCCGTAAAACAATTTGGTGGTGTCGCTGCTGAGGCCAAAGCAGACTATCGCTTCCCAGTTGAGAAACTCAAGACTCAAAGTAACGTATTGGAATTTGCTGCAGGCTTGGAGCGCGGGGCTGTTAGCGCGTATGCTGGTGCAATCCCCATATTTGATAATAGAGACCTAAGCAAAGTTGCCGCCAGCATCTTAGCCGATGAGGCCATGCACTGGGCTATATTACGGAATGCTTTAGGCCTAGACCCTGTGCCAGGGGCATTTTTCTCTTGAGACGAAAGCGCCCAACCCGGCCAGCATTCTATTTGTTTAGCTTGTTAATGGTGAATCAATCTATTCTCTGCGCACAAACCAGGCCAGAGAGCATGCAACAAGGGCAACATATTTATCAGCAGTGCATGGGCTGCCATTCCTTTGAATACCATAGAACAGGCCCCATGCACTGCCAACTATTTGGTCGGCAAGCTGGTTCTGCAGAAGGCTTCGATTACTCGTCTGCCATGCGCGAATCTGATATCGTGTGGAACGAGGAATCATTGGATCAGTTCCTCAAATCACCACTGACGTTTCTTCCGGGTACGTCGATGGGGTTTGTAGGGCTGCAAGATCGAGCCCAACGCACGACATTGATTGACTATATTAAGGAGCGCTCAATGTCAGACTTATGTGCTCAATAGCTTATTGATAATCCTTATGATTAAACAACTTTTGAAGCCGTTCAAAAAACAGGGTACACAAGCACTCGACGCCGATAATGGTATCGGAGTTAAGCCCGATGGACACACCATGAGCGATAGAGAAATATTGGAGCTGGTTCGTCAAGGAGACATCGATGCGTATGAACACATTATGCGTAGATACAATCAACGCCTCTTCCGACTAGCGCGCAGCATTATCCTTGATGATGGCCATGCGATGGATGTGGTGCAGGAAGTTCATATAAAAGCGTATCAAAAATTCAGAACACTCTCGAGTAACTCCAATTTCTCGGCTTGGATTATGACCATCGCAAAAAATGAAGCCCTGATGGCTCGCAGAAAATTAAAGCCCGGAAAAATGCAGCCAACGGATGTAATAGAACTAGACACGATACGTGGGTCAGAAATGAATAAGTCAAATAGCACCCCCACTCCGCCAGATTCAATTGCCGAGAACAATCAATTGCGCTATCAGCTAAGCCATCAAATCGATGCATTGCCCGAAAAATTCAGAACTGTTTTCATCATGCGTGGTGTTGAACAATTAAGTGTTAGAGAAACCGCACAGGTTCTAGACCTCCATGAAACAACCGTTAAAACACGCTTCTTCCGCGCAAAAGCGTTGCTTCAGGAAAAAATAGTACGTGACTACGGCCCCAATATTTATGAGGTTGGTGGCCAGCATTGCGATGAAATTGTAAGGTTTGTACTGACCCAAATTCACAAACAAAAAACCAGCTGATATAGTTCTGCAACCCCACCAAATAGGCATCAATCAATGAATGGAAATCGCTTGATTATATTCGTAGCACTTTCAATGCTACAAACTACCACGCTATGGGCACAAAGCTCGATAGAAAAACAAACTGAACTCTTTTTCCTACCAACAAAAAATGGTCAACTATGGGGCTTAGTAAGCGATGACGGCCAACTTGTTATGCCGCCTAAATACGCGTTAATTTCAGGCTTCGCTGAAGGGCCTAATGGCCAGAAAGTTAGTGTCGTTCGCGACGACAACGGCGCTTACGGCTATATTGATGATCAAGGCAAGGAGATCTACCCAACCACACTAGACAACGCACGCGCATTGACAGAAATGGGGCTTGCTCGTTTTGTAAAAGATGGTAAATGGGGCTACCTAAATACCTCGGGTAAAATAGTAATCCCAGCCACGTACAAACGCGCGTCACCAATGGAAAATGGCTTCGCGATCGTCGGCGAAAACAACCGAGTTTTCTACATAAACGCGACAGGCGAAGTAGCCATCAAGGGCCCTTTCGCGATTGCAAAACGCTTCTCTAAAACTGGGTTGGCCCCGGTCTTACTCAAGGAAAATGGTAAATGGGGAGTCATCGACACAAACGGAAAGCGGCTAATCAAACCTCAATTTAGCGCTATTAGGGAATTCTCAAGCAATGGCCTCGCACCCGCCGCAACAGGTGAAGATTACGAGCTTACTTGGGGCGTTATTAACAACACTGGCGATTGGGTCATCAAGCCAAAATTTGAATCACTAACATCTTTTAATAAACTTGGCTTAGCCGTATTCACCGATAATCGCGGTCACGCTGGTGTTATAAACGCTCAAGGTGAGGAAATCTACAAAAGTCGAGCCTCAAATATATCTCTTTACTCAGATTGCAATATTCTTTCTCATGGCTATAACAATATAACTTTTGCGTCTCTGGACGGCAGCAAAATAGACACTCTCAACGCGCCCTCCTACGATTGGTTCAGTGGCTTTAGAGAGCAATGCGACGGCCTTGCTATTAGTGCGCGGCATTGGGGTTGGTTAAAGCGTGATGGCTCATTTACACAATTAGCCAATCCAATTGCCGAACCCTACACTACCCATATCGATAACGCCGAAATTGCCAATCTTAACGGCAAATTTATCCCGGCGATTACCGAAGATCGAAAACTGGTTTATGTTAACCGTGAAGGCGAAATTGCACTAACCACCAACACTATCACTAACACCAAATCAGATATTTTTGTTGTAAGCGATACACAAGGCAAGGAACTGTGGCGCGCCACCTACCCAACTGGAACGCTACGCACTCAACATCCCTTATTTTTTAAGCCCGGAAATCTTGAGTTTGGTTTTGACGAAAGCTGGCTCAGCGATATAAAGCCAGTAGTGCAAAAATTGCTGGATAGCAAACCAAGGTATTTTGAGATTTTCAGCGGCGAGCCCTATAGTATTTCAAGCGATGAAATCGCAGATTCAGTATTTGGCAATATAGAGATGTTGGCCTTTCATTACCTTTCGGAAATCGACTGGGGAACCTATTATTTTATGGAGTCATCTGCCGATTTTTCCGGTCAGTTTTCGGCAATTGAAAAACAGTTAACAAAGCAATATGGGCGATCTTTCACACATAAGGATAATCGTTGGAAAAAGATTCAGGAGTTGAATTATTACACCGGCGATAGTGCTGAGGCGCGCGCTTGGTCAATAAGTAATTCCTACTTAATACTTGATCAATCAACGGTGTATGGAGACGGTGACATCACCAGCACATTGAAGTTGTCAGTGCTTCCGAAACAACGATCAAAATCCGCGACGCTAGAGTTTGACGAAACAGCCTATGAACTTGTAGAAACCAGTGACGAATCTGACGAAAATGTCCATGCAGCCGTCAAAGCACTGTCTCAAAACTCTAGCAACATAGGTTTGAAACAAGAGCAAGCGAATACCGTTTTTAAACTCGTCGAGGAAGGCAGCTCGATTAGCGAATACGATTACCTATGGACGCTCTACGCACTACTTAGTTCAGCTTACCCCGAATTAGAAGGCGGCATGCCACAGGAGAACTACATAAAAGTAGCCGACACGGCTATCAACTACCTCAACAACAATGGCGTTGGCACGTGGGTATTTACAGAGTCAGGTCAGTTCCAAATGGAAGTATTTCGGAATGCCGGCAATGGCGCCGCATGGACCTTACGAGAAAGCGACCCCGAGAAAGCACTTGGGTATATCGAAGCAGCCATGCAATACGCCCGCGAGGAAGACGTCGCACTGAATGATACCTATGTTCGAGTGCTGCTAAACCTCGATCAGCAAGACAAAGCTTTTGCTATTATAAAAACCGTATTAGATGCAAACCCGGAATTCGTCTACTTTCAAGAATTTCATGAAAACCAAGATTATCAAGACTGGCTAAAATCCAAATAGCTGGCTCGAACTTCAACCTAACCCACAGAGAACTAATACTATGAGATCAACCCTACTTGCACTCGTGGCTTTTCTAACCTTCGTCGCTAGCCACCAAACTCACGCTGTCTGCTCGTTAAAGACGGCTCAAGAGAAGATGATGGCAGTTAATAACATGGCACAAGTTTATAACCGCAAAATCTTTGATTACATGGAGGACGGTAAAGAAGCACCGGCTGACTTATTGCGTAAGCAAACCGAAATCAACGAAGAAACAAACGAGATTGGCCTCAAGCTAGCTGCCGTTAGCGAAGAGAACCCTTCACAAGGTTATGAAAATCCTATCGATGAGGGTATTTGCCAGCAATACGACGCTGTAATGGAAAAACATGCGCCAGACAACTACGTTGCCACCCCGATAAACCGGCAAGACACCACTGATGACCCAAACTGTAATTCAACAATTTTGTGGGAGCGCTTTGGTGTATCGATACAACAACAAGTGGAGCTCACTCAAGCGGGAAAGATCACAGATGAAGAAGCCGCACAATATATGCGGCTCACAACGCAAATAGGTGAGTTATCGACCACTGACCTCAAAAAAGCCTGTGACTCTCAAACGGCTTTTGAGCAAAAGTTAGCCAGCGAGTAGAAGCAATACATTTATATTCTCAGCTATTGGAGTATGCATCCATGAGCTCCAGTAGCTAGAGTCTTCAATGGCAGTTGCAATTAGCAACTATCACAAGATAAAACACATCGCTTATATTA
>CALKRK010000037.1 GCA_937989675.1 uncultured Arenicella sp. | reverse complement strand
TTCACTAGGGCTTTCACTTTGCGATTGAATGAATTTGGTTTCCGCGTCGATTCGATCATTTTGCACCGACGAAAGCGCCAAATTAAGTTTGGCCATACGCTCCAACATTATGTTATTGCGATCTTCGATGTCGATCACTCCGTGCACCCGAGCAAACTCTGTTAATTCCTTTTGTGAACTCGCGAGTTTTTTCTGTACATTTTCAATTTCTTTAGTAAGAAAGCTCTTTGCACCGGAAGTTGAATTGTACCTACGTTGACTTGATAGCCAGATATAAGCTTTCATATGTTCATTCACGACGCGAGCCGAGAGCTTCGGGTCGAAACTTCTAAAACGAACGTTGATCAGTGTAGATTTACGAATCGGTTCTATCGATAGTCTTGATAAATAACGTTTGATAGCGCTATTCATGCGGCTCTCTTGTGAGTAAGTTCTCTGGGAACCCGGCTTAAACATTTTAAGCAGCCGCTTTACGCCGTTCTTTACTGTGCGCTGTCTGATCTTGCCACTCAGTTCTGGGTCATCGACTAGATCGAGACGCTTAATAACCTCCTCAGCAACCGCCTTGCTGCCTAGTATTCGCGACTGAGTCGACAAATGCTCCCCCGCCGAGATTTCCTCGCTCTGGACATTTTGGAATTTAACAATATTGCGGCCAGCTGTATTGATCTCCAGCAAAGCCGATGCAGAATATATTTCACGTTTCATCATAGTCGTGACCATAACGGCACTCACCACCACAACGAAAATAAAGAACATCAACTTTCGATACCTCACTATCACTCGCCATAAGGCACGCAAGTCGAGCTCTCCTTCAACAGCCGGATTATTTAGATTAGCGTCATACAATGCGACATCTCGGCCCGCACGTTGATCTAACACTGGCAAATTATTAAAGGGCGTATTTCTATGGCCATCAGTATTACTCATTAGCTAGCTCCTATTGACCTTAGTTTAGGCTGTAGCCAAGAATTTGGCCGGCCGCTCGAAAAAAACCTGAAATAGCGCGTTTGGTTGCGCTGAAAGAGACCATAACGATATCGCCGTCGCGCAGCACAACATCGTCACCTTTTTGTTTACGAACGCGGTTCAAATTCACATCAATCGCCATCGGCTCACCGCCGATCTCTCGAATTACCTCAACCTTATTTTGTTTACCCTCCCATGGCACACCACCCGCCATTGCAATGGCCTTTAGCACATTAGTCTCACCCTGCATTTTATAAGAGCCAGGCTTCTTAACGGCACCTTCAACAAACACGACGCCCGCCTCAGGCACTAGAATGCTGTCACCACCTCTGAGCCTGACATCGGCAACCGCCGATCCACCTTGAATCATCTTATCCAAGCTGAGTAATAAATTTTCCGCCTTAAGTTGGCCGGTTACGCGGTCCTTACGTTGCATTTGCACACGAATCACATCACCAGCCGCTTTCGATAATCCTCCTGCTAAAGAAAGCATTTCGAACACGCTGCGAGATTGCCGAACACTGTAGACATCTGGCTTCTCGACAGCGCCCATCACGGTAATTTGTTGTGAACGATACTCCTTCACAAAAAGGCTCACTTGCGGGTTCTGCAGATAACTTTCCTCTAAGCGGCGACTGATTAATGATTCCAACTGCGGGAGTGACATACCCTCAACAGACAAAATACCGAGCAGAGGCAAAACGATTTCACCTCGGCCATTGACCCGCACCGTTTTCTCAAGCTCAGGAACTTGAAAAACGGCGAGCTCTAATACATCACCAACTCCTAAATAGTACGTCAGATCGCGCGCGTTGAGTTTGGCACGAGTAGCATTTTCAGCGATCTGCCGATTGATGTCTTGACGAGGATTAAGGTCAAATGTAGCAGCATCGGTCTTCACCACTTTCGAGCCCGCGCAGCCACTTAGGGCTACAAATGAAAGCAGCAAGATAAAGGCGACTAAGCCCTGGGATTTCAAAAATCGACGTTCGGATAACGGCGACATATAAATGAGAAACGCGGAGTTCATAACGATAAACCTATCGGTGAAAATTAAACCTGATTCCCCTACGCTGTAATTCAACGCACCAATCCAACGATAAATCATCTTCGGCGCGCACTTAAATTCAGTGAAACTTGCCTAACATGCATCATGGATCATTGTCGTCGAATTTGATGCTACGTGTTCATGCTGAAAATACCGGGTCATTTAACGAAACTTTAATCAGTTGTTCATCGCCCGGAAGAAACGAAGCCACTTCTATTGAAGATACTTAGCTACCTGAGTCCACATCTCTTCGCTCTGCTTCTTACGCAACAGAATCAACTCTGAATTGTCCGGAAGTTGGCTACTCAAGGCGCGCTGAATCACTAATTCAAGTGCCGCTCGATCCAACGGCTTATCGAGCAAACAAGCGCGTCGGTCGTACTCCTCAAACAGTCGCTCGTACTTGTAACTCCAACTGCTTCCTAAACATGCAACACCTTGGCTTAGCGCACTTACGCAGCCGTGAAAACGAGAGCTCAACACGAGGTGACTTGCACCAATGATGCCTTTGACCTGTAACGCATCATCCTCATTGATAAGGTCAATGGCTGAACTTGCTTTGCGTTGTAAGGCGTCGCAAACAGCTTGATCTGAGCGCCCCTCATGGTTTAAAACCACCACGCTAAAATCCAAACTTAAACCTATCTCAACAGCGCCATGGAGAACCTGCATATAGCGATTGCGCCAGTCACTATTAGGGTTTTTATCACTTAACATTTTGCTGTTAGGGATAATCAACAGTACAGGTTTGTTATAACTAAAATCGTTGGGGTGCGTGGCGGTCACTAAGTTTGTAAAATCGGGGTATTGCTTTAACACTCGATCAGTAACTCCCAAACCTTTAACAAATTCATAACTCGACCTTTCACGCGCTAAAATCAGCGCAGCTTTAGGCAAGCTAGCCTGTAATCGTTTGCGATCTTTAGGCCGAGTAAATGGCCCAAGCGCCTGCGGCAAAAAGATATATGGCTTACCTTTGCGCCCATATCTCCCTACTTCGCTAGATAACTGGCGCAGTGCGATTGACGTCCACTGATCACCATACGCAAAACCTGAGGCATCTAGAATGACATCAACATCCGCTTCCGTAACAAGTCCGTAGGTCTTTTTTAACCAAGTTCGAACACGCGTTGGCAATAGATAAGTTAACGCGTTTAGATCAATCCAGCTCTTTGTTAGAGTCAATTTTTGGTAGGCGCCTAGATTGGCGCGTTTAAGATACGGCGAGCCCTTATTGGGCCGCAAGATAATATCCGCTCCTGGCGCCAGTTTCGTAATTTGTGCAAGTGCGGCCATCAACATTAGCTCAGCGCCTTTATTAATAAACTGAACACCTTTGATCTCTATATTCATCTTACTCTGCCATCGCCACGTTACCTGCGGACTTAACAATCTGAGTTTGCAGCAAACTTGATGCACTCTTTTTTTGAGAGAATGGCACGCCTCCAGCTGGGTCTGCATAGCCGGCCGCAATCAGCATTACAACCCGTTCATGAGTATTCAAACCAAGCCGCTTTTCTAGCTTTCGCTCACGCGGCTCGATGTCTGGCCAATTGATTGGGCAGGTTGATACACCCTGAGTCTCAAGCCCAAGCATTAACAACATCGAGGCTAACGCAGCGTCGATATAAATAACGTGCCTATCGCGTTCTTTCGGATAGCAGCTCAAATCTCCAACCACAGCAAACACGCTAGGTAACTGTTGATAGAAGCCAGCCGTCCCCATGGCCAAACCTGCGACCTGTTTCACCTGATCAGGTTCATCGAAATACATAAAGCGATAGGGTTGCCGATTGCACGCCGACGGTGCCTGCGAAGCTGCCTCAACGGCACGCTCGATCAATATCGGATCAATACGGTCATTGAAATACCAACGCACTGATCGACGACGCTTAAACAGAATATGTAAGTCATCGAAACTCATCGGCGCGGGTGGTAATTCCTGTTGGGTATAGGGCTTGCAAGCACCCTTTTCAAATGGGCTCGCTGCCGCCTCGAACCTAGCTTGGCACTCAATAATGTTTTTGTCCGTTGTCGAAACGACCGTAAAGTACTCGCCGATAACATCTTGAGCCCATTTCATTTCCTCAGCGATAACTGTCCCGCTCATGAGGCACTTCAAGTAGCAATCAACGGTTTCACCAATGTAGGCGGCTGCGAAAACCGCCCTTCTAGGTTGCATGATCAAACCTTTCTCTAGGCGATGCACATTACGCCTTAGTAGCACACTGCTGTCGGAGATATTAGAGAGAGATTTTTGATAATGTAAACGCCCTCGCAACACAGCAAGGTGCTCGCGGTAGAATGAGCGACTGATAAAAGCATAATAAAATGACGCCGAAAAA
>CALKRK010000036.1 GCA_937989675.1 uncultured Arenicella sp. | reverse complement strand
TGAACACCATTGTTTAGAACATAACAGTTCTCCCCTAACCTAGCTCCTTGTCGCTCACCGTTCACTTCAACGGTTATGTCTTGGCTCGGATTAACGTTGGTATTAGCCGTAATATGAAAACACAGCTCTACCGTTGCGTTCTGCAGCTCGAATTCAGCATAAATTTGCTCATTTGAATCTACCGAATATGTGTCTGGAGATATCTCATTAAGTGATAAAACAACACCTAGGCCATCAGGTTGCGGTATGGGCTCTTTGCGCGAGTTGAGCAGATAGCTATTAATAATAGCCATCACAGCAGACATTTTGTTCTTATCTAAAGCTGATTGCGCTGATGCAAGCCCAGAACTAAAGCTGGAGAGGATGACCCCAAACAGAAGAAGGAGCCTAAAGCGAGTTTTTATTTTTTTTAGCGCGCGCGCGTTATCGAGTCTAGTGGATCTAGCGATTAGTATCATTATTGAGTCACTAAGTTGTTTTTCACGTTCAATGAAACGTATGAGTCAATACGTTTCATGCAAAAGAACCCTACCTAATACCAACCAGTATTATTTACCCAATAAAATAATAGCCCGAAGACTATAAAGTATTCACTCACTTTTCTCGAATTAAATTATATTTACTAATGTGAGCGCCTAGACCCGCATAAACACTGGCTTTATGAAAGCAATCAAAATTTCTTGATTTTCAATTTCACTCAGAAAGCGCTTTGCTGACAATTTCTGTCACGTCTTTTGCAAGGTCTTGCTGACTTTCTAAACGCTGTAATTGTCGCTGCATTTCGTTTTTATAAGGTTCGGTGTATGAGCGCCAATTATTAAAAACGCCGGCGAGCCGCGCAGCAACTTGAGGGTTGATTTTGTTAAGTTTTATTATTTGATCGGCAAAGAATTTGTATGCCGAACCATCCGCTAAATGAAAGCTGCTCAAGTTGCCTGAAAATGCACCCAACAATGCTCTGACTTTATTGGGGTTATTAATGGAAAAAGCTGAATGCTGAGTCAGCTCAATTACGTTTTCCAGTGTCTCTACGCCAGGGGTGATGGCTTGGATAGCAAACCACTTATCTAATACCAAAGCGTCGTTTTTCCACTGTTCATAGAAGTGGCCTAACAGTTCATTACGCTCAGGATAACTTGAGTGCACCAATGCCCTAAACGCAGCCAAGCGGTCTGTCATGTTTGTTGCTGAATGATACTGATGACTGGCTAGTGCGTGATAAGCCACCTGCCCGGTCGCCACCAAATAACTCAACGCTCGATTTTTTAAAGCTCGCCCGGCAATAGCACCGCTGGCCTGACTGAATTCAGTATTCTGATTGTTATCCGCATAGATCCGATGAAATTCTGACTCTAAATCTCGAGCAATCCGACGAACGCACTCCTCGCGCACCACCATAATTTTCTGTGGGTCTATCGGTTGACTAAGCTCCGCGATATAACTAGCCGACGGAAGAGTCAGCATTTCGGCAAAAATTGCTTTGTCTTTTGGATTTGATTCAATCAAACCGTGTAAAGCAGATAACAATCGTTGATATGCCAGTTCATCAATCTCGCCAGACTCCAATGCTGGTAAAATCAGATTGAGTGATAGGCGCTGCCACGCCTCCCAACGAGCGAAGCCGTTGTCATCTGCTTCGATCAACGCCACTAAGTCATCGTCACTTTGCGCAAATTCTAGCTTTATCGGCGCCGAAAAATCTCTTAGCACTGAGACCACGGGTTGCGAGGATAAACCTTCGAACTCATAAGTTTGAGAGGCTTGATCTAATACCAAAGTTTGCTCAAGCAACTTACTTCGTGTTCGATCAAACAATGCTATGCGCAAAGGAATTAGAAACGGTTTCTTGTTTTTTTGGCCCGGTGTCGGAGGGCAATTTTGCGATAAAGAAAGAGTCAAGGTATCACCTTCAAAGTGTTGCTCAATATTCACAACCGGCGTTCCTGATTGTGTGTACCAACGCCTGAACTGCTGCAAATCTACTTGATTCGCTTTTTCCATACAGAAAACAAAATCTTCAGTGGTAACCGCCTGTCCATCAAAGGTATCAAAATAGAGGTCTGAACCTTGTCGAAAACCCTGCGCACCCAGCAAGCTGTGCATCATTCGAATGACTTCCGCACCCTTATTATAGATAGTAGAGGTATAAAAATTATTGATTTCTTGGTAAGACTCAGGCCGCACTGGATGTGCCATCGGGCCAGCGTCTTCTTTAAATTGATACGCTCTCAGGAGCTGTACATCTCTAATCCGTTTAACCGCCGCCGAGCCCATATCCGCGCTGAAGCACTGATCTCTAAATACCGTAAACCCTTCCTTGAGGCTCAATTGAAACCAATCTCGACAAGTAACCCGATTGCCCGACCAATTATGGAAATATTCATGCGCGATTACACTCTCTATACCTTCATAGTCCGCATCCGTCGCAGTTTCCTGATTGGCCAACACGTATTTTGAATTAAATATGTTCAGCCCTTTGTTCTCCATAGCCCCCATATTGAAATCATCAACCACCACGATATTGTACAAATCCAAATCGTATTCACGCCCATAGAGCTGTTCGTCCCAGCGCATTGAATGCTTAAGCGAGTCCATCGCATGCTGACATTTATCAATATTATGAGCCTGAGTGTAGATATTGAGTTCAACCTTACGCCCCGACGCGGTTACGTAGTGATCTGAAATATTTTTTAGGTCACCAGCTACCAGAGCAAACAAGTAACTTGGTTTGGGGTGTGGATCGTGCCAACTAACCCAATGCGTTCCATCTTCATTGTCACCGCCGCCAATTTGATTGCCGTTAGACAACATCACAGGGCAACTATTTCTGTCAGCGGTGATCGTTACGCGGTATTCAGAAAGTACGTCTGGGCGATCAGGAAAATACGTTATTCTGCGAAACCCTTCAGCCTCACATTGCGTACAATAATTGCCGCTAGATCGATACAAACCCGAAAGCTCAGTATTGAGCTGAGGTTTTAGCTCAGTATGAATTTCAAGTTCAAACTCATCGGGGACGCCCTCAATCACCAAGCGCTCAGCATCAACAAAGTAACGCTGTTTAGACAACACTTGCGTATCCAACTTGATTAAAACCAGACTCATTTTTTCGCCGTCTAACACTAAAGGAGCGGATGGGTCTCCTTGCCTGACAATGTGCAAACTCGCTATCACATGCGTTGTTTCGTCAGCTAAAACTATATTTAGATTAATATTAGGTACTAAAAAATCCGGCTTTTGATAGTCCTTTAAGTACACGGTTGACGGATTTGTTGGAGTTGAAAAATCGTTTTCTAACATAGCTTTTTATGCGGAGATGGAGCTAAATTGAGCCCAGACGGGGTTTAAGGATGCGGCTAAAGGTTGCGCACTGCCCAGCTTTGCCCAAGGTTGATCATAGGAATGAAAGTCAGACCCAACTGAAGCTAACAAACCAAACTGATTAGCTAGCTCCCCTAACATTCCCGTTTGTTGTTTGTCGGTTGTAGGTGTAGATACTTCCATTCCTTGAATTCCTAACGCTAACATTTCGCTAATGAGTCTTGATAATTTGGTGCGTGTCATTTTGTAGCGGTTGGGGTGAGCCAACACGGCAACTCCTCCAGCCTTTAGTATCCAGTCAGCCACTTCTTCGAGGGGCGGCCAGCGCATCGGTATATAGCCCGGTTTACCACGAACAAGATAACGTTTAAATGCTTGCTTCTTATCTTTTGCAAAACCCTGTTCAATCAAGGCCTGAGCAAAATGCGGGCGAGTAGGAACACCACCGCTAACAAGTTGGTTAGCCACGAAATCACGTAAATAGATATCGTGTTGTTCAAAGTCTTCAAACATCGCCTCAGCGCGACGCAGCCGACGCTGCTTATTCTGCGCTACGCCCGCTTTAAGATCAGCATTATTAGGATTAACATCCAAACCAACAATATGTAATAGTTGATTCTCCCACGTGCACGACAACTCCAGACCATTGATCACAGTTAGGCTTTGATGGCGAAAAGCGGCACGCTGTGCTTCCGCAAGACCATCCAAGGTATCGTGATCTGTCAAAGCCAAGTGTGTAATTTGAGCTTCTACCGCCGCGTCTACGAGTTCTGTGGGGCTAAGAGCGCCATCCGAAAAGTGCGAATGGCAATGCAAGTCATACTTCATCTACGGTGTACTCTAAAACCATGTCTTCAGGGAGCTCTGTGTCAAATTCATCCAAGGGAAACCGATAAATTGGTTCATATTCAGCACCCGCGCTGGTCAATACACTTTCGTACAACACCACTTCATCGATAACCGTTTCAAACGCTACATTCATCGGTATGGTGCCTGCGTAAACATTCTTACTGTGACGATAACGGCCCAATGTGACATGCGGTATGAATTTTCGCTTATCGTAACCTAGGTCAGCGGATTTAATCGCCGATATCACTTGTTGATGAACAACTTTGAGGTCTTGCGAACGATCTAACATTGCCGCTACTAGCTTCGGCCGGGTCTCTGGAAATGGGCCTAGGTGCGTTATATTTGCTTGAAATTCTGATTGATGAAGGTGGTTATCCAACTGCTCAGCTAAATTTTCCAAATCCGCTTCGCGTTGCTCACCCAGAAAAGCTAAAGTCACGTGGTAGTTTGACTGATCTACCCACCTCACCGCGCCGCTCTTATCTTGATAAGACATCTTGGCAGCCACATCCCCTAACTGATTAGCAGTAGTACTGGGAACAGGTAAGGCTATAAAACTTCGAATCGTCATGATTATGCTACCGTCTTTCACACCCACAGGGCTCGGTCATTAGAATAACACCCACATTGCACCTTACCCAGTAAAATTGGTGGTCGAACATTAACTTTATGCTATAGAATGATTCTAATAGATACGGTATTAATCCCATGCAATTAAATAGCGGCGAAAAACAGTTGTTGATTCAGTCTCTAGCGGAGCTTAAACAGGATCACCGCGAGCTCGATATCGCCATTCAAGAGATGGCCGAGAGAGTTCACAGCAACCAGCTAGAAATCGGCCGCCTTAAAAAGCAAAAATTAAAATTGAAGGACTCCATTGCACGCTTGGAAAGCAAGTTAATTCCAGACCTTCACGCCTAACGGCCATAACCCACGAGGTACTAACAATTATGCGTCATATATTATCGCTCGCGGTCGCCACCGCAGTGTTTTTTAGCGGCAATGCGTTTGCCGAAAGCGAACTATCCACCGCCGTTTCTAAGGATTATAAAGCGCATCTTGAGAGCCTTTTTAAGCATTTTCACGCTAACCCGGAATTGAGTTTAGTGGAAAACCAAACCGCGGAACGTATGGCAAAGGAACTCACAGACGCTGGCTTCGAAGTCACTACGGGGGTCGGCGGTACCGGTGTCGTCGCGATGCTTAAAAATGGTGATGGTCCTTTAGTTAGTATGCGAGCCGACATGGACGGTCTGCCGGTCGAAGAGAAATCTGGCTTAGAGTATGCCTCTAAAGCGAAACAAGTAGACCCAATTACCGGCAATGAAGTGCCAGTAATGCACGCATGCGGGCACGATGTACACATTACCAGCTTAGTTGGCACGGCAAGGCGCATGCAAGCGACGAAAGATAAGTGGTCCGGCACTCTAATGCTCATCGTTCAACCAGCCGAAGAACGCGTATTAGGAGCAAAGGCCATGATGGAAGACAATCTTTATAAACGTTTTGGAAAACCAGATTTCGGGCTCGCATTCCACGTTTCAAGCGGTATCGAAGCCGGCAAAATAGGCGTAACCGATGGTAGCCCTTACGCTGGTGCTGACACAGTAGACATACTTATTCACGGTGTCGGCGCTCATGGCGCAAGCCCACATGCTGGCAAAGACCCAATCGTGCTTGGTGCACAGATTGTGATGGCATTGCAAACTCTCGTGTCTCGAGAATTACCTCCTCGCGACCCTGGCGTTGTCACTGTAGGCTCCTTCCATGCTGGCACAAAGCACAACATTATTTCTGATCAAGCCGTATTGCAGCTCACCGTACGCAACACCAGCTTGGAAACTCGCAAAACCTTGCTCGACGGTATTGAACGAATCGCCAAAAACATGGGTCGCGTAGCAGGCTTACCTGACGACAAACTCCCGGAAGTCTCTATTTCAAACGAAAGCGTGCCACCAACGATTAACGATGCAAAGTTAGCTCAACGATTGCGTGCCGTTTGGGTCGAAAATATGGGTAAAGACATACTCACAAAGAAGCCCAACAAAGGAATGGGCGCCGAGGACTATCCGTTTTTTACAACGGACCCTTATATTCCAAGCGTTTACTTTGCCGTAGGAGGCACACCGGAAGCCGATTTTGAAGCGGCTGAAGCGGGTGGCCCGCCCGTTCCAAGCCATCACAGCCCGCTATTTAAAATTACGCCTGAACCTGCCGTTACTAGCGGCGTAGAAGCAACGGTATTGGCACTAATGGAGTTAATGGGAAAATAGCTTTTTTCGCCTATCATTATCCAGCAGAGCGTTGCTGGAAAACATGATTGGTTGTTCAGATTATTAGCTGGAATCTGAGACAATTGATGGCTGCTGCGCAGGTTATTTCTTGGCAAATACCGACGACTAGGAAATTGACGCTGCAGACCGAGCCGCTTGGTCATATAAGCCTGATAGCGTTCTCATGGTTGTCGCAATTTCAGATAGGTGTTCTGAATCACCATCAACAGATAGTACACCCGGCACCAGACATCGATCGCGAACTTCTCGATATTGTTCACACACTTCGTGACCTTCGTCCGTTGTTGCATAAAACACTTCTTTTCCACGCTTAGTTCCAATGATCAAACCATGTTTCATTAATTTTTTAAGCGCATAGTTAACAGTATGCGAATCTTCGATGTTGAGCATAAAGCATATGTCGACACGCCGTTGCTCGTTATCACGGTGATGAATGTTATGTAAGGTAAGTACTTCCAACGCATTTAAATCATACTTACAGACTGCAGCAGAGCAACGAACAATCCATTTATTAAATGCGTTATTAAGAATCGTAAGTGCGAACTCTAGTTCGGATAGAGGCCAGGATTCGGCCGTTGCTAGGTGTTTCCCTGAAACTATTTTTCGGTTATCTGAGCTCATAATAGAAAAATACTCTCAATATGATTGTTGTAAGATAGTCGCATTCTATCAATAACTTGTTGGCAATATGAAGCTCTCTACTAGTTTAGAGGCTATAGAACCCCTAAGGCCTTAAATATAAGGCGTGCACCTAATGCGGCCGTAAACAGGACTACTGCACAACCGAGTACGTTCGCTATGATGCCGTTGGCATATTCGCCTAAAATGTTTTTTCGGTTAAGCGCAAACAATAGAAAGCATGCGACGATCGGTAATAGTAAACCATTTGCAAACTGCGCCAATAAAATCAGTTTGAGCGGTTTAATTCCAGTAAGCGCCAAGGTACATCCGATTACAAGAATACTGACACCAATGGCTTTGAAGGTCACTGATTGCTCGCCACCTTCTACTTTCAATAATTCTGAAACCACAAAGCTGGTTGCCAAAGGTGCGGTAATCGCACTGCTTAAACCTGCCGCGAACAAACCCAGCCCCAACAGGTACTTAGCCATCGAGCCAAAAAGCGGTTCAAACTGAACGGCCATATCAGCAGCACTTTGTACGCTTAATGCATTAGCATAAATACTGGCTGCCGCCGTTGACGTGATTAGTATGGCAACAAGCCCACCTAAGCCGATCGAAATCACCGTATCTGATTTGGCGGCTTTTAGGCCTTCTGGTCCATTCCAGCGAGTTTTTGCCGCCGAGGCATGCAAAAATAGATTGTACGGTACTACGGTGGTACCAATCAGCGCAATGACGGTGAGCAAGCTGTCAGTCGGGATAGTCGGTTTGAACATTCCATCAAACATACTCAGTAGACTAGGTTGCACGACAAAAAAGGTCAAAATAAAGGCAAGCCCCATTAGAAGTACTAAGCCGATAAGAATCTTTTCGATATCTTTATAAGACCCTCGAACCAAAATAATGATGCCAAAGGTAGCCAGTGCTATGACGGCAACTTTAGATAACAGTGCATTTTCACCGAATATCGCGGCTATTCCAAGCGCACCACCAGCAAGGTTCCCAGCTTCATAAGCCGCGTTACCACCATAGAGTGCAACAAGTAAAAGCCCGATCAATGGCCATTTGAAAATCGAATTTTGCAATTCATTGATCAAGATATCCCCTAAACCTTGCTGGGTTATCGTACCAAGCCGAGCGCTCATCTCTTGCAATATGATGGTTGCAATAGTGGCAAATAAGAGTGCCCAAAGTAAGGCGTACCCATAGTTGGCGCCGGCTAGTGTGCATGCTGTAACAGTACCTGGGCCAATAAACGCAGCCGTTACTAACACTCCAGGCCCAACCTCCCTAAATCGTTTTAACATTCTTAGTTTCCTAGCCTTTTTCCAAAACCACCGCCGGTCGGTGTTTGAATATTAACTGCATCATTAACACCGACCCTCGCTTGAGCACATCCCTCTAACTCTTGAACCTCGGAATTGGCACGCTTGATCCAATTCTTCCCAATTTCCCCTGATTCGCCACCCTTGATTCCAAAGGGTGGAACTCGACGATGATCTGACAAAATTGAAAATTCCATTTCTTTAAGAAATCGAATGCTTCGGAAGATGCCGTCTCCTGCAACCCATTCTCCTTTTCCACCCGAGCCGCGTCGAATAGAAAACTCATCCAAAATAACCGGGTATCGATGCTCCAAAATCTCGGGGTCGGTAAGGCGCGTATTGGTCATGTGCGTGTGCACAGCAGCGGCACCGTTGAACCCTGGCCCGGCTGGCGCACCAGAACAAATTGTTTCGTAATACTGACAATCATCATCGCCAAAGGTCAAGTTATTCATTGTGCCTTGGCTGGAACCTAGAGCACCTAATGCACCGAATAAAGCATTCGTGATCGCTTGGCTTGTTTCCACATTGCCGGCGACAACCGCAGCTGGGAATATCGGGCTAAGCATAGACCCTTCTGGAACGATTATATTAAACGGTTTCATACAACCCGCATTTAGCGGTATATCGTCATCCACTAAACAGCGAAAAACATACAGCACGGCCGCTCTGGTAATGGCGCTCGGCGCGTTAAAGTTGCTCGGCTGCTGTTCACTGGTGCCGGTGAAGTCAATGGTCGCTGTTTGGCTATCCTGATCGACTTTGATGGCGACTTTAATCACAGCACCAGAATCTATTTCATGCGTGAAATTGCTATC
>CALKRK010000035.1 GCA_937989675.1 uncultured Arenicella sp. | reverse complement strand
GTCACCATTGGCATACTCTGACCACGCGCCACTTCGACAAAATGTGCCAATTCAACTTGCAACGGTTGCTCTGAATCAAAGCTAATATGTTCAACTTCCAAGCCTGGAAATTGACTGTCTTCAGGCGTTTCGCCCTTAGTTACGATGTCCAACTCTTGGTCCATTAAATTGATGCCATAATACCCTTCCGGACCAAAGACTCTGAATCGGCGAAAGCGCTTGTTCGAAACCCGGCTGGCGGTAATATTTGCTACCGCACCGCTAGGGAAACTCAAGCGCACATTGGCTAAATCTACGTGATCAGTAATAACCGACGCGCCAATTGCTTGTACATCACTCGGCTCTTCGTCAACCAAAGACAAAACCAAGTCAAGATCATGAATCATTAAATCAGTGATCACATCAACGTCGGTGGCACGTTCAACAAACGTTCCCAAGCGGTGTACTTCAATGTATTTAGGTTCGGCTACCTGATTTACTACAGCGCGCAATGCTGGGTTGTAACGCTCTAAATGCCCAATCAAAAATGGAGCTTCATTCTGCGCTGCCAAATCGACCAATTTTCGTGCTTCATCAACGTTAGCCGCAATCGGTTTTTCCAACAACGTCGCCACTCCCGCCTCGAGAAACGGCTGCGCAACATCAAAATGCAAAGACGTGGGCACCACAATACTCACAGCATCAACCTTATCCAACATTTCGAGGTAGTTTGTGGTGACATCACACTCATACTGCTTACCAAGCGCCGATACATTGTCATGATTAGTGTCAGCTAACATCACCAACTCCACATCATCCATTTCGTGATAAATTTTGGCGTGAATTTGGCCCAAATAGCCAACCCCTACCACGCCTACTCTGGTTTTTTTCGTCATAACCTAGTTCGGTAAATTTTTTCTGCTCTAACTGCTCGTGAGATTATACGCCATATTGCGCAACAATGATTAATCCACTCACGATTACAATCGAGATAGTAATCGTTTTAACCACTGATCATATTGATCAACAAGGTTTTAGTGTACACTTCTCGACACTGTCAAAAGACCCTCTGCTAGCAACAAACTTAACGTGTCAAACATCATTTTGCTTAATATCTCAGGCGAAGACAGAATTGGGCTGTCCGCCGATTTCTATTCAGTCATTAGCGAAGCAGATGTCCGTATTCTGGATATTGGACAATCGGTAATTCACGACCAAGTTTCGCAAGGCATGATGCTGCAGTTACCGGCGGATCAGGATGCCGAAGAGGTAAAAAGTCAACTTATCAAACAAGCCAATTCGCTTAATCTCAAAGTAAAAATCCGAGATATCAACGAACAAGCCTATTCGCGCTGGGTGTCACAACAAGGCGCCGACCGCTACACCTTAACTCTTCTAACGCGCGAAGTATCCGCGGAGGAAATAGCGCGAGTTACGCAAGTAACGGCTGAACAAGGGCTAAATATACATGACATTGTTCGACTAAGTGGCCGTGTGCCTGCTGACAAACCAGTTACCAACGAAGTTAAATCTTGCATCGAATTCGCCGTGCAAGGTGTGCCTAAAAACCCGGCACAGATGCGCGCTAGTTTTTTAAGCATCGCAACCGAGTTAGACATCGACATCGCCATTCAACAAGACAATGCGTTCCGCAAGAACCGGCGCCTTGTTTGCTTCGATATGGATTCGACGCTCATCAAAACCGAAGTGATTGACGAACTTGCTAAACATGCTGGCGTTGGTTCTGAAGTTGCAAAGATTACCGAAAGCGCAATGCAAGGCGAAATAGATTTCACCGAAAGTTTCACGCAACGCATGGCCCTACTTGAAGGGCTGAGTGAAGATGTTCTAAAAGACATCGCCGAGAATTTACCAATGATGGAAGGCGCAGAAACGCTGATTCGAAATTTGAAAGCCTATGGGTTTAAAACCGCAATTTTGTCTGGCGGGTTTAACTACTTCGGCAACTACCTCAAACGCAAGCTGGATATTGATCATGTCTACGCTAACACCCTGGAAATTGTAGATGGCAAACTGACTGGCCAAGTTGTTCATCCAGTTGTCAATGCGGAGCGTAAAGCGGTGCTTTTAAAGCAGATCGCTAAGGAGGAAGGCCTTGATCCACAGCAAACAATTGCGGTCGGTGATGGCGCAAATGATCTAATGATGTTAAGTGCGGCCGGTTTAGGAATCGCGTTTAGAGCAAAACCGCTAGTGCGAGAGTCAGCCAAACAATCCCTTTCAACGCATGGTTTAGACGGCATTCTCTACCTGCTAGGCTTTAAAGACCAGGATATTATTCGCTAGTTTTGCAAAAAACTTGCATAAAAAGAAGCTCGAATTAATCGGCGAGTTCAACCTCTATATTATCAATTAAGCGAGCTTTACCAAGTTGCGCGGCCGCTAAAATAACCAGACTCGTATCGCCTTTTTTTGCAGGCTTCAAATCAGCTTGTCGGCACACGGTAATATACTGAGGTTTAAAGCCGCGTTTTTTTAGCTCTGCTTTCGCCTCATCTTCCAGTTTCTTGAGCGCACTTTTTGACGCCACCGCACTGCGTTCTTTCAATTGCTCGGAAATTTTTTGCAGCGACTGTTGTAAAGCGGGTGCATCCAAACGTTCTTTCGCCGTCAAATAACCGTTGCGCGATGATAGAGCTAAGCCCTCTTTTGAGCGCACTGTATCAACTCCAACAACCTGAATCGGGTAAGCCAAATCCTCAACCATACGACGAACAATCGTAAGCTGTTGATAGTCCTTATTACCAAAAATAGCCACATCAGGTTGCACCATATTAAATAAGCGGCTAACAACCGTGGTCACGCCATAAAAGTGTTCAGGGCGGTCTTTTCCACAATACAGATCGCCAATTTTTGGCACGTAAACCACCGTTTGTTCCTCTAACTCACCCGGATACATTGTTGTTTTTTCTGGCAGGAACAAAATGTCAGTACCAAGCTCAGCCAACATACGAGCATCCTCTTCAGGAGTTGATGGGTAATTATCCAAATCTTCATGTGCGCCAAACTGCGTTGGATTGACATAAATACTGACCACCACAAAGTCGGCTCGGCGTTTTGCCGAGCGCACTAACTCCAAGTGGCCTTCATGCAAATTCCCCATCGTTGGAACAAACCCAACAGTCTTTTTGTCTTTTCGTGCGGCACTTACCGCCGCTCGCAATGATGACACTCGTTGTACTTTATTCACTTGGTTCTCTTCCCCTAGCCTTCCCTAGACGGCTTTTCAACATTCTATATTAGACGGTAAGCTGCGCATTTTAAACCCAGTCACTACTTAAAACTGTGCTCCTCAGCCGGAAATTCTCCCGCCTTCACCTCTTTTACATACTGCTCAACGGCTCCGGAGATTGAATCCGCCCCTTGCATAAAATTTTTACAAAACTTAGGGCTCTTTTTAGGGTAAATGCCGATCATATCTTGCAACACCAAAACTTGCCCGTCGCATTCAGCGCCGGCACCAATGCCAATAGTTGGT
>CALKRK010000034.1 GCA_937989675.1 uncultured Arenicella sp. | reverse complement strand
GCATTTTCTGTCTTGCTCACGCTCCGTTAGCGGTAGACCAGCAAATACAGCGGTTTCTCTGACTTCAGATAAACCAATTAAAGCATAACGTTCAATAAAATCGATGCCGCGGCAAAATCCTGGAACTTCCGCCACGACCGTCTTCTCTCCGGTTTTTTCATCTACCGTAATTAATTGGCCTGCGCCTGATTCCAATACCCACAGTTTGTTGCGGTACCAGCGAGGCGAATGCGGCATTGACAGCCCCTCGGTGATCATTTCGCCGCTATCAACGTCCATGATCATGCCCCCGAATGCTTTGTTTTCACGCCATCCAGCAGGTTTGTCCGAGGTGCCCAGCGCGCTAACATATTTGGGTTTTCCGTCGCGCATGGCCAAGCCATTAAGGTGGCATCGGTCAGTTAAGTCATAACCCGTGATAAAAGGTGGGCGCCAGCGAGGCACAATGCTGTGATTAATATCAAGCGTGCACAAACACGACATCTTTGTATTAACAATCCACAGCTCATTGTTGCTATCGAAACCCATTTCATGAATGTCGATATCACCTGTAACATGCGTTCGGCGCGGCAAAAATGCACTATCGTGAGTGTTGATAGGCTCTACTTTAGGCCCCACGTTCGCCATATTAAAATAGTCGATTACATGTGCCCCCGAGCCAACGCTTAACCGGCCTTGGTCAAACGCCACCCCCATCGGCTTCGGTAAGCTTACAAAATGGGTATTTAGAGACTCGCCGTTCGCGCGCAAAAGAATCAGCTTGCCGGCTTGATAGGTCGATACCACCAAACTGGCGTTGGCCTGATTAAGTAGTTCAGGAAAGGTGGTGGTGTGTTGGCTGTGGAGGGCTTCGGCCATGATTGTCTTCTATTGTTATTTTGTCATGTGAAAGTTTAACGGATACCGTTACCAAACGGTAGGATTGGTGTGATGCCATTGTGTGGTGGCTTCGCTTGTTGTCTAATGGGTTGATGAAAATCAATCAAAAGCTTGCGGTACTCATCGATGCCGACAATGCTCAGCCAGGCATCGTCGATGCGCTATTAGCCGAAATTGCCAATTACGGAACCGCCAGCGTCAAACGTATTTATGGCGATTGGACGTCGCCCAACTTACGAGGTTGGAAAGAAGTGTTGCTTGACCATTCAATTCAACCCATTCAACAATTTGCTTATACAAGAGGTAAAAATGCGACCGACAGCGCGATGATTATCGACGCCATGGACTTGCTGTACAGCGATGCTTTCGATGGTTTTTGTATTGTGTCAAGCGACAGTGATTTCACAAAGTTGGCTTCGCGAATACGAGAATCGGGCTTAGCAGTTTATGGTTTTGGAGAGAAGAAAACACCATCACCATTCGTTGCCGCGTGCGACAAATTTATTTACACAGAAGTTCTGCTAACCCCGGAAGGGGATGCTGAAGTACTGAGTAGAAAAAGCAGCGTAGAACTTAAACAAGATACCAAGTTAGTCGGCTCGTTGCGCAAAGCGGTAGAAGCTTCGTCAGACGAAAGCGGTTGGGCGCAATTAGCGCACGTTGGCAGTCATTTGAATAATCAAGCGTCCAACTTTGACCCGCGAAACTACGGTTATGGAAAACTAGGTGAGCTCGTCAAGGCCACGAAGCTATTTAATATAGAAGAGCGACCAATTGGTGATGGTCGATCTAAAGTGCTGTATCTTAGGAGTAAGTCGCTTAGAAGTAAGTCTTCAAGAGGCAAAAAGAAGAGCAAAAAGGCGAGTTAAATTTATAGTAGGTATTAAGTGCAAGACGTAACAATTAATAAGGAGCCGATTGAGCTCCATAAGATCTTAAAATTTGAGGGATTGGTCGCATCGGGTGGTGAAGCCAAGGCGGTGATTGACGAAGGTCTAGTGTTGGTAAATGGATGCCCCGAAATGCGTAAGCGACGAAAGATGCTGAGCGGTGACATAATTGAGTTCAACGGTGTGCAACTTAAGCTAGTACTTGATCTCGGAGGTGACTAATTTTGACACGTTGATCATTTTTTCAGTCTCAGGTTAAATCACAATGCAGCTAACTAAATACTTAGCTGTAGCGGTGTTTAGGGGCACGTATCATGACCAACGTAAGCAAGTTAGTAATTAAAAAAAAACGCATGAGCGACGATCGAATATACATGCTCAACGCATTGTGGTTTAAACCCGATGGTGGGGAAAAACGGTATCGCGATTATATGCGAGCCATGACACCACTTATGAAACGGGTCGGTGGCCGCAAACTCAAGAGTTTTGTTACTGATCGAGCCGTAGTTGGCGAATTTGATGCTGATCTGGTGTTTTTTGTCGAGTACCCAAATTGGCAGGCTTTTAAGGAATTTGCCAACAGCGCTGATTATCATAAAATTGCGTATATTCGCGAAGAAGCGATAGAAAAATCCTTGTTGATACGCTGTGTTCGCCCAGAAAAAGCCTTCTCATAGGCTCATTTAACTTAAATTTGTGAATTTGAGTTAAATACAGACCGCCTGTCTAGTATCTGGTAATTTAATTATTTGGAAGGTATTCTTATGAATACTTGATAATGAATTTAAAACAATTAGGGGATGGGCTATGAGTTCAAATTCTTCAAAGTGGTCACTTATCTGGCCAGTATTACTTCTTGCCGCTGTTCCGTTAGCCGTTGGCTACTTTATTTATCCGAACCACCTGCCTCCTGGCTTTGGCGAATTTCCTCCGCAACTTGTAACGGCTGCGCCGAAATTCAACAAGACCTACTTTATAATTATCGCAGTGTTAGCGTCATTAGTGGTGCTGCTATACGCGTTTCCTAAGCTTTTCGGACTTAAGGGAGGAGAACCTCAGCCAAAAGTACCGAGTACAGCCAGTTACCCATCTTGGTTTTATGTGGGCGGAGTACTTATGGTCATTAGCTGGTACCTAATGTGGGCTAGGCCCGCCGCGTTAAGCAGTATTGTGCCATATGTATTTAGCCCATTATGGTGGGGCTTCATTCTTCTACTTGATGGAATCGTTTATAAACGAAACAACGGCGCCTCATTTATCTCCATACGACCCAAATTGATGGTGGTATGTGCCTTAGTCTCGTTGCTTGGATGGCTATTTTTTGAGTTCTTTGACTATTTCGCCGGTATGAGCTGGTATTACCCGAATATGGAGGTCATCTCTCACAAGATGACGGTTCTCGTGTTCTTGGTAGCCTATACGACGGTTTGGCCTGCGGTGTTTGTTTGGTACAACTTTCTCACTACGTTTCCTGGCTTGGTTGCTCGCTATGAAAACGGTCCAAAATGGACGTTCCTGAGTAATACGAAGAAAACAGGTATCATATTTTTGGTACTAGGTTACTTGATGATGGCGGGCTTGGTGAAATGGCCGTTATTGCTCTATTGGGCGGTATGGATTGGCCCGACGTTTGTTTTTATTGGCATTCTTCTAATGTGTAATATTGGCACTCCAATGACCGATAATTTGATCAAAGGTAATTGGGCACCGGCTCTGTTAGTGATGTTGGCATGTATTCTCAACGGCTTTATTTGGGAGTTTTGGAATCACGGTTCTGCTGTTCCATTGGAGCCGGTGATGAATCCAAATTTCTGGAAGTACAATATTCCTTACGTTAACGTGATCCACATTTTTTCCGAAATGCCGTTACTCGGCTATTTTGGCTATATGCCATTTGGTATACTAGTTTGGCAGTTCTATATCTGGGCTGGTAAATTGTGTGGGTTTGATGCCGACATTAGCGTGAATAAGAACGGTAGTTAGTCGTTATTTAATTATGATCAGCTGCGCGTGGTGAATTTATGAATTTAGAGTATTGGGCAAATGTAGCGGAGGTCGTCGGCTTAGGGTTGGTGATCGTAACCTTTGTCTATTTGAGTATTCAGATACGGCAAAACAGCCGCTCTATGCATTCGCAAACCGCTCAAGGAATCCATAATACCTTTATGGAAGGGTTCAAGATGTTTTGCCACGATGATGAACTCAATCGAGTTTATCGGATTGGTATTTTGAACCCTGATGCATTGAATGATGATGAAGAAGCCAAGTTTCATGCATTTCTTGGCTATTTCACAGCAAGTATGTATAACGCGCACCATCACCATGTTACGTATGCGGTGGACCGCGATGTGACCACTTCGTGGCTCGAGGGCTATCAACAGGTTTACAATACACCCGGGTTCAAGCGTTTTTGGCCGCAGCGTAAGCATTTTTATTCGAAGAAATTTGTTGAATATGTTGAGTCGGTCATGACTGAGGAAGAGGAAGCGGTCAAGACTGAGGCAAAAACTGATTACAAACCGTTTACTACTCGAGACTGTTCTGAACCCGGTGGTGATGAGAAAAGCAGTGAAGCGAGTAGTAGTGCTGAAAGCACATTGAAAAAGCGAAAAAAAGGGATTAAGGACGTTCCTGAAACTTCTAAGGTCAGCCATTTGTTTGGGCAGGACCAGGGCGACTAAGTGCGCTTTACACGCTGATTCGATTTGAGTAAATATCGTCGGTTTTGATTCGCTATCACAAGTGATAGCTTGTATACTCGCGCGCCCAGCGGCCGAGAGCGTGTTCGCCGCTAATTAATTTGGGCTAGATTGACCTATTCTCGAGCTGAATGAACGGTTCGAAGTGACAAGCTAACGTCAACGGTGCCCTTAAAAACAGCCGCTTTTACTGAAAAGCGCAGAGCCCGATAAGAGCCCAACATGACTGATTCTAACTCCCGTTCGCCATTGTTCAGCGAGCTAAATCTTCCTGAGCCTATTCAGCAAGCCGTTTCTGATATCGGCTATGAAGAACCCTCGCCAATTCAAGCTGAGAGCATACCCGCGTTGATGGATGGCCGCGACTTACTAGGCCAAGCACAAACTGGTACGGGTAAGACTGCGGCCTTCGCCTTGCCGCTACTAAGCAATATAGACCCAACTTCGAAACACACCCAGTTGTTAATTTTAGCGCCTACGCGTGAGTTAGCGATTCAGGTTGCCGAAGCTTGCCAACAGTATGCCAAGCACCTAAAGGGCGTTAGTGTGTTACCGATTTACGGTGGGCAATCTTATACAATTCAGCTAAAGCAGCTCAAACGTGGTGCGCAGGTAGTGGTAGGCACGCCTGGGCGAGTAATGGATCATATGCGCCGCAAGACCCTGTCATTGGATAATTTAAAAGCGTTGGTTCTTGATGAAGCGGACGAAATGTTGCGAATGGGTTTTATTGATGACGTGAAATGGGTTCTAGAGCAATCTCCTCCTGATCGCCAGATAGCGCTATTTTCGGCGACCATGCCACGCGAAGTTAAAAAGGTGGCTGATCAGCATTTGCAAAACCCCGTACACATTAAGATCGCGAGCAAGACGGCCACCGCAGCAAATATCTCTCAACGCTATTGGATTGTCCGAGGAACACACAAACTGGACGCTATTACTCGCATATTGGAAAGCGAGGAATCAGACGGTGTTATCGTATTTGTACGCACTAAAAACGCGACCGTTGAACTGGCTGATAAGCTGTCTGCGCGAGGTTTTCGTAGTGAGGCGCTCAACGGCGATATACCGCAAGCTAACCGGGAAAAAATCATCGATCGCTTACGTGGTGGTAAGCTGGATATTTTGATCGCCACAGATGTCGTGGCACGTGGTTTAGACGTAGAGCGCATTAGCCATGTTGTTAATTACGATGTGCCGCATGACACTGAGAGCTATATACATCGAATTGGTCGTACTGGCCGGGCAGGGCGTTCAGGCAAGGCGATTTTGTTTATTGCACCACGCGAAAAACGTATGTTGTTTGCTATCGAGCGCGCTACCAAACAAACCATTGAACCAATGGATTTGCCGAGTGTGGCAGATATCAATAAGAATCGAATTGAGCGTTTTAAGGATCGTGTGGTCAACACTATTCAAGATGAAAACCTCGATTTTTTCTCACAGTTGATTGCTGAGCTGCAACAAGAGCGAGAAGTGAGTAGTGAGCAAATCGCCGCCGCCGCCGCTTTCTTAGCGCAGGGTAATACATCGTTGATATTGGATGAAAAAGCCATGCAGCGAGAGGAGCGTTCCAAGCGTAATGATCGTGATGGTGGTCGTTTCAAAGAAGATCGCTCTTACGATAAGCGCGAGCGTCGTCACGATGATAAGCCCACACCGAATGCAAAAGCGACTCCTCTATTGGATCATCCGGAAGTTGAAATGCAACGCTTTAGGCTCGAAGTTGGGCGTCGTAATCAAGTAAAGCCAGGCAACATTGTTGGTGCGATTGCGAATGAGGCTGAATTGGAGAGTAAATATATCGGCGAGATCGAAATTCGTGAGGACTACTCCACAGTCGACCTGCCAGCGGATATGCCCAAAGAGATAATGTCGATTCTGAAAAAAGCGCGAGTCGCCGGCAGGCCCTTAGAGATCAGCGTGTTTAATGGAAATGCCGGGCAAGCCAAATCATCAAATAGCCAAGCTAATGAGCCGCGTAAGAAGTCTTATAACTCGAAAAAGCGTAAGAAGGCCGATGGCCGAGAGCGCGCTCCTAAGTCAGATTACGCAAAAAAGAAGCGCAAAGACCGAAAGGCAAAGTAGGTTTTGATTTTGGCCTTGGCCTTGGCATAGACGAGGTGCTGGTTCGGTTAATTTGAGATTAGCGTCGATAGCACAGGCTCATCAATATCTTACAGTTCATTTCCTGTTCGCTTGATTTACGGTAGGCTAGCCGGATGAGTTTGAAATCATGGTTTGCTATCTCTATTTCTATATTGCTATGCGCCGGCGTTGCCGGATGTGCTAGCGTTTCGTATTATTCTCAGAGTGTTGCTGGGCACTCACGTATCATGTTGGCGCGCGAGCCAATCTCAAAAGTCATACAGGTCGCTCCTGACGCGCTGCGAAACAAATTAGAACTCACAATTAGTTTACGAAAATTCGCTGTAGAGCAGTTAGGCTTACCCGACAATAAAAGCTATACGCATTATGTAGAGCTTGACCGACCTTACGTGGTATGGAACGTCGTGGCCGCACCAGAGTTTTCTGTTAACTCCAAGCAGTGGTGTTATTTGGTGATCGGTTGTGCCGGTTATCGGGGCTATTATAAAGAGAAGGCTGCGCTTAATTATGCGCGCGGCCTCGAGGAGAGAGGTTTCGAAACATTGGTTGGTGGTGTGACGGCCTATTCAACCTTGGGGTGGTTTGCCGATCCTGTTCTTTCTTCCATGCTGCAATACGATGATATTGAACTTGCCGAAACACTGTTTCACGAACTCGCGCACCAAGTATTGTATGTTGATGATAATACTGAGTTCAATGAAGCGTTTGCGACGGTTGTTGGCGAGGCGGGCGTACGAAAATGGTTGTCTGCGACTAGACCAGAAGCGCTAGAGCATTACCAACAACGGGTAGGCGCTTTAACGCAATTTAATCGGATAGTTTCGGGTAGTAAGGAAAGGCTGGCCGAGTTGTATGCAAAGGACCAGCCGGCTCAACAAATGCGCGTTGCGAAACATCTAGAATTTGATCGCCTGTATGCCGAATACCAACAGCTCAAGCAAGAGGTTTGGAACGGCAAGCCTTGGTTCGATCGTTGGTTCGAAACGCCATTGAATAATGCGCGTTTTGCGGCTTTTGCGAATTATCGGGAAGCCGTGCCTGAATTGCAATCATTGTTGAGTGACTGCGGCAACGAGCTAGAAAAATTTTATTCAATCCTTACTAGCGCCGCTCAAAGCAAGGGCCCGTTAAGGGTGCCGGAAAACTGTGAAGATTAGTATGAGGTGATTTTATGAAGTGTTGTTCATGCATAGCCGTGTTGTTTTCAGTAATGCTTTTTTCAGGGTGCGCGACAATGAGCGAGCAAGATTGTCGAGGTGGCGATTGGCATCAAGTTGGTTTGCGAGATGGTTCGTCTGGTTACAGTGTTGAGCGTTTGGCCTCACACGAAAATGCCTGTCGTAAGTACGATTTGAGCTCGGATAAAACGGCCTACTTTAGAGGGCATAAAGAAGGTATTCGACGTTTTTGTACTGCGGACAATGGATACGACGCGGGAATAGATCAACGAGCATACAACTATGTTTGCCCACCTGAGTTAGAACGGCCATTTTTGCGTGAGTACGCCAAGGGACTAACGGATCGTGTTTATCAGTTGGACTACGATTATCGAGAGGTTCAGGAGCGTTTAGAGCGTGCTCGCTACGTATATTCACATTCGAAAAATGAGAAAGACCGAGAGCGTGCGTATTACATAATTAAACAACGTCAGAATGAACTGCGTGAGATCAGTAATCAGCGACACCAATTGAATAGCTGGTTGCGAGGGGCACTCGATCGTTTGTAGTCGGTTTACAATTCTTCACAGCTTTCCGAATCATGAGGTTTGAATTTAGGGCTTGAATAAAAGATTATGTTTGTAGTCAAGTTGTCTATATGGAATCTTTCAAAAATCGATGGTTTGGCTAGCAAGGCTCTTCACAAAGGAGTTGAGCAAGTCGGTCTCATTTACGTCTTTTATAGCCAGAGGAACCCTAATATGACTTTAAACGAAAATATGGTTGATACTTTACACGTGATTCGCCGCATAGAAAGTCGCAAGGTATCAAAATTGTTGAACGTATCATCTAAGGAACTCGGTAATAGGTTGATCGATGTGTATTACAAAACTGGCAATCTTCGTACTCGCGAATTGATAACTCAATTTATGACAGACGCCGGTGCTGTTTGGCTACGAAAATTGCTCACACGTGACACTGGAGTAGTGGAAAGCACCCAGGCGCCCTTCGCGACCGTTAAGGATTACATTAACCTGCTGGCGGCGAATGATTGTAGCTATCAACATAACCTTGCAGGATAGTCGTAAACTGGACAAAAAAAACGACGCACCACCCCTAGAGGGCGGGCATCGTTTTTAAAAAGTTGAGATAGCGAACTCTAAAGAGTCAGATCAATCTCAATGAGAGCCCAAAAAGCGCGGTTCGACGGTGGCTAAGGAGTGAGGCTGTGTTCTTTTATCAGCTTCGAGCGATTGTCTCACTATGCGCTTGGGCTTAGAAGTTACGCCTTTGAATAAGTTACAGTGCCGTCTTTAGCGATTTCGCAGTGCGTAGTCATAGACTCGGCTTCAGTGATTACCTTCATTTTTATTTTGAACACACCACGCGTTTGCTTAATCTTTGAAGCTTTACTGCGTTTGTAATCAGGGTGGGCGCTTTTCGCTTGGGCTTTGCAGACTGATATCGCTTGTCCGGCCGTTTTTACATCTGCAGCTTGAGAAACTGTTGTACCCAAGCTAGCCACTAAAAGACTGCTTGCTAATGTTAAATTTCTTAGGTTTTTCATAGTGTTATCCTCGAATTGAAAGAAGGTTATAAAAATAATTTATTGCTGGTATGACCAAAAGTTATTTCAGAATAATTGTTCTGGAATTGATCAAAAAAAATCATTGCCTGTAATGCTTTATGAACGGCCTATGGCTCCAACAAACGTAGAGCACAGCGTACATAGTCTCTGCGTTCTTCAAGTGAGCAATTTTGTTTTGTCATCGCGAGTAGCGCTCGTTGAATTCCCATTACATAGGTGACTAAGTCCTCTAGGGGCAGTTCACGAATCTGGCCTTTGTTAATTGCATTTTCGATTACGTGCCTATAAGTGTCTTTTGTGTCTTCAAAAATACGGGTGACTATTTTATTGACATTTTCGTCGACTCCAGCGCGTTCAATAGCAGCTTGCTGCGCAAAACAGCCATCGTATTCGCCTTTTTCTAATTGGTTTAGCACAAGTTCGAAATGCGTCACTAAACTGTTGTAGTCCGTAAGGGATCCGCAGAAAGGTTTAACAAAAAGGTCGTGCAATTTCTGGTGATAGCGTTTAAGTGTTGCGCAGTACAGTTGGTCTTTATCTTTAAACGCTTGATACACCCCATAGCGTGCAACACCAGACTTTCTGACAACATCGGCCATCGAACACGACTTATATCCCTTCCTCCAAAAGAGGTCGAGTGCCGCATCGAGCACAGTTTCTGGTTTGAATTCACGTAGCCTTGGCATATATGCAGAATATACGTTCTGAAATGCAATAGTCAAGCCTCATTGCTGGCAGGATTGTCAAATATCACTCAAGTTGGCTATCCATTGAGCTACCGTAGTGGCCGTGTGCTTAGGTTTTTCTAGCGGCAGAAGGTGGTGCGTTCCAGCAAGTGTTTGGGTCTGAATATGTGGTTTGAGCCCATTATTCAATTTTTTGAACTGTTTAGGTGTGTATAAATTACTGTGCTCGGCGCTGATTATTAGTGTTGGCATAGACAGTTTGCGGATGTGTTTCCAGAGAAATTCCATTTTGCGGAAACTGTGTGCTTCCCATGCGGGGCTAAACGTCAATTCTAAGTTTCCTTCATCACTAGGCTGCAAACCGTATTTCACATAGTTCTCTAGAGAGGCTCTTGAGAACCGTTTAAAGGTGGGATGAGTTTGATATCGCTCTCGAAACTCGTCGCGGCTTTCCCAAATACGTTGTCTTTGTTCGCTGCCTTTCATAAACGGAAACAGTGCGTACACCAAAGCCTTGGGTAGGCGAGGGTATATCAAGTCCAACACAGGAAATGGCAAAGAAGCGGGCTCTATTAGCACTAGGGCAGCGAACAGATCTGGCCGTTTTACCGCCGCTACCGCGGTTACATGCCCGCCAAGCGAATGGCCTATCCCGATGATTGGGCCGGTTTGATTGGCCTCCAGCCCGGCAATTAGATCGTTGGCAAAGTCAGCCATTGTGAAATCTGATGGTGGTGGAGCTTGTGCAGGCCACGAACCGCGACAATCCATTCCAGTGACAGAGTGCTTATCGGCCAAAAATCCTAAGAACTCTAAATAGGTGCCCGTGGGAAAGCCGTTTGCTGGTGAAAAATGCAGTGTGTTATAGAGCGAATCTGAGTTTGGTAAGGATAGCCATGGCGCTTGCTCGGCCCCGACGCTTGTAATTAACTGCATGAACTTAAGGTATTCGAAATATGGAGTGGTCAGTAGTATAACGGGGCGAAATCAATTTTTCCTATATGAAGAAAATGCGGAAAAAATTAGACCACCGGTAAGTTAATTTCAGGTAATTTTGTATTTGAGCGTGCGAGCGCTAAACTGGCTACGTTGGTGGCATAACTTGATCAGCGGCTTTAATAGCCTTTTTGAACGCAGTTTGAGTGACAAGAATCCATCATCGCTGAGGGCGAAGTTAGGCTCTTAAATTTAAATCAATCACCCTAGGGGGACATTATGTCAGTAGCAAGAATCACTGAAATTTCAGCATCATCTACAAAAAGCTTTGAAGATGCCGTTCGTGTTGGCGTAGAGCGCGCCAGCAAAACGTTGAAGAACGTTAGCGGCGCTTGGGTAAAAGACCAAGAGGTCGGTATTACGGACGGTAAGGTCACGGATTTTCGAGTGAAACTAAAGATTACGTTTGTGCTGGAAGAGTAGTGCTTGGTGGCCGTTACAAAAGCGGCCACGCTTCACTTTTACAGGCGTTACAGGGATAGTAAAAATGCCACTTTTTTACCATTAATGATGCTCCATGTGCTTCATTAGTGGTATATTTCGCATTATGAGCGATGAATATCGCTTTCGCTGTGTTGATTTAGTAGCTAGTTAATTTCGGCTAAGTTATTGGTATAATTGAGGTTTATATCAATAACTAACTTATGATGCAGTGTAAAGAGAGGGTTAAAATCGTATTTTAAGAGGGGGGGGTAGATCTCTAATCGATTTTACAGGCGAGTTACTATTGTAGTTGACTCGTTAATATTAGGGCTATTTGGAGGCGCGATAAACTGGATGTGGCGTAATAATGCTTCGGCAACCGATTTACAATTGCAACGAAAGAGCCGCTTGCTCTCAGCAGCTGAGCGAAACTTTTTCGAGTGCTTGATCAATTCTTTGAGTGATGAGTTTTTTATCTTCACTAAGGTTCGTATGCTCGATATTGTCGAGCCAACACCGAGTTCAAGCTGGTTAGAAAAAAGAACTATAACCCAGCGCTTGGCCAATGAGTGCCTAGACTACGTTTTGTGCAAACCAAATGATATGTCTATCTTTGGCGTTATCGAGCTCGAAAACTTTGAAAAAGGAACAAACAAAAAAATGCGCGCTTCGCGTGAAAAATTGGTAAGTGATGTCTGTAAAACAGCCAATTTAAGATTGTTTTATTTTGATATTCGTCAAGACTATCGAAGTATGGATATTCGCAGGCTAGTCACTGGGAGATCCGCCAGGAAAACAGAGAGAAGTTCACCTACTCATCAATCTCAATTGAGTATTGATGGTGCCTCAGTAACGGATTTCGGAAAATTACGCAGTTGCCCAAAATGCCACAGCGAAGTGGTTACTAAAGTCGCGGTGAAGGGTAAACGCATAGGCGAGAAATTCTTGATGTGTCGGAAATACCCATATTGCGACTATCAGGTATCAATGAACGACGCCAAAGTCTTGAAGATGCAGCAAAAAGAAGCCCAACGCACCAAGAAGCCAGGTTTTAGCGATTGGTCGGCCGGGTAGTAGGGTAAGTAAGTTCGGCCGCAGCTCCTAGCAACAACTCAGAACAACTCCCATTATCCGTTTATTGCGATGAATGTATCGTCGCACCGCCTAGGCAGCGCCTTTCGTTGTAGAACACTAGAGCTTGGCCTGGTGTGACGGCGCGCTGGGGTTGGTCAAAACGCACAGTTAGAGAATCATTGCCCGCTTCGATCACCTCACAGGCTTGGTCTTGCTGCCGGTAACGTGTTTTTGCTGTCACTCTGTCACCAACATCTAAAGCGCGGCCGCTGACCCAGTCACAGCCGCTAGCTACAACGGTTTGGCTTAGCATTGCTGGATGGTCATGGCCTTGCACCACTAACAGTTCGTTACGTTCTATATCTTTACCTGCGACATACCATGCCTCACCTGGGCCGCCGATATTAAGGCCTTGTCTTTGCCCCAGCGTGTAATACATTAAACCGTCGTGCTCACCGACAGTTTTGCCATCTGAACCAACCATTTGACCTGGGTTGGGTTTTAGGTAGTTGCTGAGAAAGTCTTTAAAGCGACGCTCGCCAATAAAACAGATACCCGTACTGTCTTTTTTGTTATGCGTAACGAAGTTTTGTTCGTCAGCAATCGCTCGGACTTCCGGCTTTTTGAGTTCTCCTAACGGGAACAAGCTCTTGGTCAGTTGGTGCTGTTGCAGAGTGTAAAGAAAGTAACTTTGATCTTTATTCGAGTCCGCCCCACGTAACAATAGAGCTTGGCCGTCATCTTCTTGCGGCGCCGTGCTGCCTTTCGCTACATAATGCCCGGTTGCAATGTAGTCAGCACCTAATGATTCCGCTTGCAGTAAAAATTCCTTAAATTTGATTTCTTTGTTACACAAAATATCTGGGTTGGGAGTGCGCCCAGCCTGGTATTCGGCAAGAAAATGCTCAAAGACATTTTCCCAGTATTCATGCGCAAAGTTGACCTCATGTAAGTCTAAGCCAAGGCGGTCACACACCTGCGCGGCGTCTTTTAAGTCTGTCGCTGCGGCGCAATACTCTTCAGTATCGTCCTCCTCCCAGTTTTTCATGAACATGCCCGTCACGCGATAACCCCTTGCTTTTAAGAGGTAGGCGGTTACCGAGGAATCGACGCCGCCAGACATGCCGACGACCACATGGGTGTCTTGTGGAGATTTGGGTTGTGTCATTGTTTTACTGCCGTTATAGCTCTCGCAACAGATCCAAAGGGTAGCGATGCCCGTTTAGATAGTCATTAATGCCACTTAAAACAAGCTTACTGCGCAAGGAAGTGCTAGCCCTGATCGAATCGAGCGTGAGCCAATGAGTGCGTATGATGTCTTCATCTAATGTTTGCTGTTCGTCTACATCGCTAATCGAACCGGTAAACGCGTAACGGATATAGGTTTTACCGTTCTCAGCTTCAAGGCGATACAAGCCAACTAATGCCTGGGGCGTGAAATGACAGCAGGTTTCTTCTAGAGTTTCTCTGATCACCGCCTCAACCAGTGTTTCGCCTTTTTCGATGTGACCAGCAGGCTGATTGAATACAATTTTCTGAGTTGATTTAGAGCGCTCTTCAACGAGCAAAAAACGCCCATGTTTTTCGCAAATCGCGGCTACGGTAACGTCAGGAGTCCACATTAGTAAATCGACAATAGTAAATAGGTTTGTGTGGCTAAAGCCACATAAATTCAGACCATAGTGTGACGCTTGAAGTGCTCTTTTACAATGCTGTAAGCCAACTTTTGTGCTATCCTTTCGCCACTTTTTCCCGGGTCGGTTTTTCTTATAGGTCAAGCTGATCCGCGAGTGGCTCCTGAGCTATTCGATGAGTTCTCAGTCAATCGCAAAAAGGCCTTTTTGCAATGCTGGGCTCCGAAGAAACCTCCACATACTTCTTTGAATTATATAAGGCGAGAAACGACACGATGAGTAACGTAAACCCCAAGATTTTTTACACATTAACGGACGAAGCACCGGCTTTGGCCACACGATCTTTGCTGCCAATTTTTAAATCTTTCGCATCTGCTTGCGACGTTGACATTGATACCAAAGACATTTCTTTGGCAGCGCGTATCTTGTCTAATTTTTCCGATTACCTCAAAGAGGAGCAGCGTGTTCCCGACGCTTTAGGTGAATTGGGTGAATTGGTATTTGAACCAAGTGCCAACGTAATTAAGACACCGAACATTAGTGCTTCGATCCCTCAGATCAAAGCGGCGATAGAAGAGTTACAAGCCAAAGGTTTTGATTTACCTAACTTTCCAGACGACCCTCAAACCGATGAAGAGAAGAAGGTTCGTGCGGCTTATGAGAAAGTTAAAGGTAGTAATGTGAACCCTGTTCTTCGCGAAGGCAACTCGGATCGTCGTGCCCCTGCAGCTGTAAAAAACTATGCGCGTAAAAATCCGCATTCAATGGGAGAGTGGTTACCTTCATCTAAATCACACGTTGCTACTATGAATGGTGGTGACTTTCGATCCAGTGAACGTTCAATGACGTTAAAAGAGGCTTGCTCCGTCAATATTGTGTTTACGGATAAGTACGGCAATAACACGGTCAAGAAGTCTGGTTTAAAACTACAAGCAGGCGAAGTAATTGACGCCATGTTTATGAGTAAAAAAGCATTGCGTGAGTTCTATCAAGAGCAAATCGACGATGCTAAGGCGCAAGGCGTGTTGTTTAGTTTGCATGTTAAAGCCACCATGATGAAGGTGTCACATCCGATCGTGTTTGGGCACGCGGTGACGGTGTTTTATAAAGATGTATATGAAAAGTACGCTACCTTGTTTGACGAACTGAATGTTCAGCCGAACAATGGTTTGGGTAATTTGTACAATATCATCGAGCAAATTTCCGGTGACCTACGAGATAAAATCGAGGCCGACATCATGGCCTGCTATAAAGATCGACCAGCGATTGCGATGGTGGATTCTGACAAAGGAATTTCGAATTTACACGTACCAAGTGACGTGATCGTAGATGCTTCAATGCCTGCAATGATTCGTAACTCGGGCAAAATGTGGAATATGGAAGGTGAGCTACAAGACGCCAAAGCTGTAATTCCCGAGAGTACTTATGCCTATATTTATCAAGAAGTTATTGACTATTGTAAGGCCAACGGAGCCTTAGACCCTACTAAAATTGGTAGCGTGTCTAACGTTGGTTTGATGGCGCAGAAAGCTGAAGAGTATGGTTCGCACGATAAGACCTACGAGATGGAATACGATGGTTATATGCGTGTTGTTGATGAAGAGACTGGGCATATTTTATTTGAGCACGCCGTTCAAGAGGGCGATATCTGGCGTATGTGTCAGGTTAAGGATGCCCCAATTCAAGATTGGGTTAAGCTAGCTGTGAACCGTGCTCGCAAAACCGGTTCGCCTGCCGTCTTCTGGCTAGATAAGAATCGTCCGCACGAGGCGCAACTGATTATTAAGGTTAATGAGTATCTAAAAGACCATGACACGGATGGGCTGACCATTTTAATTATGTCTCCAGCGGAGGCGACCCGATATTCTCTGGAACAAATCAACGCGGGCAGTGATGTGATTTCGGTCACTGGTAACGTATTGCGGGATTATCTAACCGACTTATTTCCAATTCTAGAAGTTGGCACCAGCGCTAAGATGTTATCGATTGTGCCGCTCATGAACGGCGGTGGTTTATTCGAAACTGGCGCCGGTGGTTCAGCACCTAAACATGTTCAACAGTTTAATAAGGAAGGCCACTTGCGGTGGGATTCTCTGGGCGAGTTTCTTGCTACCGCTGCGTCGTTTGAACATTTGGCCGACGTTAATAACAACGGTAAAGCTAACATCTTGGCCGATAGCCTAGATGTTGCAACTAGCAAATTATTGGATGAGGGCAAGTCTCCATCTCGTAAGGTTAACGAGTTAGACAACCGGGGCAGCCATTTTTATTTGGCCCTGTACTGGGCTGAAGCAATCGCGGCGCAAGATAGCGATGCTGCTTTAAAAGCTAAGTTCGAGGGTTTGGCGCAAGAGCTGGCCGACAATGAGCAGGCTATTGTTGATGAGTTAAACAGTGCTCAAGGCGCTGAAGTTGATATAGATGGTTATTATTACCCTTCAGAAGAAAAAGCGAATGCGGCAATGCGCCCTAGCGCAACTTTGAATAAGATCATCGACGGTTTCAAAGGCTAATTTTTATTGTTTAGCAAAAAAAAGCACGGTCACCGAAAGGTGCCGTGCTTTTTTTAAATAGCTTAAAAGTCGTTTAGGAAGCGTTGCGGATTTTAGCGGCCTTAGGCCCTTTATCTCCGTCTTCTAATTCGTATTCTACTTCCTGACCTTCGTTGAGTGTTTTGTATCCGTCCATCTCGATTTCAGAATAATGTGCAAACACATCATTGCCGCCTTCGCTTGGTTCAATGAATCCAAACCCTTTAGAAGAGTTGAACCATTTCACGGTTCCTCTAGTAGCCATCTTATTTCCTCACTTATGGTAATAAACCCTGATATTAGCTTCAGGTATTTCTGCGAAGTACAGCTTTATTTATAGGTATTACTTAACTTCACAACGCACATCAAATTCTTTGTAATAATTTGACGCAGCAAGTAAACCCTCTCATTTGCTAAACGTCAAGCTCGGCTAGCAACTTATCGATAGTAAATAGATAAATGTCTACTAAAAAGTGCTTGAAAAATCAACAAGAGAGCGCAAAATTAGAGATATTACTTGCCACTCGATGTAGCACCACTTAGCAGTAGAATTATGAGCGATTACCCAGAACCAATTAATAATGATGAGTTAGCCCTCGAAACCGCCCGACCGAAATTAAAACGGCCGCCGCTTTATCGAGTTTTGTTGCTGAACGATGACTACACGACCATGGAGTTTGTAGTGCAGGTTTTGCAGTCAATTTTTCACCACTCAGAAGAGCAAGCATCACAAATTATGATGCATGTGCATCAGAAGGGCGCGGGTATTTGCGGTATCTTTACTCGTGAAATTGCTGAAACAAAAGTTGAGCAAGTATTGCAATTCTCTCAACAGAATCAGCATCCGTTGCAATGCACAATGGAGCCTGATTCAGATGAAGAGTAAGTTGGCTAACCCAGTCAGGAGTAATCTATGATTTCAAAAGATCTTGAAAAGTCACTCAATTTTGCGGTGCAGGTTGCGCACGAAGCGCGCCACGAATTCGTCACGACTGAACACCTTTTGTTAGCCCTGTTAGATAACAGCTCGGCAATGGCCGTATTGCAGGCGTGCACGGCCGATATCGACGAGCTACGTGCCGATCTGCGTATACATCTAGCGGACAATGTCCCACAAGTGGAAGATCAGCCTGAAATCAAAACTCAGCCAAGTATTGGTTTTCAGCGAGTGTTACAACGTGCCATTGTGCATGTGCAGAGCTCGGGCAAGAAAGAAGTTGAAGGAGAGAACGTGCTTATCGCAATCTTCTCAGAACAAGATTCTTTTGCGGCTTACTATCTGGATAAACAGAATGTGACGCGTTTCGACGCGGTGTCATATATTTCGCATGGCATTACAAAAAATGATGATGAACTAGAAGGCTTGCCGTTTCCTGATGAAAATGAGAGTGTGCAAGGTGAGCAGAAAGAAGGCCCACTAGAAGCCTATACCGTCAATCTAAATGAACGTGCTGCTGATGGTTTTATTGACCCCTTAATTGGCCGCGAGAAGGAAGTAGAACGAACCATTCAAATTTTATCTCGACGCCGCAAAAATAACCCGCTTTATGTGGGTGAGGCAGGAGTAGGCAAAACAGCCATCGCTGAAGGTCTGGCGAAGAAAATTGTCGAAGAAGAAGTGCCTGCCGTTCTCGCGGGCGCTGTGGTGTATTCTTTAGACATGGGTGCCTTATTAGCCGGAACTAAGTACCGTGGTGATTTTGAAAAGCGCCTTAAAGCCGTTCTGAAAGCCTTAGAACGTGAAGAACACGCAGTATTATTCATTGATGAGATTCATACCATTATCGGTGCCGGTGCGGCGTCTGGCGGTGCCATGGATGCCTCCAATTTGTTGAAACCAGCATTATCCAGTGGTGAACTCAAGTGCATCGGCTCGACTACCTATCAAGAGTACCGAGGTATTTTTGAAAAAGACCGAGCCTTGTCTCGTCGCTTTCAAAAGATTGATGTTGAGCAGCCTACGGTTGATGAAACCATTCAAATTTTGCGTGGTTTAAAGACACGCTTCGAAGAGCATCATGAGGTTACCTATACGCCGGAGGCGTTAACTATCGCGGCTGAACTGGCCGATCGCTATATCAATGAAAGGTTCCTGCCTGATAAGGCAATTGACGTAATTGACGAAGCTGGTGCTCGCACTCGCTTATTTGATCGGGAAGAGGGTGATGTGCCCGTCATCGACGTCGAAAAAATTGAGGAAGTGGTTTCTTTTATTGCGCGCATTCCGCCCAAGACTGTGTCGGCCTCAGATGTTGATGCCTTGAAAAACTTAGAGCGCGATCTAAAGCTCGTGGTTTTTGGCCAAGATGAAGCGATTACTAATCTATCTTCAGCTATCAAAATGTCTCGCTCTGGTTTAGGTAAACCAGACAAACCGATTGGTTCATTTCTATTTTCTGGGCCAACCGGCGTTGGTAAAACTGAGGTGACTCGTCAGTTGGCGATGACCTTGGGTGTTGAACTGATTCGCTTTGATATGTCCGAATATATGGAGCGGCACACGGTATCGCGGCTTATTGGAGCGCCTCCGGGTTATGTTGGTTTTGATCAGGGTGGCTTGTTGACTGATTCAATCAACAAACATCCGCATGCTGTATTGTTATTAGATGAAATCGAGAAAGCGCACCCAGACGTGTTCAATCTGTTATTGCAAGTTATGGATCACGGTACGTTGACCGACAACAATGGCCGCAAAGCGGATTTTCGCAATGTCATCATTGTGATGACCACTAACGCTGGTGCAGTACAGGTAGCGCGAAACTCGATGGGCTTTACTAAACAAGACAACGCCGCGGATGATTTATCCGCAATTCAAAAGATGTTTACACCTGAATTCAGAAACCGTCTGGACTCAATTGTGCGCTTTAGTGCGCTTAGTAAGGACGTACTATCGAAAATTGTCGATAAAGAGTTGCTTGAAGTCGAGCGCATGCTTTTAGAGAAGAACGTACAACTTAAAGTAGATAGCGCTGCTAAAGATTGGTTAGCGGAGAACGGGTATGACGAAACGATGGGGGCAAGGCCGTTGAGCCGACTCATTCAGGAAGAGGTCAAACGCGGGCTTGCCGACGAGTTGCTATTTGGTAAATTACAGAGCGGCGGAAAGGTTACTATTGCGGTAGAAGATGGCGAACTCTCATTTGAGATCGAAGCGGGTTAACCCCCGCTTCATTTGGCAGTCGCTTTACGATGAACTCAGCTCTCTCGTTGTAAACGCTCAATCTCAAACGTTGTGGTTCTAGATTTACGAGATTCTTCAATTTTAACTGGTAAGTATTGATCTTCTGGAGACAACCATAGAGTCAAGGTGCGATTTGGCCGCAGTTCGCGTTCAAGTACTATTTTGTGTACCGCTTTGCGGCCAAGCTCGGTATCGATTTCTTCTTCACTTTTGCTGCGCAGCTTGAACCCGCGAATTCGTTTTGACTTTCCGTCTACAACATAAATAGGTTTTTCGCTTTCAACTTCGCCTTTCAGGAGCGCGATAGCAAACCAAAACATACATTGGTCTACTACATAACCCTCCGGCATGTCGAGAGAGTCCTTGGATGCGAAGTTGATCTTTTTGCCTTCTCGGTCGAATTCTACAGAGTAGTCTGTTTTTCCAACTCGGCCACCTTTATACGCTTTGGAAACCGCCTCGCCGTCACTGACCTGAAATTCGCATGACTCTTGATAGTTGTTGCCGATAATAATAGCGGCCATGCCCTGTGTTTTTGTTAACGACTCGATGATATAGCCGTTCTCACTAGTGCTCAGCTTGGTCTCTACTTTACCTAAAGTCGCGTTGCCAAAAGTGCTGCTATCGAACTTAATCTTGTAGCGGATAGACGTCGGGTCTAGGGGATCGGACTGAGCGTTGGTGGGCATTGAGGCTGTTAACAGCAGAACGAGGAATAACTTGAGTATATTTTTCGGCAAAACGTTGAAAAGTAATAGTTTCTAAACGCCTGATACGCTAACTCACAGGTCAAATGTTTGCAACTGCTGGGCCGAGGTTTCACCATCCAGTAATACTCTGTTTTTGCTAACGGTGAGTCGGTTTTCAGTAATCCACTTTACAGCTAATGGGTAAAGTTGATGCTCAATACCGTGAATTCGTTGTTGCAGGCTGTTTTCTGTGTCGTCAGATTTGATTCTCAAACGGCCTTGCAAAATAATCGGGCCGGCGTCTACTTCGGGTACCACGTAGTGAATACTGGCGCCGTGCCACTCATCTCCCGCATCTAATGCACGTTGATGTGTATTAGTGCCAGGATATTTGGGGAGTAGGGAAGGGTGAATGTTGATCAGCCGGCTTGTGTAGTGATTGACGAACTCCGCGGTTAAGATGCGCATAAAACCGGCTAAAATGACAATGTCAGGCTTAGCGGTATCTATTTGCGCCATTAGGGCTTGATCAAATTCCTGACGAGACTCGAATCGCTTGTGATCAATCGCCTTGGTGGCGATACCCGCTTTGGCAGCGCGTTGTAAGCCGTAGGCTTCGGCTTTATTACTTATCACTAATGCCAACTCCAAATCGAGCTCGCCACTCTCAACTTGGTCAATAAACGCTTGCAGGTTACTGCCGCTGCCCGATATCAGAACAACGGCGCGTGTTTTAGCATGGTCAGCCATTTGGCTAGACGATTTTCACTTGTGGGGCAGCGTTACCTTGTTTGATTTCGCCTACTAAAAATGCAGTTTCACCAGCGTCGTTAAGGTGGGCGATGGCGGCGTCCGCTTGATCTTCAGCGACCACTAAAATCATTCCGACGCCACAATTAAAGGTGCGGTACATTTCATCGCGCGCAATATTGGCGGTATTCATCATCCAAGTAAACAACTCTGGCCATTGCCAAGCCGATTCATTGACTACCGCGTGACAATCGTCTGGTAGCACCCGATTTAGGTTGCCTGGTATGCCGCCGCCGGTAATGTGTGCCAAGGCGTGAACAGGTAACTCTTTCATCAGAGACAACACAGACCGCACGTAGATTTTGGTTGGAGCGAGCACGGCTTCACTCAAGGGCTTGCCATCAATTTTAGTATCGAGCGGGACGTCATGTGTATCGATTACTTTGCGAATCAATGAATATCCATTTGAGTGGGCGCCGGTCGACGCCAAGCCGATGAGCTTGTCGCCGGCTTTGACTTTAGAGCCGTCGATGATTTCAGACTTTTCCACCGCGCCAACACAGAACCCGGCAAGATCATACTCGCCAGCCTTATACATGCCCGGCATCTCGGCGGTTTCGCCGCCAATTAATGCGGCGTTAGCTTGCACGCAGCCTTCGCCAATGCCTTCAACGACTTTTGCTGCAACATCGGCTGTTAACTTTCCAGTCGCGAAATAATCTAAGAAAAACAGCGGCTCAGCGCCTTGTACTATCACATCATTTACGCACATTGCCACCAAATCGATACCAATGGTGTCGTGTTTGTTGAGGTCAAATGCCAATTTCAGTTTGGTGCCTACGCCGTCGGTGCCTGACACCAGAATCGGTTCTTTGTAATTTTGTGGAACCTGAAATAGCGCACCAAACCCACCCAATCCACTTAAACAACCCTCGCGTTGAGTACGTTTTGCGACAGGTTTAATGACATCAATAAATGCGTCTCCTGCATCAATGTCGACTCCTGCGTCGCGGTAACTTAAGCCTTGAGATTTATCTGATTCAGACACGATGGTGCTCCAAAAATTGCTGATAACTTGGTGGGCGTGATGCCCGTTTTAAAGGGCGCTATTGTAGCCGTTTCATTAGGTGTTGTGTATCGAATAAAAGGCAGAAATAGGTCAGCGGATTTCGTTAGCTGAGTGAGGCTTAGAAGTTGTCTGGTTTATCAATAACTACGTTTTCGCGTAGTTGTTGAGGAGTTCTCGATTTCATATGCTTTGAGGCCCTAAACCTTAATCGTCACGCATGAGTAGAACGAGTGCGACTTTTACTGAAATATCGATAACCAATATGAAAAAAGTAGTCTCTCAGTTTCACGTGTTTTTAGGTGCGGTTTGTCTGTTTGTAATACTCATCTCAAACACGGCCTCAGCGCAACAACTTAGTGGAGTAAGGATTGACTTAGACATTGAGCCCGGTGAAACCCTGTTGAGTTCTCGATTAAGTCCAGATGGTAAGTATATTGTCTATACCACCCGCACAACTCAATCCTCAAATCGACTCTACTACAGCGTACCTTCCAGCGGTGGTAGTCAAGCGGTGCGTCTTAATACCGATGGCGCGCCGGTTGAAAATTCGGTGACTTCGATATTAAGCATAAGCCCTGACAGCCGTCGAGTACTCTACATTAGCGGCGTCTTGAATAAGAACCTCTATAGTGTGCCAATCGTCGGCGGTAGCCCTGTCAGGCTTAATCTTCCCGTGGTTGGCGGAGGGCTGGTGGCATCTTTTCTTACTGATTTAAGGTATAGCCCTGACGGTAGAAAAGTTATTTTTCGGCACACTAGACAAGTTCGCGAGTATGAGCTGTTTAGCAATAATATTGAAGGGGGCACCACGGCGGTGAATTTGAACCTTCCCGCTAGGGCCATTAATCTGTCATTCCCTGACTATCAAATAAGCCCGGACAGCGCTTTTATTGTTTACCCGCAAATTACATCTTCGGGTTCTCTAAGTTACCTTTTTCGTACACCGGTTGATGGGAGTAGTCAGCCTATGCAACTGACACCTAACGAGCAGTTGGTGAGCGACGCTGGGCCTGCAAGGTTTGCAATTAGTTCTAATAGCCAGCGAATTGTGTACGCCGCGAAGGTCAGTGGAAGTAATGATTTTAGTTTATACAGTCAGCCGTTGTCCGGTGGTACCGCTGTTCCGTTGGGTAATCTTGTTGGGTCAAGCCAGTTTAGTTTCACAATCTCTATCTCTCCAGACAGTCAAAGTGTCATCGTTCGCGCACCAACACCGGCGCAGTCTAGCGTAAATAATCTGTATCGCATCCCGATCAGCGGGGGCGTGGCTATGCCAATTAGGAATGCGAGTTCTAGTAGTCAGCCGCTTGCAAATCGAGCCGCTTTTTTTTCTAAAGATGGGCGGTATTTTTTCTATGCGACCAGTGATAATCGGTTCTACAGCTATTCAATGATTGGTGGGACCACGGCTCTACTTTCAAGTAATGCCTCACTAAATTACGCGATAGAAGCGAATGACATCAGCCGCTTGATATTCGTTGGTCAGGTTGGTTCCAGCGGGGTAAGTGAGCTTTATAGCGTTCGCAAAAGTGGCGGAGGTCTGCTTAAGCTTAATAACGAGCTTGGCAGTGGTGATGAGGTGAGAAACTTCTCTTTCCTATTCCCTCGTAAGAATTTGCCAAGTGAAAGGAATTTGCTGGCGTTTCGAGTCACTAATAGTGGATCAAGCCAGCAAGATTTGTTTATTACCTCCCCTAATGAGCGTGATTTAATTAAAATCGGTAGCGGCTTTATTCGAAACTTTGAAATTTTCAACGACGCTATTTTTTATCTATCGGATGAATTGGTCGCCGATCAGTTTGAATGGTATCGGGCTGAAATTCCGGCTGAGTTTGGCGATAACTCCGTTGGTGACTTTTGCCTACCCATAAAGACCGCTGATGGGAAAATCGCGGTGATTTGCCTTTGATAAGTGCGTAGAGCGTTCACATCGCTTTTTTGGGCATTTGGGTTCGATTACGAGTTATCTTGAGCTAAACAAAGTGGTCGCCGGGCGATACTGTAGATTGCCGGGCGCAAATGGTCTGAGTTTGAGAATGACCGAAAACATTTCTAGTCGGCGAGCAAAGGAAGTGCCCGTTTTAAAGGGCGCTATTGTAGCCGTTTCATTAGGTGTTGTGTATCGAATAAAAGGCAGAGATAATCACATTAACGCCATATGGAGCTGCGTATTACTCGACTTTTATGATTTATATACCGAATATACTAACATTGGCACGAATTGGACTGGTGCCTTGGCTAGTGGTGCTGTTACAAGAAGAGCGATTTATGCTGTCACTGGTTGTGTTTGTGGTAGCTGGCGTCTCGGATGCGCTGGATGGCTTTATTGCTAAGCGTTTTAATGCTCAGACTAGCCTCGGAGCGCTATTGGACCCATTGGCAGACAAAGGTTTATTGGTCAGTGCCTATGTAATGCTATCGGTCATGCAGGTAATTCCATTTTGGTTAATGGTAGCGGTCGTTTTTCGAGACATTGTTATTGTAGGTGGATATCTCGTTATGGTGTTGTTTTTTGGCCGCGTTGAAATGCAACCGTTAAAAGTAAGCAAATTAAATACCTTTACACAAATAGCTTACATCGTATTGGTATTAGCCGCTTTGGCTTGGAATTACGATTTGAGTCTCGCTCTACCTTGGATGAATTATGCGGTGCTAATCACTAGCGTGATGAGCGGTATTGCTTATGTCTATATATGGTCAATCAAAGCTACTAATGGATTGGAGGCAGATCAACCGTGAACCCTGCTGACCCAAACACTGGGCAACTCGCGTTCCCCATTGCGGCGAATGATAAAGCCAGCTTCGATAACTACTGGATAGGGCACAATTCCGAATTGGTGTCTGTGTTGCGCGCGAGTGTGCAAACCGGTGAGCCTAAGGTTGTCTATTTCTATGGCCCAGCAGGCTGTGGTAAAAGCCATCTATTGTTTGCCGCTATGCGCCTAGCCAAAGAAGAGGTAATTAATACCAGTTACCTATCGCTGAGCGACGCCTATGTTTCTCCTGCCATGCTCGACGTGGTCGATGTTGAGCACGTGGTGTGTGTGGACAATATCCATGCATGGTCTGGTGACGAAACTAGAGAGCGAGCGCTATTCACTTTGTTTGAGCAAATTAAGCACGCCGGAGGGCAGCTACTAGTTAGTGCGCATCAACCGCCTGATGCTACTGGTTTTAAGATTCGAGACCTTGTTAGCCGATTATCCAGCGGTCTAATTTACGCCTTGCATGAACTCACCGATGAACAACGTTTTGAAGCGATCAAAATGCGCGCGCATCACCGCGGTTTATCGATGAACGATGATGTGGTCAAGTTTTTGGTTAGTCGAGTTACGCGTGATACTTCAGAGCTGTTTTCTATTTTGGATAAAATCGACAAAGCATCGCTTGCCGAAAAACGCAGAGTGAC
>CALKRK010000033.1 GCA_937989675.1 uncultured Arenicella sp. | reverse complement strand
CCTCAGAATCTTCGTTTACGCTCTCTTCAAGGCCTTTGGAGAACTGCTCCATACCTTTTAGAAACTCACCCATTTTTCGGCCGGCTTCTTCTGGTGTCATTTCTTCCATGTCTTCGAGTTGTTTTACGGCGTTGCCGATTGTGCCCGCCTCGAAATTGTTCTCTACTTCTTCAGCCCAGTTAACCCATTTTCTGGCGGCTCTCTCGGAGCTGATTCCCCAGATCACGCTAATGGCGGCTAGAACCCCAAATACAACTTTGGCGGTTGATTCCTTAATTTTATGAACCTCTAGGCTGGCGACATACAGCAAAAAGAGGCCCCACAGAGATTTAATAATGCCGGCGATGTAGGGAATGAATGAAATCACCGCGATGATCGGCCCAATTGCAAATGTATACGCTACGCAGCGATAGGCTGCCTCGAAGTTCTTTTCAGACCCCATTAACTTCCATATTACATATAATATTGCGCCACCGATAAAGCTCCCAATAACGGCAAAGACTGGCACAAATATAAGCATGCCAATGGTCATTGCTCCGCCGATTGCCGCATTGAATTTAGCCAAGCCGATTAAGTTAAAAACAAAGCCCACGAGCGCAGTAGCTAGTGCCATCACCACAACGAATATAATTGGGTTGGTGTAACCTCCTGAGGTTGGCATGCCTCGGTAAAAACCAAATGGGTTAGTAACAACTTTTAGTGCGTCTTGAATAACCGTGTTGATGTCAAACTTCTCGCTGGTGCTGGATTGTTCCGGCAAGGTGTTTTCAGTTTCTTCGTTCTGCGAATTTTGCTCGTCAGTCATGGTTCCTTTTACCCGTTTTGTTGAACGACACACCTCAGTATAGCGAGTAAGTGTACAGCTGCTCAATAGAACGAGATTTGATTAGTAAAATTTTGCGTCATGCCTATAAATCGTCATGTGGCGCTGCCGAGGCTATTAAGTTAGTCTTCCGTTTTGATTTTAGGAAGCGCCTTGAGACATGATCAACATCGTTCTGCATACACCACAGATACCGCCAAATACCGGCAATGTGATTCGCTTAATGGCCAATACGGGATTCAGCTTGCACTTGATTGAGCCGCTTGGTTTCAATTTAGACGAGAAGCCGCTGCGGCGCGCCGGGCTGGACTATCATGACCTTGCTGGTGTAACGCGGCACGCAAATTATGCGGCGTTTATAGAGTCGCAGATGCCTAAGCGCCTCTTTGCGATCACCACAAAAGGGCAGCGAAACTATACTGACGTCGAGTTTGAAACCGGTGACTTTTTACTCTTTGGTTCAGAAACAGCCGGATTACCCAACGCTGTTATGGAATCAATTTCGCCGGTTAACAGGCTGCTAATTCCTATGCAACCGAACAATCGCAGTTTGAATCTTTCAAACTCAGTGTCTATTGTTGCCTACGAGGCTTGGCGGCAATTGGGGTTTGTGGGCGCGAACTAGCGGCTTTTGAATCACCCGTTGACGACAGCAATTGCCATCGCCAACAGGGTCTTTTTATGGCAAGTGTTACTTTTCAGTTTTAGCTGATGGTTTGCCGTAGCGCCGTTCGTACACCTCAGCGTGCACTTCTTTAGCGGCTTTTACCATGGGCGCGTAAGGAATGTCGGTAATGCTGACTATGCCCAAGTTGTAGTTTTCACCATCGTAAGCGCGGCCTGTGATTGGCGCGTCCATATACTGAAACATATGCGCGCCAATGAAGTAGGGGTTGTCGATAACCGAGTACATGTATTCTTTGTATTTTCGACCTCGATCTTCTTGATCTGCCGCTAACACAAGGCCCGGGTGAAAATGACCAGCGTCGTCGGCACCAATACCAAATTCGCCAATAAGGCTTGGTCGGTCAACTTCGTCCAGAATTTTCCAGTGGCTTGGTTTAATCCCATCCTCATACAAGTTGAATGTCAGAATATCCGAGTGCTTGGCCGCAGCGCGAACAATCTCTTCTGGGCGGCCCCAGTCGGCCATGCGCGCTCCAAGATACATATGGTTTGGCAAGACCGATTTTGTCGCTCTTTTTATCGTGCCGAAGTATTGCTCGCCATAAGCAAACAGTAGGTCAGAATAGTCTTGGCGCTGAGCGTCGGTCACTAGGGTTGAATCGATACCGGTATCAAACGCCTCCCAGGACGCGATGTCTTTATTCCATGCCGTATTGAGTGCTTCGATAGTTTTGTATTTCTCCTTCATTAACTTGGTGAAGGCGGCTTTGGTGTGAACCGATTTGCCATCTTCCTTAAGCGAGTTAATCACGATGCCATAGTGCAATTGGTCTGACTCAGGGCGGCCAAAGCTTTGCTCATTGTCGTAGAAGATGCCCATGCACCAAGGGCTGGCTTCAATTTGTTTGGCAACGAATTCAGCCGAGACCACGGCGCGATCATAAAAAACCGGGTCAAAAGGGTCAGGTAACGGGTGCCAGAAATCAAAGCCGCTGGTGACGGTTCCAAAATCACCATTGATGTCTGCAAACGCGACAAACGGTATTTTTTGGTTTTTGTAATATTCAGGTTCTGCCCAGTTGCCAAGCGATGTGAAACCCCAGTCCAGCATGCGCTTGACGGTTACGTCGCGCCATGTGTCCATGTACGATTTTTCGTAAGTTTGGCCGTAGCGCCGCTCGAGGTTGGCGCTGTAAAAACTGTAAGTCTCGCCTTGTTTCCAAACACCAGATTGGGTGTGGCGCCGGTAGCCGTAGTGGTCGCCAAGTTCGTCGTCGTACTCAGGCAGCCAGGTGAACATGTCTGCGCGTATCGGCGCTATCAGTTTGCGGCTTTTTTGTGCCTCGGCGTTTACGCGGTTTAGAGGTTGATCGTCTTCCGAAATGATTTCATTTACATCGCGTTTAGCGATCTTCGAATGATCAAAGTCATAGCCAGTAATGGTCGATGAGTTGGAAAGGCGAATGATGTCGATGCCAGATGAAAAGTATAAATACCCCTCTGGGTCGACTAACCACCATTTTCCATCAACTTTCTCGGTTCGGAAATAGCCGGTGCCTTCAAGCTTAGGGCCGTCTTTCCAACCGTGATACTTTGAACGGTTTGGCATTGATTCACCGTTAAGGCTAGCCATTTCTGCTTGTGCGATTGCTCTTAGCTCTTCGGTTGATTTAACCTTAGTTGGGTAGTCGGCGCGGGTGTTTTGCCCGAACTCGTCTAGAAGGCCTTTTAGGAAGTCTGGGTTGGCTTCGGGGTTGGGGCGTAAGCGTACATTATCGATGGTGAACTGGCGGTCGGTCAGGTTGCCGTTGGTGCCAAACCAAATATTGCTAATACCAGAAAGATCTAAGCGTTTCTTACCCCAAAGCGAGTAAACTTGATTTTCATCCGAGGCCCAAGTCTTTGGGTTGGAGCGCAATCCAGATACGAAATTGAACTCAGTAATGCCGGTTCCATCTGGGTGAGTTTGGTCGTGGCCATCCATTTTTGCGTAGTAGGTTTGACTAGGCCCAACAGGAACAACGAACACTCGAGTGTAGGCGTCGCCATTTTTGTCGCTAATGATAAGTTCGAGTTGAGCTGATTCTGTGCCTGAATTAGCAACGTCGAACGCAATATGAAAATCTCGATACTGGTCCCAGTTCCAAGGAGTATCGGGCGAGAGCGCTAAGCCTGCAGACCAATGCTCGCCTGTGTTAAGCGATACTTTCAGGGCTTTGTCGCCAGCTCCACCGCCGGGTGCATCAACAATTGTTGTGTAACCGTTTTGCGCTTTAACAAATGCGGGGGTCTTTCCGTCATCAAAATCGGCGATGATGACTTCGCTATTCAGCGTTTTGTTGGTGCTCGATTTATTTGAGTCTACATGGGTGCACGAAGATAGCGTGATAGCAGTCGCACACAATAGGATTCGTTTACTGGGCATAGCGGTACTTGGCTCCTTTGGATGTGTTTTATATTTCTATGCTCGAGTTTACCGACAAGATTGTTAATTGTATACAATTTAGCTTAATTGCAGATACTAATGCGTAAAAATCCAGACCCGGCCTTACAAATTGCATAACGAGGCTTTTTGTAGGTATAGCCGTTTGATTTTCAGTGACTCTCTAGTTAGCGGGTGTCATGGATTGCGTTTTGCTCAAAGCTGGACATATCGCTGATGTATTACTAATTGATAAGGCCTTGAAATTGACTCTAGAATCGTCGAAACGCGCAACCTCGCTCTGAGCCCAGATCGCAGCTTTTTTGAATTAGTTCTTTAGCCTTTTCAACATCTTGTTTTACACCAATACCCGATTTGTAGTTTATACCAGCATTGAAACAGCCTTTATCGTTGCCGGCCTCACATGCCCTTAAGTAGTAAATTAATGCCTTTTCATCACTTCTATTTACCGTAGTGCCGTCTGTATACGCCTTAGCAGCCTGATAGCACGCGGTAGCAATTGCTTCTCCGTCACAGGCTTTAATAAACAATGGAATCGCCTTAGTTATATCTTGAGTCACTCCAATGCCGCTGAAATAGCTCGCTGCAAGGCCCGTACATCCTTTTGCGTTATCTTGATCGCAAGCCTTTCTAAACATTTCAATCGCTTTTTGATAATTTCTATTAACTCCCTGGCCATTGGCATGCAGTAATCCTAAACGGTAACACCCATCCATATTTCCTCCATCGCATGCTTGACTAAACGCTTTTAAGGCAGAGCCAAAATTACTACGCTCTTGCTCGCTCACACCCTGATCATATGCGCTGATGCATCCAACAAGATTGATTGTCACTAATGCCATTATGGCTATATGAAATTTCATTTTAAAATCCTTTTCTAATTTGGATTATTGTATTGGTAATCTAGATAAAGCTTTACACTCTTTTTCCAGCCACTCTCTAATTTGCCTTGATTAGATGATTCTCTCAAGTGTTCTGAAAGCTTCTCCTATTTAATCGTGGTCTGTCTCCTATTGTCCCGCTTATTTTTTGTCATCCTTTTTGCCAAGAGGAATTTTCACACCAACCATAGGTGTTAGCGAGAACTTACTTTTATTATCTACTATGTCATAAACAAAACTACCTTTGCCGAACAACAGTAGATCAACGGGCCCCAGCGTATAGCCAACCCCCAATTTTAGATCGCTTCCTAGATTAACACCCGGTGTGACTTTAGAGAAATCAGTCGTTAGCCCACCTGTAATGGAGAAATCAATCGAACCTTTGAGGTATAGGTCCCTCAAGGCGGATGATGTGAATGGTGAGTATTTCAAATTCACTCCAACACCAAGCTCCAGATCACTGCCAAATTTCCACTTATGGTCTTTGTAATCATGAATACCGAGCATAGCCAATTGCAATGATGCCGGAATCCCGAGCTTGAATTTGCCAGTCTTATACTTCCAGAGTAGGTAATCAAGCGTGAAATCACCTGTCACGATGAACTTCTTTTTCGGGTCTTTACCGGGCGTTACTTCGATTTTATATGGAAGTGTGGCAATAGTAATGGATGGTTTGAGTTTGGATTTTCCCTCTTTCGCCTCTTTTTCTTCGTCAGCTTTAGCCACATCTTTTTTCCCTTGGTCTTTTTTAGCCGCATCCTTGGGAGGCTCGTCTGGCTTTTCTTGTTTTGCTGGTTCTGTTGTCTCGGGTTTAACTGGTGCAGGTGCTTTAACACCTACAATTTCAATTTCCACACGACGATTTTTTGCTTCCTTAACCCCATCATCTGTCTCAACTTTGAGTTGACCTTCACCCATACTGGCGACAGTAATAATTCGATCTTCTGCAATGCCCCCATCGACCAGCGCGTTCTTTACAGTATCCGCGCGGGATTGTCCGATAGTCGTATTAGTGTCGGGTGTCCCCGATGTATCTGTGTGTCCGACAATCTTGATGTTTGCTTGGGGATTAGCGGTCAACACTTTTTTGATTGCCTCAACATATTCCTTCAATTTCTCCTTATGATCGCTAGTCAAGTTGGACTTATTAAGCGCAAATGCATCTAGCTCATATTTCTTCTGTTGTGATGCTGCGGGTGCATCCTTACTTTGAGTGTTATCGGGTGAGTCAGGAGTTCGCTGGATGGTGGGATGCGGCGCAGAGGACGCACGCAAACGGTTTTGGACGGGAGCGCGCACGCCGCCCTGCTGCACGACGTGCGTGAGCTCGTGGGCCAGCAGGCGCTGACCTACCTGCGTATGGAGGCGCTTTTCGCCAGCGCCGAAGACGATATTATTGCCGGTGGTGAAGGCACGGGCCTGAATGGCGCTCGCGGCGGCGGTCGCGTCGCCTCCGGTATGCAGCCGCACGGCGGAGAAGTCGGCCCCGAAGGCTCGGTCCATGCGCGCCCGCACCGTTTCGGGCATGGGCTGCCCCGAACCTTGCAGAGCCCGGCCAACCAGGGTGTCGGCATCGGCCGACTGGGGCGCGCCCGACACGTCCTCCGATTTCGCCTGCAGCATGGCCTTCTCTTCCTCATTCTCGGCCTGGGATTGCATGGTCGGAGAAATCGCAGGCAGTCTCGATATATCGAGAGCTGAAGCCCGGCCTCCGGCGAGTGTATCTTGGGCTCGCATTACATGGTCGGCGACCCGGTCGGCCTCCTGTTCGTAAACGTCTCCTGGAGTGTTAACCATCAGTTTTGTCTGAGCCTTTAGTCGTCCATTAGGGTAAATCGGTATTTGGCTGAAATCATAAGCAAGGCGAATTGGTGCTGTGGTAGTTGAGCCCACTTCGAGCTCTTGAGCATTAGCCTGCCGCAACGGCTGTGCTGCTTGATTCCCTATGGTGCGCTGAAAGTAAGGGGCGGAGGGCTCTTGATATTTTTTTGAACAGAATCCCCGACTATGCGCCGTAGGGCTGGCAGAGTTCGTATTCTGAGTTGACTTTTGTTTCTGTGCAAAGGTACGCATGGTTAACACCCTCCTGGTTCTTTCTTTGCGTCTAACGCCGCGCCATAAACGGCGGCGAATTTGATGGCCTTGTTATATGCTTTAGCACTGATTGGACAGAAATACTCTTTAAATTTTCCGCCGTTAATTTCGAGAGTGTAGCAAATCACGCTCTATCGTCACTTCACGAACAACTTCTCCTTCAAGTTCAGATGCGTACTTGATAGTCGCAGTCTGAGTATTCTACGGTCAATGTCAGATACTTTCCAACCTTGCAATCTAAACTGTCAGATCAAGCTCCAACATTTACAGTTATTGTCTATCGCTGAGCTACCAGGTATTATTTATTAGACAAATTGTTAACTATTTTGATTGGAGAAGGCGTATGAGCCCAATTCTAGCAGCGGCGATCTTAGTGGGTATTGTTGGGCTTATTCATTCAGTGCTTGGTGAAAGGTTGGTGTTTCGTCAATTAAGAGAACACTCCGATAAGCTCGCGAGCGTTGGCCTGAGAGAGCGTCATGTTCGAATTCTGTGGGCGACATGGCATGTCGTGACCATATTCGGTTTCGCTTTTGGGGTGCAACTAGTGAAGATAGAGCTTGGCGGTGCAACGATGCCATCACTCATTGCTGAGCTAAAATACGTGATTGCACATGCAATGCTGGCTGCCTCTGTTCTTGTTTTGGTGATGACAAAAGCCAAACATCTAGGCTGGATTGGCTTACTTGGCGTAGCTATTTTGATCTACACGAGTTGAACTTGTCTGTCAGTGCCGCTTTCGAACGTGGGTGCGGTCGAGTTCGATTTTTAACGACTGGCCGGACTTTAATACCTCTGTGAGCGACAACAAAAGCGAAATAGTCATAGCAGCTAAACTGCCAATAAAAAGCACTTCGCCAGAATGTTGATGGCTCCACATCAATGCCAGCATAGAAAAAATACAAAAGAGGAAAGCAACGACGCCAAAGGCCTGCATGTATTTTATTAGGGTGATGCGCAAATGCAGTGACCTGATTTGTTTAACACGATTAGGCGCATCACTGTCATCGATATCTCGATTCAGTGTTCGTACAATACCGGCTAAGGCAAGGTAGCGATTGGTGTAGGCCAAAAACAAAAGGGAAATTCCTGGGAACAGAAAAGCCGGGTCAGTGATGCTAAGAGTCATGGGGCGCTCGTCAATATTTTTCTCTATTCTAGCTAAAACCGTTTCGAATCACTGCTTGATTTACCCTCGTTCTCAACTTTAGTTTTTGATGCTTTGCGTTTTACTGGTTTACGTTCTCGGCTTACCTTTGATGCTTGTGCTTTGGCGGTCTCGATTTTGTTAGTTAGATCCTGGATTCGCTCAAGGGTGCGCAAATCAATATCCATTTTCTTTTCCATACTCAAGATAAGTGGTTGGATACTGGTTTCCATTGCACTGCACAAGGCATCTAAGGTTTGTACTATTTTAGGCGATGGGTTATTGACCACCTCGACAATGGGTTGCGGTAGATTCGCTAGTGACTCGTTAATTTGAGTAAGCGCCTCCATTAACTGGGCGGCTTGTTGAGAAGTACGCTGATCATCGGCTGCTTTTAACTCGGCGGCCGCTTTTGAGTCTTGCTTGCGCTGAGCTTGTCTGATCTTTTGTTCGCTTGCGCTCGCTTGCTCATAACCTGTTTCTATTGACGATTTAAGCTCATCAAGGCCTTCAACGAGGTTAATCATTTGGTTGGCGATTCGCGTGCTGCCATCGGCGCCATCGCCACCGAGTGCCTTAGTGCGTACAAAGTCTGCTTTGATTTGCGACCAACGTTCGGCTTGCTCGGGCGTCATATTGCCGCGTAATTCGGCGAGCTTGAGTAAGTTCTCTTCAGTGCCGCTGGTTAGAAGTTGAGATTCGCCTAAATAATGGTCTTCGATAAGTTGTAGTAGTTCGTTTTCGTTCATAACGGCCGAGACTTTCTCCGCCATTTTGTTCATATTACGATAACTGCCCTGCAGTTTGAACGGTGGTTCGGTGCGGTACTTATCCGCCTGTGCAGCAGAAGAAATATACTGTTGGTTTACCTTGAGTATTAGTTCTTGAATGCTAAAGAGCTTTTCCAGAACGCTGCAAATCTCATTAACTTCGGCGGCGCTGTATTGATGGCTTAATTCGGTAGTGGCTACGTTCTCGCCTTTTGCCATTGCCGTTAAGCGATAGACATCTTCCATGTCGCGCGTAGCTAATTGAGCGAGTACCGGATTTGAGGTGAGCGAGTTTTCGATGTAACTAAGTGCAAACTGCTCTTCCATGCCGCCTAGTATGTCACCCAGATTGTAAATATCAGCTCGGTTGGCGAGCATGTCTGGTACTTTAAAGACTTCGCCAGATTCAGTGTATGGGTTACCGGCCATGACGACGCAGAACTTTTTGCCGCGCATGTCATAGGTTTTAGTTTCACCACGCCAGACACCTTCGATGCGGCGCGTACCATCGCACAAAGAGATGTATTTCTGTAAGAATTCAGGGTGCGTATGCTGTATGTCATCTAAATACAGCATAACGTTATTACCCATCTCGAAACTTAGGTTTATTTTTTCCAATTCTTGCCTAGCGGTAGAGTTAGGAGCCTGTTCAGGGTCCAGTGATGTTACATCATGGCCCAGTGCTGGGCAGTTGATTTTCATGAAAATCAAGCCCAAACGATTAGCAACGTATTCCATTAATGTGGTCTTACCGTAACCTGGCGGTGAGATCATCATCAGTAAGCCCATTAAGTCGGTTCGTTTATTCTCGCCAACCGTGCCCATTTGTTTGGCCAGGTTATCGCCGATAAGCGGAAGGTAGGATTCATTAATCAAGCGGTTACGAACAAACGAGCTAAGCGGCCGAGCTTTAAATGATTCGAGCTTCAAGCTGCTGCGCTCTGATTTCATAACATCGCTGCGCAATTCCAAATAAGTATGATACCCAGGCAGCGCCACATTGTGATGGTGATGCATTCTTTGTAAGTATTCATCAAGGCTGAACGACAGGGTTTGAGACTCAATTTGTGTGTGTTCACCAAGTAGTTCATCGACACTCATTTCCAACTTTGCCGAGTTTAATGTCAGCGGTAAATCTGTAATAAGGTTGACGGCGGCCTCGGGAATATAGCGTTCAAGCTGCAAAAGATCCTTTTGCGTTACTAATGCGTTGAGCCAGCTATGCGCCAGCGCCCACTGCTGATCTGGTTGATTGGCTAGGCTGCTCAATGAACTGTGAAAGTCGTTGAGTGCTTGTTTGTTTACGCCTCGCTCAAAGTCTGCGAGTAAATCGGAAGCGTACTTGCTTTGCGTAAATTGCTCGCCAGACTCAGCCAGTTGCTCACTCAGGTAGCTCGCGGCCCGAGACACCTCGGACTCGCTTAACTGAATCGGGTGCTGTTGTAGGAAGGCGTTGATTTCACTTCGTATTTCCTGTGCCAATAGCTCTAGAGCGTTAGCGTCGGCAAACAAGTTTCGTAGCTGATTGGCCGAGCGAGCCTGTTGTTCCCATGTTTTCTTTTTATCTGTTTGATCAAAGTGTGACCAAAAGAGCTGTGCTAAACCTCGTGCGACCGGTTCAAACATCAACATGCCGGAAGTCTTCATTGCAGGTAGTACGGCTTGCAGGATTTTGGCCGCATCAAAATCGTGGATGCCTTTCTGGTAGCCGTGTTTGTAAAGCGGGGTTGAGAAGTCGCGCACTAGTTTTGTGAGTGTCTCGAGCTCTTTGCTGGCGCTATAAAGCCCGGTGAGGCTAAGGTCGTTTTCTTCTCGTTTTGCCGCTTCGAGTACCAAATACGAGAGGTATTCCGCGCGGTAAACGGTAGGCGTTTCTGACTCCAGCGACATAGACCAGTATTGTTGCTCGCTATTGAGTTCGTCGCTAACCACGGGTTCGTAGTAATCGGTGCCAACCAAATGAAAGTAGAGCGAGTCATTGCGTGGCAAAATAGTCAGATCGAGCTCTTGTTGATTAACGCTGAATTTGTGTTTGGGGCCGAGTTTGATGACTTTGCCGCCATCTTCGTAGATATCGGTTTTGTCGCGCAGTGAGCGAACGGCTTGTTCTTTGAGGGCTTTAAAACGTGCATCGACGTCATCCGCCGCAACTTCGGAATCCAGTTCGCGCAGTTGTTCGATTAATTCACTGACTTTAAGTACCAGTGTATCCGACGCGAAATACGTGTTGAGTTCATCGCTGTCGTTCAACTTTAGAGAGCGTTTTTCGATGCTGTTCAGTATGCGCGAGGCGGAGTCGCTTATCGTTTGTGCACGACGCTGGCGTGCTTCAATTAAGCTTTGTTTGTGCGCTTCGAACGACTCGTAAATCTCCTCGCGCTTTTCCATGATATCGGCGAGGAACTGATCGTATTCACTAAACTGGCTTTCGAGGTCTTCTAGCTGAACTAGCAGTTTGGCGAGTTGTTCATCGCACTTTTCTGGTGTGTTAGCTACGCCAAGTGCATTGGTAATGCTTTGCGAAAATAACTTAAACTGGGCTGAGAACTGCGCGATCGCTTCCTCAGAGCCCAAGCCCTTTTGTTTTTGCGAGCCGCGCGCCTTGGTTTGATTGAGCTTGGCATAGACTTCCGAAATGGTGTCAACAATGCGCGTGCGAACGGTAGTGTCGTCTATCTTTAGTGTGGTGATCAGTTCAGATAGCAAATCCAGCTGCGAGGTGGTTTGATCAATGTTTTCCAGAACCGGGCGAATTTGTGCATTGGTTGCGGCTTGGTCGATGGCGCTGGCGTATTCTTTGGTGCGTTCGTGGTACGAATCAAGAGAAGTCTCATCGCCTAAGAATTCAACAGCCTGTTCACCTAGTGCGGCTTCTGTTGAAATCAACTCTTGTTCTAGCTCGTTGAGTTCTTCGATATTGATATAACGGTAGCTCTTGATCGTGGCAATATGACCACGATGTTTGCGTAATTCTGCAATTGCCGCGACAAATTGCTCAGCGTTTTCCCAAGTAGTTGTGGAAATTTGGCTCAACAGCGTGCGCTGCTGCTTTTTTGCATCGTTTAGCGCTTGTGATGATTGTTGCTGAATGCTCTGAACTTTTTCGAACTCGTCTATGACTAATTCGGCCGTAGTCGAGACTTGCCGTAAGGTTTCGGCAATCTCGGTTTGGTCCTGATTGTCTAGCCAGTAGTGCGAGTCGAATATTTTCTTTGTTGCAGTGTTCAACTCTTCATAGTGCCGCATCGACACTTCGGGTTTCTCGATCATTTGATAGATCGAGTAGAGATCAGAGACGCCTCGCACTAGTTCTGAGTTGCCGATCTTGCCAAGCTCTGTAGTGCTGGCCGGTTGCTGGCTAGCGAATTCAGCACTTAGGTAGGAGGTTTGCCAGACTTGCATTGGGTGTACGCGGGTGGCTTCTTCTTCAGCAGAAAAAATGACAAGTTTTCCATCATTACGCAGCGCGTAACCATTGCTGTAAATTGGGTTTTGCAGCGATTTGGTGATCAAGTTGTAGCTGAACAATGCAAAGTGACCGTCAATGGCTTCATAGAACACATACAAAACGTCCTCGCCATTGGGAGAGCGGATCATGCGTTTGAATTGCAAGCCAGAAATCTCGTCGGGGAAGGATTTCGTCTCACCGGTTTCTAGATAGATACCGCCAGGGAAAATAATTCCGTGATCTTCTGGCAATTGAACGCAGGAGTCGCCAATTGCGTCGATGCGCTTCACATCTTCGGTCAGGGTATTGAAGACAAGGTAGCGCGTGTCTTCTTCTTTATAAGGCGTGACAGCAAGAAGTACCAAGTCGCCGACCAAGGCGTAAGAAACTTGCGCATCGTCGAGAGACTGGTTTGCTTCGCTGACAGGCTCAGAGTAAATGCCGAGCCCGTCTTCGGTATTGTCTTCAACTTTAACGGTAAGATTGCCGCCAATGGTTTCGACAAAAACTTTGTCGGCGATGTTTACGTGTGGGTGTTTGCCGTGTACAAAGTCGTCGCGGGTGCACTCTATCCATTCAAAATCATACTGGTTCGGTAGTTGGATATCTCGCTCGCCACGATTGTCGATATAATCAAATTGCTCGCCGTCCGGTGATACCGACCAGCGAAACACCCGCAGATCGTTGGCACGTTCTCCAACTTGGAAACCAGCTAAGAGTTTACCGTCTTTGACGCTGAGTTTTACCAACCGCGCTTCCTTGTAATATCGGTAAAGTTCTTCGAAATCACCTTTGAAGCGCGAGTCGCTTAAAAAGCTAGTGCTTAGATCTATCGGCTCTAAGGTGTACTCACCATCTTGCTCTTGTAGTTCCAGCAGGGCAAATACATCGTGTATGTGGGTCTCTTTTTTAAGTCCAATGAATACGTTGTAGCCAAACAGAAGTTTACTGCCGATTTGGACAATGTCTCGAGGTACGCAGTTATTCTCAGTGCGAATGCGCGTTCGGCCGATGGCTTCCATTTGAACGCCGCCAAATTCCGCAAGGCGCCGCTCGTTTAATTGCTGGGCTTGCGCTTTAAGAGTTGAGCCTTGTTCGTTTAAGCGTTTGCGTATGACGTCATACGCACCGGCTTCGGCTACAGCATTGTCAACTAACTCATTATCATTTTTTGGCATTGTTGGAGCGCTCTATCCTTGGGTTTGGTTGCTTATTTTTTCCAGAATTTCAGTCATTTTGTGGCGCATGGCGTTGTCAATCTCTAACGGATCGATGCGAGAAATGATGTTTCTCAAAACGCGAATCTCATCTTGGTCAATTACTCCATCGCGCTCGGCGATATCCAGAATTTCCCCGAGTTCGCGTGCGTTTAGCTTGCCACCTCGGCGAAACCCTTCTGCGGATTTCAGTACCATTTCGATATTGTCTTTAGCGTTAGTCATAAATACTCTCCATTGCGTATCTCAGATGATTTGAGGTTCTGAAACCTCAAATCATCAAGCAATCTAGTTCAGCCTCAGTGATTGAGGCTTGCTGATTAGTGAGACTTGTCGTCGTCTTTGGGTAAAAAGTTCGACAGTTGGCCAAGCAAGTTCTGGATGGTGTCACTCTTGTTGGTTAGGCCATCGATTGCCTTACCCATTGAGAGTGATTTGGCGAAGGTGTCGAAGAAGTGTTCTTCACCGCCAACGATATCGATCTTAGCTTCACGCAACGCGGTTGCCAGAACTTCTGCGTTCTCTTTGGAGATTTCCTTGCCGGCGTCAATTGAGGCAAGCGTTTCTTTTAGTGCTGTCTCTAGCGTCATACGGAACTCTTCGTGAGAACGGGCGTCTTCGCTCATGGCATTCATGGCTTCGAACTTCTCAGTTAAGCCTTCAGCTTCGGCTTTGAATTGTGCGAGGGTCACGTCTGCTTTGGATGAACCAACTTGCAGTGTGGCGGCTGCTTCGGATTCGCCTTTTTGGCGAATAACGTCGGCTTCCGAAAGCCCCGTCGCCTTAATCACTTCGGCTTCGGCTAAACCGCTGGCCGCGTCTTGGGCTCGAACGCCTTCAGCCAGTTTGATTTTCGCGGCCGCGTCTTTCTCCGCGGCTTCAAGATTGGCTTCCGCCAAGGTGGTGATTTCTGTCGCTCGGAATTTAGCGGCTTGTTCGGCGGCTTCCGCCGCTTTTACTTCTTGTACTTTTTGCTCTTCGGCGAGTGCCTCGGCGGCCTTCACTTGTACTTGTTTGGCGCGGTCTGCTTCCGAAACTTCACGAACCTCGTTAATTTTTTCTTCCTCGATGGCGACTGTTTTATCCACGGCTACGCGTTCGCGAATAATGTCGGCGATGATTTTCTTTTCACGTTCGACGTCTTTTTCAGCTTCGATCGTTGTCAGCTCAACCTCTCGATCGCTGTGCACTCGCTCCATACGTTTAGTGCGCTCGACTTTTTCTGTTTCAATGGCGACGGCGCGCTGGCGATTTTCGTTGGCAATTTCGATTTCACGCTGTTGGTTCTCGGTTTGGATTGCCAAATCACGCACTACTTCAATCGACGCGGTTTCGGCTTTGAGGCGTTCCTCCTCTTGAATTTTGAGAGTTTCGGCTTCTTCGCGAGCGATGACGGTAGCGACTTCGCGTGCTTGCCTAGCTTCGGCATCCGCTTGTTGGCGTTCTAGCTCGAGCATGGCTTCGCGTGCTTCTACATTCTTTTTGGTAATCGCCAGCTCTTCGTCTTTCTCGAAGATGTTGGTTTGGATGTTCTGGTTGGCGGTTAACTCGGTGATCTTTTTGATACCTTGAGAATCTAAAATGTTATTTGGGTCCAGCGCTGATTTTGGAGTTTGCTCAAGATAGTCAATCGCAACGTCTTCAAGTGAGTATCCGTTTAGGTCGCTGCCAATCGCTTCGACAATGGCGTCGCGAAAACGCTGCCGGTCTTCGAAGAGTTCTTCAAATTCTAAAGTCTTACCTACCGTCTTAAGTGCTTCTGAAAACTTAGCGGCAAATAAGTCGTATACCGCCCTGTTGTCAGACGCTCTTTGCGTGCCAACGGCTTTTGCTACGCGCAGCACGTCTTGTTCGGTTTCGTTAACGCGCAGATAAAAGGCAACGGTAATGTCAGCGCGCATATTGTCTTTACAGATTAATCCGTCTTTGCTGCGACGATCCACTTCTAAGGTAATTAACGAGATCTTCATTAATTCCTTCATGTGAATAATGGGCAACACCATGCCGCCGGTAAACGTTACCTTTGGTTTGTTGCGCAGAGTATTGATAATCAGCGCAGTGCCTTGTTCAACTTTTATGTAGAATTTTTTGACAAGCGTGAGTAGGCCTAGAACGATGACAATAAAAATGCCTACGCCCATCAATAGGGGGGTGTAAATGGTTAGATCTGCCATGGGTTATTCCTTTAGTTATAAAATGGTGTTTGTTCTGCTATTCGCCGCTAAATTCAGATTTGGCAATAACTCGGTATAAATTTGAATCATTAAGTTGTTCAATTACGACAACTTCGTCGCCCTTTTTAAACTCGTTGTTGGCGGTCGCTCGGACATTCAACAGCAAGCCTGCGCCACCGTCATTCATGAAGGCTTCACCTCGATCTTTATTCACCACGGCTGAGCGAACAATCACGATTTGCCCTAATATGTGCTTGGTCTCATCGATGTCTAGCTTGGCGAAGAGCTTGCGAAGCGGTTTGATAATTTGTGCGGTAATCAATACAGAGATGTAACTCGCCACAAAAAATATGACGATGCTCGCAATGATATTGAGTAATGTTGTTGGTAAGTACTGGCTAGCAAAGTAACTTGCGTAATAGCACAAAAGCCAACCGAAAAGAGAGATTAGGCTGAGCGTAATGGTTAACGGTACGCCGCCTAACCCGAATTTTAAAAGAAGGCCAGCAATTCCGTTTTGGGCTTCGACTGAGTCAACGGAGTCGATGTCGCCATCGTAGTCCATGTCAAGAATATCCAAATCGACCAAGCCTAAAACAGCGATCACCCAATACAGCATGCAAATCAAAAGTAGAGCGCTATATATGACCGTCGGGAATGAGGTCACCGTTTGGTGAAACGGGTTCATGCTCTCATGGAAAAATATTGCGAACATTTTAACTCCCTGTTTTGGGCTATGGTTGTTTTTAATTGAAGAGCAAAGCTCTCCAGGTTTCTATTGTTCGACTCCCTGTTGAACTATATCAATTCCCTGAAGAGCGATGCCACTACTTTTCAAAATGTTGGAATAGGCCCCAGCCCCTACATTGCTCCTGCATTGTGGTGTCTCCTGACTGGGCTGGAACCCATATTCTTACAACTTGCTTATTACTTCTTTGATTTAGCTTTTGCCTTGATGCGGGCTAACACATCGTCAGCCGACGTGCTGCCGGTAATGCCAGCATCGCGCAGCTTTTGATCAAGGTTGGTCTCGGAAGACTCTTGCGCGATCTCTGATGCGGCGCTCATCTTAGCCGCATTCAGCTTTTGGTTTTCCTGGATGCGGTCCAGTGAATCCAGCGCGGTACGCAGTTTTGAATTGCTACCATTGTGTCGCTGGGCGACTACTTTTTGTGCACGTTGCACAGCTTCCGTCGCTTTAACCGTTTCTGTTTGCTGCTTTAATTGCTTGATTTGATGCTCAGCAGTGCGAATGGATTCGCGCAAAGTTTCAGCTTGCTGTTTGAAGCTTTTTGCAGCATCAGTTTCGCTCTCAAGCTGGTTTTCGAAGTTGGCAACGCGCACCGCAAGCTCGCTCGCCAATGCTTCGTCTTTCTTTTCCAGCGCGGCCACAATAAAGCCTTCATTCTTTTTAATGTCGGCTTTTAATGTGTTTACTTTCTCTTCGGCCAACTTTTGTTGAGCGATAATCGATGCCAGCCCATCCTTGGACTTATTCAGTTCCTCTGACGCATCTCTTATCTCCTGGTCGAGAATTCGCAATGCCTGTGCATCGATAATTGCTTCACCAGCTTCATTTACACCGCCGCGTAGGGCGGTAATCATTTTTGACCAAATATTCATTATTGACTCCGATCTATGGTTGTCTTTGTTGCTTAGTGCCTGCCTTCCTGGCAAGTTTAAATTTTAAGGAACGCTTTAAACGCTTCAGTTGCCTGAATTACGTTGTCGGCGAGCGTGTCGATTTCATGAACCACTTCGCTGATGCTTGATGTTGCGCTTAGTGCGCCAAACATGTGGTAGTAGTCGCCATGTGTGTCATCTGTGTCGATACTGATTGTGGATAGCGGCAAATACTTATGCGTTTTCAGCACATATTCATTCAATTTGTTTGTGTCTACGACGTCGTCCACTGAAAACAAAACGGCTTCGGCCAGTATTTGGTCGCCGCCCGCGGTGATGAAAACCGGTAGGTCGCCGTAGTTGTGCATTGAAATAACGATGGACGAATCAATGCCATCAATAATCTCAATAGAGCAGCTTCCATTGCTAAATGCCGGGCGATCTTTTAGTGCGTTAAAAAGGCTCTCGGTGTTCCATCTATGTGCTGCTTTGTCGTTCATGCTGTTTTCTCCTAGTTCTAATCCAACGTTGCTGTTAAGTCGTGGTTTGCGTAATTCCTTTTCGAAGGCGTGCAGTTCTGCATTGTTCTCAGGAAGTACCCAGACCTCTTTCTTAACCAAGCCCTGTTCACGCAATCTTTTGCGATACTCTCGTTGGTAATCTGCTGATGATTTTCTCGTCATGTAAGAAATATAAACTATCACATGTAAGATTGTCAATATTTGTTACATGTAATAGTTCTGTATAACACCATAAATTTTATTTATTAGGGCGCTCGTGGCTTTCAGAACTATATTAAGACCCTATATTTACAAGCAATTGACAGAAAAAGGAGAGAGAACCATGAAGTGTTCAGCGTGTGATGCAGGTGTATTGGCTCCAGCATATATAGAGGGTTTGTTTCCATGTCACACCTGTGACAGTTGCGGTGGCAGTTTGGTAATGATGGGCGATTATCTGCGTTGGCAAGATCAGCACCCAGATATTGACCTTAAAGCTGATCCACCTCTAGAGGTGGCAGCCGAAGAAACGTCCAAGGCGATGATCTGCCCCAAGACTGGCGGCATTATGACTAAATATCGAATTGCAAAAGACACGGACCACCGTTTGGATCTAAGCCCGTCTATCAATGCAATTTGGTTAGACAAAGGTGAGTGGGCGATATTAAAAGAGAAAGGCTTGGCTAGCCGGCTCAATAATATCTTCACCGATCATTGGCAACACGAAATACATTCGCAAGAATCAGCTGACGTATTGGATTCGCTCTACCGCAAGAAGTTCGGCGAACATTACGACCAGCTGATCGCGTTTAGAGGTCTGTTGGAAACATTGGAGAATCGCTCAGAGGCGATTGCCTTTTTGCTTTCGGACGACCCGTATAAGATCTAAAACGGCTTTACGACCACTAGTATAACGATGCCGAACAGCAAAAACACAGGCAGTTCATTCAGCCAACGGTAGAACACGTGGCCATGCGGAATTTCGTCGTTGGCGAATTTCTTCATAGTCTTGGCACACCAAAAATGATAAACAATCAACAATGCCACAAGGGCTAGTTTGGCGTGTAGCCATCCGCCGGAAAAGCCGTAGCCGAGCCATAGCCAGATACCGAATACCAATGAGGCAATCATGGAAGGCGTCATAATGGCGCGCATTAGTTTTCGTTCCATGACTTTAAAGCGATCTCGGCCAACTTGATCTTCGGCCATGGCATGATATACAAACAAGCGTGGCATGTAGAAAATGGCCGCCATCCAGCAAATGACGGCGATAATGTGAAGGGCTTTGATCCAAAGCATAATTAAACCTCAAATGTTGTTCCGAAGGTTAGCATGATAAAAATGGCCGCAGTGTAAACCTTTTTGGTGAATGAGGCGTCTTAAGTTTTTAGAACATAGATAATCGAGAGTCAGTAATGCAAAAAATAGGACTAATTTTGGTAATGGGTCTGTTCTCAAACTCGGTATGGGCATGGGGCGGAAGTTGTAAATATGAGCGCGAAATAGACCGTGAAGTGGCTTTGGGCGATGCACAAAAGCTAGAAGTAGAAGCGGGTGCAGGGTCATTGGAAATCCGAGGTGAAAGTCGTGATTCTGTCGTCATCAAAGCAAAGTTATGTTCTAGCGACGAAGACCTGTTGGCGAAAATGGACGTGTCTTTCGCGGTTAAATCTAAAGTTGCTCATTTGCGAACTGAGTTTTCTGAAAAGCGGTGGCTTGGTAACTCTAATACGCAAGCGAGTATTGATTTGGTTTTGGTGGTTCCTGAGCAGCTGGCGTTGGATGTAGCCGACAGTAGCGGTGAAGCATCAATAAAAAATGTCGGAAGTTTGGAGATGGTGGATTCTTCCGGTGAACTGCATATCAAAAAGGTGGCTGGTGATCTATCTGTGGTTGATTCCTCTGGTGAATTAACGATTAAAGGCATTGGTGGCAATGTTCGAGTTACCGATAGCTCAGGAGGCTTGACGATTAAAAATGTGCGGGGTGCCCTGATAATTGAAGCGGATAGCTCGGGTGGAATCGATATTGATAATGTTGAAAAAGACGTATTGGTCAAACGCGACAGTAGCGGCGGTATTGATGTACGCCAAGTGGGTGGTGATTTTACCGTCAAGGCGGATACCTCCGGGGGAATTGAATATTATGATGTGGCAGGCAAAGTAAGCTTGCCAAATTAAACGTGGCAGGCATGGTTGCTGGCTGAACTGCATGCTGATAACCATGCCCAAATAGGAGGATTAGGCATGAGTAGTTTGTTAACCGTTCTGGTGTGGTGTTTGCTTTTCGTGATTTGCTGGCCATTAGCGATTCTGGCATTAATCGCTTGGCCGTTGGTCTGGTTGATTTCCTTACCTTTTCGTTTTATTGGGATCACTTTCTACGCGCTATTTGAGTTAATCAAAGCGTTGTTGTTATTGCCAGCAAGGTTGCTTGGTTGGCGCCCAGCTCCGGTTACTTAGTTGCCCCTTATGTTGTGCGAGCGGCTAGGTGGGCTGGTGCGACAAATAATCCTCTAGCATGGAATTGAGCATATTGTGACCAAATTCGGTTGGCAAAATACGCTGGCCGTTAATGCTAATAAGCCCAAGGGATACGTGTTTATCGAGCAGTTCTGTGATTGTGTCGAGAGGCATCGCGCAGCGTTGCTCGAATTGATGAATGGTAAACCCGTTGTTCAAACGCAGCGCGTTCATCATGAATTCAAAAGGAATTTGTTGTTGCTCAATGGCACTCTGGCCGCCTATTTTGTTTGGCTTTTCGATATAGGAGTTTGGGTGTTTGATTTTCCAGGTACGGATAACGTTTTTATCTAACGTTAGTTTGCCGTGAGCACCGGCGCCGATTCCAAGGTAGTCACCGAAACGCCAGTAGTTGAGATTGTGCTCACAGCGTCGATCGGGTTTTGCGTAGGCTGAAACCTCGTATTGTTCGAAACCATTGCGTTTTAGCTCAGTTTGCAGAGCCGATTGAAATGCCCACAATGCGTCGTCATCAGGCGTAATTGGTGGCTTGTGATGGAACAACGTATTTGGCTCGATAGTGAGCTGGTAACAAGAGAGGTGCGTGGAATTAAGTTTGATTGCTTGCCGTAAATCATCCAGTGCTTGATCGAGCGTTTGATTCGGTAAGCCAAACATCAGGTCAAGGTTGAAGTTGTAAAAGCCAGCAGAATGAGCAAACTGCGCGGCGTTAATCGCGTCTTCGGGGTTGTGAACTCGGCCAAGCGAGTTTAAGTGCGTATGGTTAAAGCTCTGAACGCCAATCGAGAGACGATTGATACCAGCCTCGCGAAAGCCTGCGAATTTTTCTGCCTCGCTACTTCCGGGGTTGGCTTCCAACGTGATTTCAGCATTTGTATCAAAGTTGAGTCGCTTACGTAGGCCTTGGAACAGTTGGCGATAACTTTGAGCACTAAACAAAGAGGGTGTGCCACCACCGATAAATACGCTTTGGATATCTCTGCCGGTAATAGCGTCGCCAAACTGTGCGATGTCAGCGTCCAGATCAGCTAGCAGTGTAGAGATGTACGTTTGCTCATTGATATCCTCACGCACTTGATGTGAGTTAAAGTCGCAATACGGGCACTTTCGTTCGCACCAGGGAACGTGAATGTATAGGCTGAGGGGAATTGAGCTCATCGGCGGATTGTGTCACGTCTTCGGATGCAAACAAAGCGCTTGAACCGCGCTTAAGATAGGCTTATCGTTCGCCTACCAAAATTAAGCTTGAACCAGTATTGAAATGAATATCGTTTGTTTAGATTTAGAGGGTGTGTTGATTCCAGAAATTTGGATTAACTTCGCAGAAAAGGTTGGCGTTGAAGACCTCAAAGTTACCACGCGAGAAATTCCAGACTACGATGAACTGATGAAATTTCGTCTTGAGATCTGTACTAAAAACGACTTTCGAATACAGGATATTCAAGAAGTAATCGCAACATTGTCGCCGCTCGAAGGTGCTAAAGCATTTAGCGATCAACTACGGGCCGACTACCAGCTAATCATCCTCTCGGATACGTTCCAAGAGTTTGCTAAGCCGATGATGCGTCAATTGGATTGGCCAACTATTTTTTGCCATGAGTTAGTGATTGATGATGATGGTCGAATCAATAACTACAAATTACGCAAAGCAGATCATAAGCGCGAGACCGTTAAGCGCCTACACGAACTTAATTTTAATGTGGTTGCGGCAGGAGATTCCTACAACGACACCACGATGTTGGGTGAAGCCGAGCAAGGGATTCTATTTTGCCCCCCACAAAACGTGATCGATGAATTCCCGCAATTCCCGGTGGCTAGCAGCTACGGAGATTTACGTCGCGAAATTGATGACGCAATGGCGAAAATGCCAAAGCGCTAACCCATCAGCGTTGTATTCTTATCGCTAGCGTTACGGGCCTAGTCGCCGCGCTTAATTGCTCGATGTGTGCGCACGCCTCGTTTGTCAGGTTTGCGGCGATCAATGTCTATTCTAGGTTGATTTGCAAGCTGCTCCTTTAGCCTTTCTCTTGCTTTGATGCTCGCCGATGTTTCTTGATACAGCGTTTGAGCAATGGTTGCTGAGCCACGTTTATCACTCAGCGCAAGCACCTCCACCTCAATTTGATAGACGCCGCGTTTAATCATTAATACATCGCCGACTTTAATATTGGCTGCCGGTTTCAGTGACTTTTTGTTGTAGAGGATTTGGCTGGATTTCAGTGCTTTTATCGCGAGTTGCCGAGTTTTGTAAAAGCGTGCGGCCCATAACCATTTATCGATTCGTACGCGTTCTAGGTCGGTTTTCATGTTATTTATTAGGCTTTTGTATGGTAATAAAAGTGTGTAAAAACATTAAATTTACGATTTTGCCGCTAATTTGCCACATTTTAGTCACAATTTGGGTCTATACTAAAGGCAATCGAAAGATTTGATAGAACAACGACTTACATAAATGAGTTAGTGTCTATCCTAGTATAACGTTCAGTTAGTTCAGTATCGTTATTTACTTGGATTTTTGATTGAATGAGAGTATCGATCAGTTTTATGCACTATCAAAAAGATTCGCTAATAGTGAATCAGCTAATTATAAGTAAGCCTGTTTTTGAAGTGCTCACTGGCTAAAATTCTTCTACGTTCAGAAGGGTTTATTGATTAAGTGAGTATATAAAGAAGAGAAAGAGATTAATAAGAATAACCATGAATATTACCGCTAAAAAAGCACGGAATGACGGGGTACACACAATAGTGTCGTATGCCGCTTTGCTGTTAGCTATTCTGTTCTTGCTTTTCCCTTCTGTTAAAGCGGCTGAAAACCCGCTTGATACTAAACCCAATTTGATGTGGTTATCTGACGACGTAAATGTGTCGGTCTTTGGTGATGGCGAATACGATTCGTTTCTTGGTAAGAGCGAGATCTGGGCAGACAAGTGGGGCGTGAGCGCCAAGCTTTTGCAAAACGATAACGACGATGTATTTGGCCTGCCTGAAGACAGTAAGTATTTTAATCTTGATGTAAAACGTCGTTTGTTTGGAGATCAAGATAAGTCCAACCTTGAGCTTGGTTTGGGTTGGCAAGAGCTAAATATAGATTCTCAACTTGATGCCAGCGGCCCCAAGGTGTCTGTTAGCGGTCGTTATAATATTTTTGATTCCTTTCAAGTGTATGGCTTAACGTCTTATTTTCCTGAGCTGGAAGATAACGTTCAAGAAACGGAAGTTACGGCGTATGAGATTGAAGCCGGGCTTTTGTATCAACCGTTGCCATCGTTATCTTTAAAAGCAGGTTATCGAGTTTTCTCATTGGATCTGGAAGATCCAGTAATCGAAGAGCTCGGTTCCAGTTCTGGCTTTCTTCTTGGTACCGACCTGAGTTGGTAGATTCAGCAGTTTTTAGGTAGTTATAACCTTGTCCTGTTTCTGTGAATCTACAGAGCGTTTCCCAATATATTATTTAATATAACCTTTATTTTTTCGCCTGCGATGGCGGCATTCTCTAACACCTCTTCGACGGTATCTGGTGCTTGATGCTCATCACCAAGTGCCATATTAGTAATAGCGGAAATTCCAAGCACGTTCATGCTGGCATGGTTAGCAGCAATCACTTCAAGCACTGTTGACATGCCAATGGCATCGGCCCCCATTTTTGCGAACATCCGCCGCTCGGCCGAGGTTTCCAGGGATGGCCCGGTTACGCCTATGTAAACACCTCTGTGAAAAGAAATGTTCTGTTGATTTGCGGCGTGTTGAAAGCGCGATGAGAGCTCTGGTGAGTAAGCCTTAGACATATCTGGAAAACGCATACCTAGGGAGTCATCTTGACCAATCAGTGGGTTGCAGCCTGTTAGGTTGATATGGTCGTCTATCAGCATTATGTCACCAGGCCGGTAAGCTTGGTTTAGTGCACCAGCCGCGTTGGTGATAATAAAATTACTAGCACCAAGTGCGCGCATTACGTACGTTAATGTGGCGACCTCTTGTGCTGAGTAACCCTCGTATATATGGTGCCTACCGGCGCACAAGGCTATTGTGTTCTTGCCATTGCTCATTAATGAGAGCGTGCCTTTGTGGCTTGGGGCGGTGGATTTGGGCAACCCATGAATTTGCGAGTAATCAACTTGGGCGAGCAACTCATAGCCATCTAACACCATATCGGAGAGGCCGCTTCCGAGCACGATGGCGGTATCGATGGTTTGATCAAACATGTCACTGATCGATTTTTTTGCCTGTTCTACGGTGCTAAATAATTGGGTCATTGCGAAACGCTCAAAATTCTAAAGCTGTATTTTAGAGGCAGCAGCTTTGATTGCAAAGTAAAGCGTCATTTCACGTCGCCTGCAATGGAAACGGTAACCATTCGTTAAAGTAACAGTGCTAGAACAGCATGATGGCTTCGGGCATAATTCCTGTGATGTTGAATACTTTATCTTTAGCCGCATGTTGATCGGCGAGCACGAACTGATGCGCCTCCGCGCATACCAGCCTAAGTTCCGACCCGAGCAAAGTCTATTACAAGCGGCCGTTGCTATTATTCTCCGCGATGGCGAATCGGGTACTGAGTTTTTGATGATGCAACGTGCCAAACACGAACGCGATCCTTGGTCTGGGCAGATGTCGTTTCCCGGAGGAAAGATTGACCCCGAAGACAAAGATGCAAAGTCAGCGGCGATTCGTGAAGCCTATGAAGAGGTAGGGGCTAGGCTGACGGATGAAGACTATGTTGGCCAGTTGGACGATCTTTATGGTTTGAAGGTTGATGGTATCTTTAGTGTGCATGTTGCCTGCTTTGTGTTTAAGCCCAAGGGTAGTTTGTCGTTGGTTGCTAACCATGAAGTTGCAGATATGGTTTGGCTGCCACTCAGTTACTTGAGTGAGCGTAACAACGCGCACGACTACGTGCATCCTAGCCAAGCTTCTTTGAATATGCCCGCGGTGATGATTAACACAGATAAAGATCAAATTTTGTGGGGGCTTAGTTTGCGAATGTTGGCAACCTTTCACGAGGTTCTTGGGTGGCCAATGAATGTGTTAACTGAA
>CALKRK010000032.1 GCA_937989675.1 uncultured Arenicella sp. | reverse complement strand
GGCCAAGAAACGCCACAAAACGATGAAGAGCAAAGCACGGCTGAGGTTATCGCGCAACAAGCCCCTGAAGGCGACCAAGCCTCGTTGTCGGATTCCAGCGAACAGTGGCTTCGAGGCATTAACGAGGACCCTTCTGGCTTGCTACGCCGCAAGTTTGAATATCAAGCATGGCAGCGCCAACAACAAAATAAGCAACGCAAACAAACTGATACGCAGATACGATACTAATGAAGCAACACTGGTTTTTAAGCCCCCTATTAATGCTGGCTCTTAGCTGCTGCCTCTCACTGACGCCCACTCTGGCTGGTGCCGCGTCGCTAACCAGTGTGGTTGACCGAAACACAATGCAGCTTAATGAAACGGTCAACCTGTTTGTCGAATTAGACCAACGGGCTGATGGCTCCGCGTTAGACGCTTCCATTCTAAACGCTGATTTTGACGTACTCGGCATTAGCCCTCGATACGACAACTCAACCACGGTAGTCAATGGCCGCGCTACTCAACGCAGCTCAACCAAATGGGTAATCACGCTTGCCCCCAAGCGCGAGGGCCTGCTCACCATTCCTGCGTTCAACATTGCAGGCGCTCAAAGCTCTTCGATCACCATCACGGTAAAAAGAACGTTAGGGCAAGGTGATGCACAAGACTTACCGCTAACTGCATCAGTCAAGCTGTCTAGCGCAGATGCGTTTCCAAACGAAGAGCTGATTCTCACCGTGGAATTAGTGGCTGCCAACAACGTTGGCAACTTAAACGGTTCACAACTAGCCGTCGAAAACGCCGATCTTGAGCTAATTAGCCAAGACAGCTTTAATCGCATTCGCAATGGCGTGGCGCAGCAAGTCGTTGAACTGAAATACATCTTATCGCCAAAGCAAGCCGGCGAACTTGTTATTCCATCGCTCACGTTTACCGGGGTGCAAGGTGGCGGCCGAAGCCTGTTTGGTCAGCGAGGTAAACAAGTGATAGCCCGCACTCCTGAATCGACTATCAGCGTTAAAGAAAAACCCAACTCTACGAATGCTTGGTTTCCAGCGGCGAACGTCATCGTTAGGTCTGATTGGTCAGCCGACACATCAAAGCTGAGTGTTGGCGACCCCATTACTCGAACCATTACCATTACAGCACGTGGCCAGCGGGCCGAAGCCATACCACCAATTAAGACTGTTGGGCAACAGGAAAACTCATTCAGTCGATACCAAGATCAACCACAACTTAATACCACAAAAACGGCCGAAGGACTGGTGTCCACCCGAATCGAGTCAGAGGCAATTGTGCCGTCTAAGGCAGGCAGTTTCACTCTACCCGCAATCACCGTCGACTGGTGGGACGTCAACAAAGAGCAGTGGCGAAAAGCAATATTGCCAGCCGAAACCTTGACCGCCAAACCAAGTCTGTCGACACCAGAAACGCAAACGCCAATTTCATCTAAGAATAACCAGAGCCAGATCGCCAATGGTAGTCAGCAAGGTTTAAACCAATCAGCAATCTATAATCAAGTGTGGCTATGGCAAGCTATCTCCGCACTACTAATGATTGTTTGTGTTGGCCAACTGTGGTTATCTAAGTCTCGTACTACAGACTCTAAAAGGCAATATCCCGGTGAATCCGGTGACGTCAATGAAACCAAACTCTGGCAAGCACTCCATATGGCGCTAAAGTCCGGAGACACAAAGAACATAGCTCGAACGCTTACGCCTTGGGTAAACGCATACCAGGCGGGCACAACGCCAATCACCCTTGCTAGCTTTATCAATTCGACAGAATCTCTAGACCTAAAAACTCAATTAAGTCATTTAACAGAGAGCCTATACGGCGAAAAGAATAACGACAAAAGACACAATGGCTCACTTGATACCACCACTCTTACTAAACTACTGCAAGCTGAGAGAAAGGTGCGTCTCAAGTTTCGAAAAAATAGCAATAATAACCGTTCGGACAAACACACTTTGCATTCTCTGTACCCCCATTGAAAACACGTTCTAAGCAAAAAAAGAGGGACACTTACTAACCGACGTCGATTAGTTGTTGCAGTAATAAGTAAATTTTTCCTTTAGGAAACTATTTTCAAATTCATGCCGTTTTCATCAAAAAAGTTAAACATTGTAATAGGCTAATATTTTGAAACAAATATCGATAAATGTTTGATATATTTTGAAAAACCAGATTGCGGTGCGCATTGGCAATAAAATTTCAGCACTCTAGTTTCTTAAATTGATAATTCCGAACAGTTGTCTGAATTTGGGTATGATAGATATTTTTTGAGTAACCTTCAGAGCTATTAATTAAACTGAATATTTCTTTTGAAGCAAAGTGATATAAATACGTTTGCCGAAAGTGCGTGGTTGCTTATGCGTTATTAGGTAGCTTAATGCTTTTGATTTAAGTAAAAAAAACCTTTGATCGGCCATGATCAAAGCGTTTTACGTATCATCAACTAAAAAAACGCAAACGGGGCTTATGCGATATTAAAGAGCATGGGAATAAAAGAGTTAATGAGAGGCAAGAGTCAAGCGCCCACTGAGATGTGTTGCAATTGCAACAAAGCGAGCGCCCCCCATAAGTATGACTCGAATCAGATTCCCTTGAGCTTTGTTATTAACCCCATGTTTTTGCAACTGACTCGATCAAGTTGCAAGCAGTTCTATTCATATTTTTACTAAGTTAGAGTTTGAATAGATCGTTAATTACTAAAAAAATTAAAATATTTCTAACCTAGCCGTTACAAAATGAAAACTTGGAACTCCGAATGTATATAAAGAGTCCGTGGTAGTGCTAGGTATAGAATCAAGTATTAGCCATCAAGTGTGGCAAATTCATTACCAATTAAGGTGCTTATAATGAGTGGGTTGTCTTTGTTTTCTAGAGTTTCTTTTTCGTCGGTTACTGCTCTCGGGTTGCTGATTGGGTTTCTTGGTGTCAGCAACAATGCCTTTGGCCAGTCACGCAACGAGGTGCAAATCACCGTATTGTTCGACGGTACGCCTACATTTGACACGGACCCATTAGGCTCTACTACCCCTTCAGGCACCGCACCCGAGCCACACACTTCAGGCTTAGACGCAAGCGCTAATAACCTTGTAGTCAGAACATATGACCAATTTGCTTTCAGGGTTGACTGGAACATCAACGAGGCCGACGCCACCAATGTGCAAATCAGGGTCGATTTGCCATCCACAATAGTTGCAGAATGGACAACCGATGATTCCGGTACCTTTGCCGGGTGTTCTGCTATTACTTTCTCAAACAGCAATCGAACCTTTGTGTGCGACTTGGGAGCTCAAAGTGAAGGCTCTAATGGCGTCATTCGCCCTGTTGCAACGCTGCTCGAGGTTAATGACAACACCACTTTTGGAGCACCAGCAACCTTACTTACCGCGGCCGATACCGTCGGTGTGACTGACGATATCGATCAGCTACTCACGGTTTCAGAACTAACACGCACCGACATCATTAAAAATGAACCCATTGTCTCAAGCCGAGTTGTGGGTACTGGTGGTCAGCAAGGTCGCGTATTTCTGTATCCAATATCGGTTCTAGACTTTTCTCAATCTGCGACACCGGTCAGAGGTGTGGGGCCGATTAATGATGCGGCTCACTCAACAGGCGGCCCAGTAGGGCCAGCGACCTTTTATGATCATATGTGGGGTTTTACCCCTGATGCAGAAGTCGAACCTGCTGCAGACATGGCTCGACTCGCTACTCAAGCTGAATTAGACGCGGCTGAAGTAGCCGATGGTTCAGATTTTGCTGGCAATGCTTGTGGTTTTTATGGCGGAAGCGGCGACTTTGTCGCTGCTCCAGCAGCCGGTGCAGGCTTTGGCGGTGGTAATGCTTTATGGACTTGTGCTGCGGACGCAGCTAGTAGTACTGCAGCTGGTTATAATGTGGTTCGCATAGAAGTTGAAAATTTCGCTTCAAGACCATTTCCACCAACCTTAGCAAGCGGCGCGGCTAATGATCCTGAAGCGCCGATGATATTGGCTGGTCAAATTGCCATTTGGGTACCCGAGACTGAAATACAGGAAGAGATTAACGACCTCACGAATGTCAGCGGCATAACTGCGCAATTTTTTAACTCAATCAGTGCCGAAGACGGTAATACTCCAGTTACCGCGACGCAGGGTGCGGGTGCTCCGATTGAACCAACCGTTGAAGGCACCAGTGGCCCTAATGCAGCTGGAGCTTCGTCAAACAATTCAGCATTAGCTGGTTTAGGCGCAATTCCAACACCAACGCCTGGCAATCTTCTATTTAGCCATGACATTCGTTTTCGTCCAGGGCCTTTGCGGTTGAATATAACCACAGAAGGTGCGCGAGGAGGCAATAATGAGCCCAGACTATCGTATGATTTCCGCCCAACCAACGTGGGTGGTACAGGTGCAGTATTGCCCGGATCAAACACGGGGCGGCTCAGCGAAGATGCCGTTGATTTAATCGGCTCAGTCGCACGCGGTTCACTCTTTACGATACATTCCATGCTGGGTTCGCATGAACTAAACGATGACAATGGCACCGACGGATTTATATATGGGTGTACAGCGTTTGACAATACACACTACGACCTTGTTCCGTTCGCAGACATTCCGGTCACTGAATTAGCGCCTGGAGTACGTAGCAACTCAAATAGGCTAGCCGATATCGTGTCAGTGCAAACTGAAAGCGCTAACTCAGGGCCATTGGCTCACGCCTATTATGGGGCGATGACTGGCGGCAATGGCGCCACCATTAATACAGCGATTTTTCCAGACCCTGATAATGTGGTGCCTATAATCGAATTCACCAATGCTCCACTCGAGACGATCAATGGTCTTGGAACGGGGTCATTTGGTACGGCTGATGACGGCTTAACGTGTAAT
>CALKRK010000031.1 GCA_937989675.1 uncultured Arenicella sp. | reverse complement strand
TGCGGTGCATTTATCTAATGCCTATTCTTTTTGCCGCCTTGGATTTAATAAGGAGTAAGTTATGACTCATGGCCTAACTAACGAAGCTTCGGATAAGGTCACGTTGTGCTTTGATTCGATCCAGGCTGCCATCGACTCGGTCAAGTAAGATTGCTCCTTGTAAACCAGACATGATAATTTTCGCCAGTTTTAGTGGTTGGATATTCACGCTGATTTGCTCGTTATTTTCTGAGAGGATGTTGGCGATCCAGTCTTCGGCTAACTCGAAGTAGTGCTTAAGTAGCAAGCGGCTTTCATCATCAAGGGTGCTTACTTCGGCGGCCATCATGCCACACAAACACAGCTTGTCGTCTTTGACGGCGTCCTCAAAAATTTGCACGAAGCCCTCTAGTTTGCCTTTTAACCCACGCTTACGGGAATCGATTTGTTTGAGTAGTTCTGCAAAGCTATCTGAGTAATTTTCAATTAACTTACTGGCCAAGTCAGATTTGCCGGGGAAATAATAGTGCACGCTTGCCGACTTTACGCCGACTTCATCCGCCAATGTGCGAAAACTCAAATTGTGCAGGCCCTTGCGTTGGACCGCTTCGGTTGCGACAGATTCTAATTTTGTGCGTTTTTCTGACATGTTGATAACCAAGCCCTTGTTGATGAAACGATAATATCATTTCGAAAAAACTGCTTCTATTGACTCAAATTGTGCAAACATTTATCCTACCTACTGGTAGATAAATTCGCAAGTGTATTTTTGTTATACGTGTATTCTATTGTATATCATCGAAACAGGTCCAATATCGGAGTGCTCTTATGGCGGTGAAAAGTAATGATAAACCCCTCGCGTTAATAGTTGGGTGCGGTGCTGGCCTTGGTCTGTCGTTAGCGCAGGCTTTTATACAGGCTGAATACCAAGTTGTCGGTCTCACTCGATCTGAGATTTCAGATAAGCCTGCTGGTTTAGATTTGATAATTTCAGATGCCGCCGATTCGAGTGCTTTGGTTGGCCACCTTGGAGCTGTAATTAAAAAATACGGTGCGCCAAAAGTGGTGGTTCATAACGCCGCTCAACTGTACATAAAACCGTTTATGGAGACCTCGCCAGCAGACTTTGAGCGCGCATGGCAATCTATGGTTTTATCTTCCGTAAATGTAATGCAGGCGGTCTTGCCATCGATGCTTGAGGTTGGTGAGGGCTGTGTTTTGGTTTCCGGTGCGACGGCGAGCTTGCGAGGTGGTAAAAATTTTTCTGCTTTTGCGTCAGCTAAATTCGCGTTGCGCGGTCTGACGCAATCGCTGGCAAGAGAATATCAAAGTCAGGGGATTCATATTGCTCATGTGATTTTGGATGGAATTTTAGATACACCTCGAAGTCGCGAGCTTCATTCTATGGACCCACAACGAATGATGTCTACCTTAGACGTCGCGAGTAATTACCTAAGATTGGTGGAACAAAGCCGATCAAGCTGGACTCATGAGCTGGATTTAAGGCCATTTTCGGAGTCGTTCTGATGCACACCAAGGTGTTGATTATTGGTGGTGGCTTGAGCGGCCTGCATACTGCGGCACAACTACGTAAAGCCGGTATCGATTTTGTATTGGTAGAGGCGCGCAGCCGCTTGGGAGGTAGGATAGAATCGCTGCAGGCAGACGTAGCGAACGACACCCTAAGCGAGTCGTTTTTTGATATGGGGCCAGCCTGGTTTTGGCCAGGCCAACGTCGTATGCAGTCTCTTGTTGAAGAATTAGGTTTATCTGAGGCCGTATTCAATCAATACAGTTTGGGCGATGGCGTGTATCAAGACCAAAGCGGGCAAGTGCGCACCGCACCAGGGCTTGCATCTATGGCGGGTTCTTATCGTCTAGATGGCGGCTTGGTGCGGCTTATTAATGCCTTGGAAGCGGAACTACCCACCAACGCTATTTTGAAAAACGCGCCAGTGACGGCTATTAAATATTCTCAGCGGGAGTTGCGTACTTCAATAACAATTGGGGGCAATCAGCAGGAGGTGAACAGCGACTTTGTTGTGCTTGCGATACCACCTCGTTTAGCAAGCGCGAATATTCAATTCACGCCTGACATTGATTCGGCAAAGGCTGAGCTACTGCAAAATACAGCGACCTGGATGGCTGGGCATGCGAAGTTTGTTGCTGTATATAAGGAGCCCTTTTGGCGTACCGAGGGTTTATCCGGCGACGCTATTAGTCATCTTGGTCCGCTGCAAGAGATTCATGATGCTTCACCGGCCAACGGTGGGCCGTATGCGCTTTTCGGGTTTGTTGGTGTTCAGCCTCAGCAGCGCCAAGGAGCTGAGGAAAACTTAAAGAAAATGGCAATAAAGCAGTTAGGCGATTTGTTTGGTCCGCAAGCGTTACATCCTCAAGCGGTACTGTTGAAAGATTGGGCGATGGACGAAAACACGGCAACACTCAGCGACCTTAAATTGGCTACTTTTCATGCATTCAATGAGATAGGGGATATCGCTGAAACGACTTTCGATAAACGCTTGCTGTGGTCTGGAACGGAAACCGCTAAGCTCCGAGAAAACAATGGTTACTTGGAAGGAGCGCTTGAAGCCAGTGAACGAACTGCGCAGTTTATTTTAGATGCGATTGCCGATCGAGACGGAGCGGGTGGTAAAGCTGCTTTAGCTTAACCGTAAAAGGCGCGGAGGCGTGATGGTGCGCATGTTAACATTGGTTCGGAGCCGGCGTTTACTAAAAGTGTCTAAAAACATGGTGTGGCCCAAACTCTAATAATTCGATAGTGTTCTCATGGCTTGCTCCCATTTTTCGTGCCAGACTGATTGAAGGTTCGTTAGCTGGGTCGATATAACTGACTAAGGAGTCAGCCTTTAATTCATCTAGAGCATAAGCTTTGCATCGCCTAGCCGCCTCTAGGGCAAATCCTTTACCTTGGTGCTTGGGCATCAACCAATACCCCAACTCGAGTTCTGGCCACCCAGCAGATTTCCAAAGCCCCACGCAACCTACAAACTCATCGCTAGATCGTTCGTCAACAGCCCAATATCCAAAGCCTTTCAATGCCCAATGACCAATATGCAATGCAAGTACTCGCCATGCTTGATCAATATCTTTAACGCCACCAACGTATTTTGAATTAGCTTCGTCCGCATAAAAGGCTGCCAATTCCTCAAAGTCGTCTTCAGACCAAGGACGAAGTTGCAGGCGTTCTGTTTCGATTCTAATCATCGTAAAACCTTTAGGTTTATTTACTAACAATAGTAACCGATTCTGCAATTGGGTTCCTTTGTGCGTAGAGGAGGGCGCCTAACTTTTTATTATTGGAGGCTTAACCTCTCTCAGATGATCTGTTTTTATCCAAACGCGCGCGCCATTCTTTCCAGCTGTAGCGTTGATTTCACCGCCTAAGGGAACGCGTAACCAGGAATGCTTTACGAGCGTATCAATACCTTCTTCAAATGAACCTTCGAGGACCAGCACTTCGGCACCGGCTTGCGCATCAATGTGTACCTGTGCGCCTGGTGCCCATACCTCCATGCGGACTTCTTCATGTTCATCTTTATAAAGTGGAGAGATAATGACACCGGGCCTAGCGCTGTCGCTTACTCCACCGACTTTATTCATGTCTGTTCTTATGTTTGTTCGGTCGTCCATGGCAAACTGCCAAAGCTTTACGAAAATAGTACAGCCTGGCGCAGAGCCTGGAGTATGACTGGATTCTGGTGGGTTCCTAATGTACGAGCCCACAGGGAAATCGCCATGTTCATCCTGGAATACACCGTCCAGCACGATGAACTCTTCACCGCCAGTATGCACGTGCGGGGAGAATTTGCTGTTTGGAGCATATTGAACAATCGTGGTGGCGCGCGCCACTTCGTCACCGATGCGGTCTAACATGCGGCGCCGAACGCCTGGCATTGGTGAATCAATCCATTCAAGTTCCTCGCTGTGAACAACAACGCGAGTTGAGAAGTTGGCATTAACGTTCATTTGGTTTCTCCAAGAAACAAATTTAGACTTTTGAAGTCGGTTAAAAGTGTCTATCTACTGATAGGTAATTTATCTTTAGGTCAACTACTTGTCAAGTTACATTATGAAAGTGCATCTTCAATAGCCTTTGGTGCAGATTGCTAAACGCTTTGAGCGAGCTTTCTTTCCGAGTTAATTAGTTTCCAGGTCGCGGTCTATCTAAAATAGAGTTAAGAATTAACACCGATTCTTTATTGGTTTCATTTAAAAACAGCGGCATTGATTCTAAACATAAAACAGGGTAGCTATTGTTGGGCTTGTATTTACCATAATAATGGTGTTCGTCAGCTAGTGGTGGATGGATTTAGCTTTGCGATATGATATATTGTCAACATTATACAATTAATTGTTGATTGATTCTTCGATCGCCTGCCAAAGCCTTAAATACCAATGACGACAAGTTACATTATTGCCGGTGACTGGGGCACCTCCACGCTGCGACTCTACCTTATTGAACTAAACGAAACATCAAGTTCACGCATTGTCGAATCTCTCGATGGCTTAGGTGTTGCGGCTTTGCAAAATCAGAGTGAGACAAATTTTGAGCAGGTGTTCTTTAGTTTGGTTGCGCCATGGCTCGAACAATATCGGGTAGAACGCGTTATTTTAAGCGGCATGATTGGGTCGACGATTGGGTGGCGAGAGGCGCCTTATACGGTGTGCCCGGCGGATGACACAAGCCACGCAGAACGAGCTCTTAAGTTCACTATTAATGGTCTCGATTTTGCTATTTTGGGTGGCTTGCAAACCGTTAACCCGATTGGCCAACCCGACACAATGCGCGGCGAAGAAACTCAGTTGTTGGGCTTGTTGTCGCAGCCTCAATTAACCGGTTCCAGCACAAACCTTGTCGCTTTGCCCGGCACACATAATAAATGGGCACTTTTAAACCAAGGGCGAGTTCAGAATTTTGTGACGGGGTTTACCGGTGAATTGTTCGCCGTGCTTCGCGAGCACACCATCTTGCTTGGCGAATCGGAAGAGTTGGATTTAAGCGGTGACGACTTTGAGCGTGGCGTAACGACGGCTAAGAGCTCGAACAGCGCTGGGTTGGTGCATGTACTGTTTAGTGTTAGAGCCAGGCAATTAGTCGACGGAGAGAGCGCAAAGGCCAGCTTGGCTTATCTTCTTGGGCTGATAGTGGGTTCAGACATAGCCGGCGCTATACAACTTCTGTCGCCCGAGCCTGGTGGAAAAATAGAATCAGTGACGATTATTGCCAGCGAGAGCCTTTCGCAAACCTACACACGTGCTCTGGCGTGCTTTGATGTGTCCGCACAGTGTGTTGAAGCTACCGATGTGGCGCTTGCGGCCTATGCTCAACTGTCAAAACAGCTGAGCTCTTAAGTTTGAACTTGGTCTTGTCGTAATCGGTCAACGTTCCTTTTATTGTAATTTGAAATTGTAAATTTTGGAGTTTATATGTCGGTTGTCGACAAATTTGAGGCATCGCTTAAGAAGCTGCCTGTAGTCGCCATTATTCGTGGTGTGCGTGTAGACGAAGTAGTAGAGGTTGCGCATGCTATTTATGAGGGCGGGGTATCAATTATAGAGGTGCCGCTAAATACGCCCAATGCATTTGAGTGTATTCGGCGTCTTGCCGATGCCATGCAGGATAAATGCTCGGTGGGCTGCGGTACTTTAGTGAAAGTAGGGGATGTAGCGCGATTGGTCGATGTTGGAGCTGAACTAGCCGTGACGCCGAGTACTCAACCTGAGGTGATTGAAGCTTGCATTGAGCAGGGCTTATTGCCAATGCCTGGTTGGATGACGCCAAGCGAAGCGTTCTCAGCGGTGCATGCAGGTGCTCGTTATCTAAAGCTTTTTCCAGCCTCAACCGCTGGCGTTGGGCACATAAAAGCTCTTAAGGCCGTACTGCCAGAAGGAACTGAGCTATTCGCAGTAGGTGGTGTGAAACTTGATGAGATAGCGTTGTGGAAGGCGGCTGGTGCCAGAGGGTTTGGGTTCGGTAGTGAGATCTTCGCACCAGGCATTAGTGCGGAAGAGGTACTGAAGCGCACACGTAAAGTCACATCAATTGTGAGCGACGTTTATGCTAGCTGAGCTAATTGCTACCGTTGAGGTCAAAAATCGCCTTGGTGAAGGCGTGCTTTGGGATGCCGAAACTGGTTCGGTTTGGTGGACAGATATTTTGTCTAAAAAACTTTATGCCTATCACCTTAGCAATGCCGAATTGTCTGTTTGGGATACGCCAGAACAACTAGCATGCTTTGCCTTGGTAGAAAACCATTCTAAAATTCTGGCCGGCTTCGAATCGGGTTTCGCGTATTTTGAACCCGAGAGCGCAGAGCTTGAGTGGATATGTAAGGTTGAGCCTGACAATCCCTCGTCTCGTTTGAATGACGGGCGCACAGATCGCCAAGGGCGCTTTTGGGTTGGCACTTTATCTCAGGATGCGAGCGTTTCGGGTGATTTCGGTGCGCTATACAGCCTTGATAGTGAACATCAGCTTAGAAAGCATCTTTCAGAAATAGAAGTTTCTAATAGTCTATGTTGGAGCCCGGAATCCAACTATCTGTATCATTGTGATACGCCAAAACAGACTATTCAGCGCTATGAATTTGATCAAGTTTCATGTGAGTTAGCTAACGGTGTTGATTTTGTAAGCACTGAGGAGCATTGCTACCCCGATGGGTCGATCGTCGATGCCGATGGATTTCTGCTTAATGCTCAATGGGGCGGTAGCAAGGTTGTTCGATATAACCGTGATGGAGCAGTTGATAGTGAACTTTTAATGCCTGTTAGTCAGCCTACATGTGTCGCGATTGGCGGCCCAGATGCAAATCTGCTTTTTGTGACATCGGCGAAAGAAGCGTTGGAGCGCAATGAACCAGAAGCTGGAAATCTATTTATTTATAAAACAGATTTAGTGGGGCTTCCTGAAGCTCGCTATCGATCAAAAAGTTGCTCGTAAAACGCGTAATAATGAGCGTCTAATTTTGGTTTATAGACAAAATTAAGGTATTCTTGTGTAAATTGTTAACAAATTACATTGCTGGCAATTCGGTTCGTTGATGGGCCAGTTAGCGGGTTAATAGGCATAGGCTTAGTTTGAAATGAGTGAAAAAATTAGACGTATAGTGATTGTCGGTGGAGGCACCGCAGGCTGGATTACAGCCGGTTTGGTGGCCGCAAGATTTCAAGGTGTGCCCGGTGATTTTGTGCCCTCGATTACGTTAGTAGAATCGCCTAATGTGCCGATAATCGGGGTAGGTGAAGGCACTTGGCCTACCCTGCGTGGAACTTTAAAAAAGATCGGTGTGCGTGAAACCGATTTTATTCGAGAATGTGATGCTACCTTTAAGCAGGGTGCTAAGTTTTGCAAATGGACTACCGGTGCCGAGGATGATGGATACTATCACCCTCTGGTTCTACCTGAGGCGTATTCACATGCGAATATTAATAAGCCATGGTTAACCGGAGTCGCACCTTGGCTTAACGGAGATCGTAGTGAGCCATTTGCACATGCCGTATGTGCTCAAGCTGATGCGTGCGAGCGCGGTCTCGCACCAAAAACAATTACCAGCCCAGAGTTTGATGGCGCGTTGAACTATGCCTACCATCTCAACGCGGGAAAATTTTCGTCTTTTATTCAAAAGCACTGTGTCGATAACCTAGGCGTGAATCATGTCTTGGCCGATATGATCGATGTGACCCAAGATGAGCAGGGCTACATCACTTCTATTACAACTGAACAAGCGGGTGAGATCAAAGGGGATCTATTTGTTGACTGCACGGGTTTCAAATCGCTGTTGCTTGGTGAGGCGATGGGCGTCGAATTCAAGGACTGTAGTGATGTCTTGTTTGCGGATACGGCGTTAGCCGTACGAGCGCCTTACGCGGATGATCGCGCGCCAATAGCGTCGCATACCATTTCTACCGCGCAAGAGGCCGGTTGGATTTGGGATATAGGCTTGTCGACTCGGCGCGGCATTGGCCATGTTTATTCCAGTAAATACATCGATGAAGATCGTGCCCGCCAGCAGTTAGTTGATTACTTAGTTGATATTGGCGCGAAGCCCGATGAACTGGAGATGCGGAAAATTCCAATACGTTCAGGGCATCGCACGCACTTTTGGGAAAAAAATGTTGTAGCGGTAGGCTTGTCAGCTGGCTTTTTAGAGCCACTCGAAGCGTCGGCTATCGTATTGGTAGAAATGTCGGCAGGTATGCTCAGTGAGCAGATGCCCGCGACTCGTTCGGCAATGAGAGTCATTGCAAACCGGTTTAACGATATCTTCCTTTATCGTTGGGAGAGAATTGTCGATTTCTTGAAGTTGCACTACTGTGTGACTAAACGTACAGACAGCCAGTTTTGGATAGACAATGCCGACCCCAAGACGATTCCCGATAGCTTATTGGAACTGTTAGAGTTATGGCGTGATCAGCCGCCTTGGGATGGTGATTTTGTGCATAACGAGGAGGTTTTCCCGTCATCAAGCTACCAATATGTGTTGTACGGAATGGGTTTTGAAACGACGCAGAGTTTTTATGGACAGTCTGACAAAGAAAAGATGATTGCTCAAAAGAGCTTAGCAACAAATAAAAAGAGGATTGAATCTTTGATGTCAATACTTCCGCAAAATCGCGATTTAATTGATAAGATTCATAAGTACGGGTTACAAACAGTTTAATTGGCGTCTGCGGTAGGGCACCATAAATACAATAACAATACAAAATTTTCAGATGCAAAGTACTGAGGAAACTACGAGACCATAATGTTAAATACCAATAGAATAATTCCTGTACGCGAGCAGATCGCAGATCAAATACGTTCCGATATTATCGCTGGTGAGTTAGAGCCTGGTGCGAAACTCAACGAACAAGCATTAGCGCAACGATTTGGTGTTTCTCGTGGGCCAATTCGTGATGTGTTATTGCAGCTTTCGCAGGAAGGGTTGGTTGTTTCCAAGAACAATGTTGGTTCTTTCGTTAATAGTATGTTGAGTGCCGATTTACAGTCGTTGATGGTGGACATTCGCCGTCGCATAGAAGAGCATGCTGTTAAATTGTTACAAGACAAACTCGATGAGGCGGATTTTGATCACCTTGAGGGTATGTTGCAACGCTTGAAGGATTCTTTTGTAAAGAAAGATTTCACCTCTGTCACTAAGGCCGATATCGAATTTCATCATTATTTGGTCGACAAAGCAGGCGGTGATGACCTAGCTAATTTATGGCATTCAGTGGTCATGCGTATGCGCATGAACTATAAGCGAGTTGATTCTCCAAAAGATTGCGAAGATGAGCACCGCGCCATTTTAAGCGCGCTAAAAAGTGGTAATACTAAAGAAGCCATCACCGCTGTTCGAGCAAACATTCGCTAAGCTGAGACTGCTCGGGCTCAAGGACGAAGCCTGTGACTATATTTGGCTACCTCAGCTATAGCAAAAGCCAATCAAGCCCCTAATTAGAAATGCATTATTGTATACATTATATTGTATACAATAATGCGAGCGGGTATGATCTATTTACAATAACTAAAAAGTGATACAGATATGAATAGATTTCATGCAACCGCGTTTAAGTTCGCGGCGATCGTGGCCTTTGGAGGATTTATCTTTGGCCTGGATGCAGCTCTGATATCCGGCACCGTTCGATTTGTTACGGCTGAGTTTGGCTTAACTGACCTGCAGATAGGCGCGGTAGTCAGCGCTCCCGGTTTTGGGGTCCTTTTCGCCCTGCTGGTGACCGGTTTAATCTGCGACGCTATAGGACGAAAGAAAACGCTAATTTTAATTGCCAGTCTGTATCTAGTTTCTGCCGTGACATCAGCTTTGGCACCGTCTTTTGAGACGCTTTGGGCGGCTCGCTTGTTGGGTGGTTTGGCGTTTACGTCTCTTTCCCTAGCGTCAATGTATACGGGTGAAATTGCGCCGGCAAGTATTCGAGGTAAGTTGGTTACAATGAATCAAGTCACCATTGGTTTGGGGCTTTCAGCGGCTTACTTTTCAAACTATCTGTTGTTGCAAATGATTGATTCACCGCCGGCTTGGATGTTGAACCTTGGTTTTGCCGATAACGTTTGGCGTTGGATGCTTGGTGTCGAAATAGTGCCCGCGTTGATTTGGTTATTATTACTATTATTGATACCTGAAAGCCCGCGTTGGTTGGTTCTCAATGGGCGAGAGAGCGAGGCACGCACTGTGCTGGCTCGCTTGAACCCTTCGGAGAAAATCGACTCCTTAGTGAGTGAGATTAAACAGAGCGCGCTTGCTGGCGAGAAAAGTCCTTCGGTAGGCGAGCAAATTAAAGACATGTTTTCAAGTCGATACCGAATGGCGATTACGATTGGCATTACTATCGCGTTGGTGCAAGCCTTAACAGGTATCAATGTGATTATGTTCTATGCGCCAACGGTTTTTGAGCAGGTTGGAATTGGCACAGACTCGGCATTTTTTCAATCCGTCGTGCTCGGTTTAGTGGCCTTAGCGTTCACCTTAGTTGCCGTGGCTACAGTAGATCGATACGGTCGCCGTGTTCTGCTTATTGTAGGATTAACAACCGCGGCAACCAGCTTGTTAATCTGTTCGTGGGGTTTTTCAAGCGCTACTTATAAGTTAGATGAAGCTCAAATAGTCGAAATTCAAAACCAGTACGAAGGAGATAAATTAGACCTCAGTGCCTTAGTCGGCGTGTCGTTCGAAGACGATGTCAGCCTAAAGAAAGCGTTGAGAGCTGAAGTTGGTGATATCAAAGCTAAAGAAGTTGAGGCAAAACTAATCCAAAGTGCGATTACCATAAATGTTTTCATGGTATTGGGTGGCCTTATAGCTTTTGTTGCGGCCTTCAATCTATCGATTGGACCAATTATGTGGGTGATATTCTCTGAGATTGTTCCGACTCACATTCGTGGTGTGGCAATACCTCTTTTTGGGTTTACAGTTAGCTTGGCCAGTTATTTCACACAGCAATTTTTTCCGTGGCAATTAACCGTTATGGGCGTAGGGCAGATTTTCTTGTTTTACGCTGTGCTGGTTACCATTGGCCTCATCGCGTTGGTGAAAATATTACCAGAAACCAGAAATCGCTCAATTGAAGAAATTGAAGCCGAATTGTTAGCCAGAAGCTAGAACAGCCCTGGCGGCTAAAACAAATAAATTTAAGTGAATGTAGAGTGACAAAATCTAACGACATCGGGTCATTGCAGGGCCGAAATATTATTATCACTGGCGGTAGCGCCGGTTGTGGCTGGGGCTTTACGCAGGCCTGCGCGCAAGCGGGTGCTAACGTGATTGTGGCAGACATAAACGCGCTCGCTGACGATCGTGTAAAGACCATTACTGAACTCGGTGTTTCAGTTAAGTACATCCATACTGATGTATGCAGCCCTGAAAGTATTAGTGCGCTGGTTAAACAGGTTATCGATGAGTTTGGGGTGATTGACGGCGTGATTAATAACGCCGGTTTAACCTTGGTTGGCGAATTCCTGGAAGTTGAGTTTGAAATGGTTGAGAGATTGCTCAATACCAATTTACGCTCGATCTTTTTAATGTGTCAGGCGGTAGCTCGTCACATGAAGGAGCAAGGGCATGGGGTGATCGTTAATATCGCCTCTAGTCATGCACAGGCTAGTGCCCCGCAGTATGAAATGTACGCAGCTACTAAGGGCGGTATAGTTTCAATGACAAAAGCCATGTCTTGGAGCCTAGGTAAGTATGGAATACGAGTTAACGCCTTATCACCGGGTTTAACCAGAACCGAACCTATTCACGAAATGGTTGCTAATGATCCTGAGTTGGAGCGCTCATTTAATTCGATGCATGCTACTGGAGCATTTAATACGGTTGAACAATTGGGCGCCGTTGGAGCTTTTTTATTGTCCGACGCGGCGGCATCTATCACCGGCACCGAAATAGTTGCCGATCAAGGCACGGCGGCGAGCTTGACGAATACAAACTTACTTCCTTAAAGCAATTAGAGACAGTGACTACACCATGAAAATTACCGACGTTAAGGCGTACCCAGTTTGGGTAGGGCAACGAAACCTCTGTTTAGTAAAAGTAGAAACCGAGTCCGGTTTGTACGGTTGGGGAGAGGCAGGTTTATCGTCACGTGAGCTGGCGGTGAAGGGCGCAGTTGAGCATTATCGAGATTTTTTGATTGGTAAGAACGCCAATAATATCAGTGCGCTTTGGCAGGAAATGTACCGTAGTCAGTACTTTGAAGGCGGCCGGGTTCTTACCGCGGCTATCTCGGCCATTGATATAGCCTTGTGGGACATTGCTGGTAAACGTTTTGGCGTGCCTATATACGAATTATTAGGTGGCAAGCAGCGCAACGAAATACCATGTTTTGTAACCACAACTAAGGCGATGGGCCAAGAGTTAATCGACGACGCCAAGGCCAAGCGTGAGCAAGGCTGGAATGTTATTCGTGCAACGACTGGTGAGCATGGGCGCGGAGATCGTTCAACGGTCTATGATATTCATAAGTCCATTGCTGCGGCGGCCGGATGTTTGACTGAGCTTCGACAAGAGCTAGGGCAAGAAGTGGTGTTGGGTATCGATTATCACCACCGTTTGTCGCTAGCTGAAACCGCCTCATTTTGCGCAAAGATGCCAGAAGGCACATTGGACTTTCTTGAAGAACCTATTCGCGATCAAACTCCCGGAGCCTATAAAGCACTTCGTGCGATGGTAAATGTGCCGTTTGCGATTGGGGAAGAATTCTCGAGCAAGTGGGATTTTCGTCCTTACATCGAAGAAGACATTACTAATTTCGCCCGAGTCGATATATGCAATGTTGGCGGCTTCACCGAAGCAATGAAAGTTGCTGCAATGGCCGAGATGCACTACATAGACCTGATGCCGCACGACCCCTTAGGCCCGGTATGTACGGCCGCGACAATTCATATGTGTGCAGCAGTACCGAATTTGTCGTGGTGTGAAGTTGATCCTTACGAATCAGCGACTCCCGACCATGAGAAGTACTTTGTTAATCGCCCAATCCATGAGAACGGTGTGTTTCAGATTAGTGATGCGCCAGGCCTTGGCGTTGACGTACACGAAGAATTGGTGAAAGAGCAGAGTTTCAAGTTTTGGGAAACACCAAGGTTAGTAAAACCCGACGGCTCGTATACGAACTGGTAAGCGTGTTTTAGCGATAAATTAAAATCATCTGCAAGCGCCGGCCTCCGCCGGCGCTTTTTTATGTGGCTATTCTGTTTCTTGAAAAGAAGATTTGAATTGCGTGTAAGCGTCAAGTGGCATGATTGCCCCACGATGTTGCACAACCATTCTGGCGACACCCATAGCGGCTTTGACCGATTGTTCTATGGTTGAATCATCTAGGCGTGCTGCGAGATACGTTCCAGCGAACGAATCGCCTGCGGCAGTGGAGTCCACCTGTGACGGTGCGGGCACAAATGGCTGATGTGTCGCCAGTGTGGAGTTCTCGTAGGCGAATACGCCATCCTCATCGCACTTGATGATGACTTCCGATACGCCTTTTTGCTCAAGATGATGTTGAATCTCAGTTTGGTCTTGGTGCTGATAAAGGGCGTTGTGGTCCTCAAGCCCTGGAAACGCAATGTCTGTGTGTTCGTATACTTTGTCATTCCAAGTGCTCGCATGGTTGACGTCGCGCCACATCCTCGCACGATAGTTTGGGTCATACGCGATTTTCGTGCCGGTACTGCGCAGTGCCTGTAGTAGGTCAAGAAACGATTGTTTATCTGTATCGTTGAGAATGGCGAAGGATATTCCTGAAACATAAACAATGGTGTGTTGGCCTATAAAATCGGCGCCTCCTGCATCGGCTAACAGAGGTAGCAGCTGTGTCGCGGCAGATTGGTTACGCCAGTAATCGAAACTGCGTTCTCCTTGGTCGTCAATGCTAATGGCGTAGATGCCTGGGAGCCTTGTGGGTTCGCGTAAGACTAGTGAACAGTCAATACTATGAGCTTGCCATTGTTTCATCATGTCGTTACTAATCGCATCGGTACCCAACGCAGAACAAAACGCGACGTTGAGGCCATTTGCCCATCTCTTTGCATAGATTGCTGAGTTATAGGTATCGCCTGCGTAGCCGCGATAAAACGTGTTGTCGGTTGCGGAGCGCAGTTCAAGCATGCACTCACCAATGGCTAATAATGACTTCATGATTTCATCTGGTATTTTTAGTTGACATTATACGATAACGGGCGCTGCGCGTGAGTATCTAATCGGAAGTGAGGTGCTAGAATTTGGCAGAAAATGCTTCAGATTGATCGAAGTTTTGAGGGTTACAACTTAAGTGTAACTCTGTTTTGAAACCAGAGTGTTAATGCTCTTGATAGCCTAATATTACTAGTAGTTGCCAATGTGCGAACGCTTGTTGGATAGTGGGGAATTGTTGCTGGTCAGTTAGGCATTTTCTTGCCGCTCTGACCAGCATAGGTCTATTTTAGTTGAACACTTAAGAGCTTTGATTCGGCCGTTAAGTAGAGTGTTTTTTGGCTCGCGTCGAACGCAAGGTTAGCGACTGGCCCCTCGACCGATAGATGCGCCAACAACCTACCCTCTGAGTTGAACACCCAGACTCCACCAGGCCCTGTCGCAAAAATTGCACCGCTGGCGTGCTCTTTAAGCCCATCAGGTAAACCGTCTGGGCCACGCTCGAATGTGTAATCAGAGGCCGAAGCAAAGGATTGACGATTGCTGAGTAAGCCACTTTCGTCAACGTCATAGATGTACCAGCTAGGGTTTTCTGGATCAGATACTGCAACGATAACTCGTTTGCTGTCGCCTATTAGCTCAATACCATTAGGATACTTGAGAGTTGAATCCAGTAGGGTTAGCTTTCCATCTGTAGAAAGCCGATATACCCCTTGAAAGCTCAGCTCCTTATTCGGATCATCTAACTGCTTAGGTAAGCCGTAAGGTGGGTCGGTAAAGTACAAATCACCCGCCTTATTCATAGTGACGTCATTCGGACTATTCAGCCGCTTGTCTTGGTAGTGACTCGCAAGCGTCTTATAGTCTGGCTTGGGTTCGGCTAATGACGCAGTCATTGATGCAACGCGTCGCGAACGAGATTGCATCAACACTAGTTCACCGGCGTTACCCAAAATCAGCCCATTAGAAAACCCACTGTCCTCCAAATAGGTATCCAAGCCTTTGTCGGGGCAATATCGCATGACTTTTCGATTCGGAATATCGGAAAACAACAAACAGTTCTGGGATTCGAGCCACAGAGGGCCCTCAGTCCAGATGAAACCGCTTGCGAGTTCTTCCACGTTTGCTTCGAGATCAAACAGATCTTCGGCTTGCTTGTCAAAAATTAGATAAGGCCCGACACGCTTCGTTGTTTGTTCTTGAGATGGTTCGCTGTGCGCGCAGCCAAAGGCTATCAACGAAAGACTAGCGGCTAGTAATACTGATAATCGCATCTTATTTATTCCTCATTGTCGCCATATCGGCGTGTGTAAATTTGGCCATTGAATATCTTAGCCGCATCAACCATTTCGCGGTAAGGAATATCTGTGGTGGTCACAAAGCCAACATTGTAGTTTTCACCGTCGTACGCGCGGCCAGAGATTGGAGAATCGATGTATTGAAACCAATGCGCTCCGACTAAGTAGGGGTTGTCAATAACACTTCCCATATAATCGGAGTACATCCGTGCACGGTCTTTTTGATTGGTTGCAATTACAAGACCTGGGTTAGCGTAGCCAGTATCTGAGGCACCCATATGGAACTCTCCGATGATGCTAGGGCGGTCCAGCTCTTCAAGAAAGGTAAAAAACTCAGGGTGAATACCTTGTTTGTAATAGTTGTAGCTCATTACATCGGCGTGCTTTGCAGCGGCGGCACGTATTTCTGGTGTCATGCCCCAGTCTGCAAAACGCGCGCCAAGATAGAGGTGATTTGGCATCTTCTCTTTGACTGTTTTCGAGACGATTCGAAAGTACTCGGACGCATAGTGATTAAGCATGCTCGAAAAGTCTTTAAGTGCGGCGTCGGTAAACTCGCTAAGGCTGACACCTTCATCAAACTCCTGCCAAGATGCCAACTGAGTGCCCCAAGCAGCGTTCAGCGCGTCGATACTCGAGTAACTCTTTTGCGCCAACTTAGAGAACTCATTCTTGGTCGGGCTGTCACTCGCTTTACGCGCCAGGGTGTTAATGACAATCGCATACTGACTTTTCGCCGACCCCATTTGGCCCCAACTTTTTTCGTTGTCTATAAAGACGCCGACACACCAAGGGTTGTTCTGAACTTCTTTGGCAATTTGCTCGACCGTTTTTTGGGTACGCTCCGTAAATAGTGGGTCGAAGGGATCGGGCAGTGGGCTCCAATAGTCGTTGCCGGTGCTCACTGTTTTGAAATCGCCAATGATCCAGCCATTAGCGAAATAAGGTATGCGATCCATCTGATAGTAGCTCGGGTCAACCCAGTTACCAAATGATGTGAAGCCCCAACTTAACATTCGGTCAACGGTGGTTTCGCGCCAGCGCTCCATCATTTTGTCGGTATCCGAAAGTCCGTATTTTCGTTCCAGGTTCGCCTGATAGAAGCTGTAGGTCTCACCATGTTTAACTGGGCCTGTATGGGTGGTCCTACGATAACCAAAGTGCTTACCGAGCGCGTCGTCGTACTCGGGCAGCCATTCAAAAAGATTGGCTCTCAATGGTGAGGAAACTTTTCGCGTCGGTATGGCGTCGTCTGCAACTCGGTTTAGGCCTAGCGAATCTTCTGGTGTTAAGTCATCGCCTGTTCGTTGCTTAATTTTGCTTGGGTCAAAATCATAGCCTGTAATGGTTGATGTATTTGACATGCGCACGTTAGCGAGACCATGTGAGAAGAATAGATATCCTTCTGGATCGACCAACGACCACTTACCGTCAACCTTCTCGGTACGAAAATAACCTGTTGCTTTGAGCTTCGGCCCGTCCAGCCAGCCCCCAAATTTCGATCGACCGGAGATTGGCGTTTTACGTAAGGTTTTGGCTTCTGCTGCGGCCAAGGTTTGCAAGTGAAGCTCGCTCTTAACCTTACCGTCAAAATCTACTTTTGCGCTTTGGCCGAACTTATCAACCAGGTCAACTAAATAGTTTTTATCGATTTCCGTAGGTGCTATGAGCTGTGCATTATCGATAATAACCGTTTGATCTCTAACGAGACCTTTGACCGAAAACGAAATGGAAGTTACGTCTTTCAGTTCCAGGTTCTTGACACCCCAGCGCCAAATAATAGGGGTATGGTCACTGGCCCAACTACTTGGGTTTCCTCGCAAACCGGTATCACGGTCAAGGTCCAGACCCTTTAGCTCCATATAGTAAGTATTACTTGAGCCTGCTGGAACCGCCACACTGCGATTGTGCGTTTGCCCGGTCGCATCCGCTACCGTTGTATAGAGGTGAAGGGGTTCCGTGCTTGGGTTAATAATATCCAACGCAAATGCGAAATCACCTTTGTTGCTCCAATCCCAAGTGGTTTGAGGTTTGAACGTGAATGATGAATCCAAGTTTTCCTTCGACAAAAATGTCAACTCTACAGCGCCATTTCCATCTGCCAAGGAAGTGATCACTTTGGCATCAGTGTTCTTTAATGAGAGCTCTGTCGGTATGTCTTTTTGATTGAAATCCAATAGGGTTTCGACGTGCTTGGTGCGGTGTGAGTCGCCAGCAAAACTGGGTGTGGACATCGCGAGCGCGAGAGTTACTGCTAAGCTACTCGCGGCCAGTTGTTTCGGTTTCATTAGACTAATCCTCTGTTGGTGTTTCTATAATTCGTTTTGTTTATCGCGCTCTATGATGATGCTCAGCGCTATCATAGAGCGGTTTGTGAATTCGTTTAGAGCTTTACTTAGATAGTGCCTCGCTTTATTTGCCAAGTTGAACTTCCTCAACCTTGCCGACCAAAAGTAAGTACGAAAGAACCCCTATTACAGCAAGGCCGCCGATCAATGCAAGTGCTGTGCGTAGTACTACTAGAAGATTTCACTCGCTACCTTAGATATCTATATATGAAGTTTACTTAATTACTTTTATCAGCTTGTTATTGCTACTAGTTGCGATCCGGTGGCTTTGTTTTTTACCTGTCTAATCTGCACATATATTTTGATACGTTCAGGTTTTCGCAACTACACCGTATTGCGATACAGCCGCAATTGGGTGGTGGAGTAACTAGAACGAGGGGGTCATTGAAGTTAAGCATCCAAACTCGAGGCTTTTCTTACTGAGCCAAGAAGTGTAGATTGTATACAGTATAATGTTTAATGAGACATAATTCTAATAGGAGTGAGCAATTGATAAAACGGAAACAAGCACTAATACAAAGCGGTTTGCGAGGTCTGCTTACAGCTTGTGCAGGGGCTTTGGTGCTCTGCGCGTGCGTTAAACAGCCTCTAAATGCGGTTTCAACATTTAACTCTGGCCCTCTATTTGAAGAGGTAACAAAGGCTGTTGGCCTTCGATCAGAGCCAACATGGAAGTACGGCGGGCCATCCATCGCTGATTTAAATGGTGATGGCCGCTACGAATTAATGCTGTCTAATCACCACAGAGTCACAGCGCAGCTATTTTGGGCCAATCAAGACGGGCAGTATGTCGAACACAATAGTCCGTTGATGAAACATGACGTGCATGGGATTGCTCCAGGCGATTTTGATGCAGACGGAGATGCCGATCTGCTTATCTCGCTGGGCGGTGGAAACGGCTCCAAACCACAGCCACCGAGGTTGCTGCGCAACGATGATGGTATCTTGGTCGACATAACCGAACAGGCAGGTATTGGCGGCATGGGCGCGCGTGGTCGTGCAGTGCGTTGGATTGATTTAGACAACGACGGAGATTTGGATATTTTGCAAATCAACGCTGCGGTGCTACTTAGTGAGAAGATCCCACGCAACCTCATGTTTGAAAACCTGGGTGATGGGCAGTTTCGCTATGTGCCTAACTCAACATTTGAGGCCATCGACGCCGAACGTGTCTTGATTACCGATTTTGATGGTGATCATATTCCTGATTTGGTGTGTTTCACTCCTCTATCATTATGGAAAGGGACTGATAAGTTTGACTTTATTGATGTTACCGAGGCTATGCTGCCGGCAGCGCTGCATAAAACTGAGCACGTAATGGCGGTTGCCGATTTGGATATCGATAATGACGGTGATCTCGATCTATATCTCGCTCGAGGTAAAACGTATTACGAACTTGCGAACAACTCGGTCGACTTTGACCCCGAGCAAGGCCGTATAGACCTTCGTGATGAGGGTAACAAGAGCCACGATGGTTTAAGCTTTAGTGCGAGTGGTCCAATTCAACTCCACGACTTTTTTCGCTGGTACCGTGCCGTTGAATTTGACCCTATGGTTTTTCTGGGAAAAGACAAAATCGCAATCCCCGCGCCCGTTGACGCCATTACAATTGAGCCGAGTGTGGCCCAAGGTTTTCCAGAATCGATTACAGAAAGTGGTTGGTATCTCGGGTATCTGGGTGAAGGGCAATGGCGTTTAGAGTGGCGCTTAAACGATAATCTTGCTTGGGACATCCGCGCTTCTATAAGCGGTGTTAGTTCTTTAAGCACCGATTGGGTGCCGCAAAACTCTGATGTGGCTGATCTGCTGCTTGTCAATCAGCCGGGGCGTTTTATCGACGCAAGCGAACGCTTACCTGAAGTGCATAAGGGCAACAACTGGGGAGTCACAACGGGTGATTTCGATAATGATAGCCGAACAGATCTTTTTGTTTATCGCTTTGGAGGTCTGAGTAAGCGTGAGCCGGACGCTTTAATACTCAACCCTCAGGATGGTCAACTTAATTCTCTGATGACACACGGCGCGTATTCTAGTGAAGCGCCAGAATCGCATGGTGATATGGGGGCAGCATTTGATTATGACCTCGATGGGCGTGTTGATATATTGAGTGGTGATGATGATCAAGGGTCATGGCATCTCTATAAAAACGTAGCTCAATCTATAGGGCAGTATCTTCTGGTTCAGGTTGGCTATTCGCCCGGCGGTGTTGACTCGATAGGTGCACAAGTTTGGCTCGAGTTAGACGACGCCACGCTGTATCGCCATACTGGTTCATCAGGAGCGACTCACTCGCAGAGTGTATTGAACACCGTTCATTTTGGGCTTGGTGATTCTACCTCAGCCAGTCGTGTTCGAGTTCGATGGCGAGATGGTCAAGAGGAGATTTTCGACAATGTTGAATCCGGTCAGCTTTTGAAAGCTGGTAAGTTGCAACCAAATTAGGGCGCGTTGAAGTGTGACTGAAAGAACACGTAAACTTCGAATTTGTGGGCAGTATCTATTGGTCTTTTTGACCGGATTTTGTGCGCATGCCATCTTTTCTGGCTCGTTGGTGCCTAATACGCCTATTCAAACAAAGGCGGTTGAGAAAAACGACGGTTTTGATCTGCCGGTCGCAAACCTGGCGGTGGCGAATGTCACATCAAAACAACAGAGCAGCTCCGATCAAATAAGCCCTCCGGAGCAGGTGGGTTATGAAGAGCGCATTCTGACTTTACTGACACGTCAAGGCGACGCTGTGAGCGATGCGCACATACGTGTTTTGGCCGGGCAGTGGGCCGCTGATGCACCAGTACAAGCGCTCGATTTTTTACTCGAGAATCAGCTTTACGATTATTTTGAAGTAGTCATGGCCGTTGCTGGTAAGCAGGCGGATGTGCGCGTACAAGAGTGGTTGGAACAGAACTCAGGCATGCCTCAATTTGGGTATTGGTCAGATAGTTTTTATCGTAGTGTTGCTAAAGTTGACCCGGTGTTAGCTCTGGAACAGATTGGCATCTCTAGTTTGGGCAGTCATCAGTCAAGTATGCTGAGCACAGTAATCGATGAGTGGGCTTTGCTTGATGCTGGTGCTGCGCTCAATTGGTTGCAAGAATCGAACCTTCCTCTAGAAGAGCTTGAATCGTTACGTAAGACTGTTTTGCTTACCTTTGCCGAACAGGACCCTTGGCAAGCGTCGGGTCTGTATTTATCGCTATCAAATTCAGGTGATCAGAGAGATCTGCTAATTGCAGTGGCGCGCAAATTATCCAATGAAGGTATTTCTCCCGCGGTGGATTGGGCAAGCGGTCTGCCAAGCCACCATCAAAAGCCGGTAATGGCTCAGCTTTTTGGCACCTGGGCCGCGCAAGCCGAGCCGTCGAACATTGTGGATTACGCCAGTGAGCGAGCCGGCGTTTTGACGCAGCAATCACTATTTCAAATCACCATTTCAGAAGTGGCTGCACGCGCGCCGGAGTTATTGCTTAGGCGAATAGGCGACTTTCCTGATGATGCTCAATCCTTGGTAATTGAAAAGGCGGTAGTCGGCTTGCAGGGCAACTTAGTACCTGATAACGCGATACTGATTGATGGTATCGAATCGGAGAGTCTGAGAGATTTCGCGTGGGAACGCATGGCTTCATATGCCGTTTCAGTGAGCCCCGAAAATGCTTTTAAATTTTCGTCTAACATCGCTAATGAAGGTCAGCGACGGCACTATTTAGCTTTGGCTGTCCGCGCTTGGGCACAACAAAATGAGCGTGCAGCAATTAGTGCAATTAACGCTTCATCAGCGTGGACTGACAGGCAGAAGCGATCCCTGGTTGACAATATTCGCAATTCCAATTAAGTAGCTCAAAACCGCTGAAGCCTCTGTTTCTTATTGATTTTAAATAGGTTAATGAGCGAGGTATGCGCACTCATTCCTAGTTTGAGTAACAATGTCAACTAACTCCTGGAAGTATTACCAATTTAAATTTATTGTATACAATCAACATTAAAATGTTGTATGTTTGTTCTGCAACGCGTTGATGAGCACATAAGCCGTATAAAAATAGCTCACAAATTCGCTTGTGATTCAAAACAATTTATTACTACCACCAGGAGAAAACAGATGAAGCTTTTAAGCTGTCTATTAGCCATTGGGCTATTGAGCAGCGCGCAGACCTATGCGCGCGATTGGGATGGTATTCCAGTGCCCGCCAACCCCGGCAACGGTAAGACTTGGCAACTGCAATCCGTATCCGATGATTTTAACTACACCGCTGCCCCTACCAACAAACCGGCGGCCTTTACGAATCGTTGGAAAGATTCGTTCATTAATCCTTGGCTCGGCCCCGGGCTAACGGAGTACAACGCAGGTCATTCATACACTACGGGCGGTTCTTTAGGTATCGCCATGAACCGAAAGCCAGGAACAAATAAGGTTTATACCGGTGTTATTTCGTCACATGAAACGTTTAGCTACCCGTTGTACATTGAGGCAAACGCTAAGATTAGTGACATGGTATTAGCCAACGCTGTTTGGATGCTAAGCCCTGATTCAACGCAGGAAATTGACGTGATCGAAGCGTATGGTTCAAGTCGCCCAGGCGAGGAATGGTTTGCTCATCGAATGCACTTGGCGCATCACGTGTTTATTCGTGAGCCTTTCCAGGACTATCAGCCTAAGGATCTGGAGGCTTGGTACTTTAAGTCGACCCCATGGCGCGCTGGTTTTAATCGAGTTGGTGTTTACTGGCGAGACCCTTGGCATCTAGAGTATTACATTAATGGGAATTTAGTTAGAACAGTTTCTGGGCCGGATAAAATTGACCCATTGGGATACACCAATGGTACAGGTTTGAATAAAGCTCAGCATATTATCATTGATGCTGAAGACCAAGACTGGCGGTCGGATAATGGCATTGCGGCTACCGATGCTGAGTTAAATGACGATTCAAAAAGCAATTTTTTCGTCGATTGGATTCGCGTTTATAAAGCAGTAGATTCTGGTGGCGGCAACAACGGAGGCGGTGGAGGTAATGGCGGTGGTGGCAACGCTGGCGGGATTACTCCTCCAAGTGGCGCGACGTCTCTGAGAATTCGTCATAGCAACAAGTGTATGGATTTGGCAGCTGGGCAATCTAACAACGGTGCCAACATTCAACAGTGGGGCTGTAACGCGAGTAATACAAACCAAAACTTTACTTTTGTCTCAAAAGGGGGCGGCTACTATGAGATTCGCACCAAGCATAATAAGTGCGTCAGCGTTGCAGGTAACTCAATTGCAAATGGCGCGAATGTGCAGCAGTGGGACTGCTTTAATGGGAATAACTTGCAGTTCAAGTTAGAAGATAAAGGAAGCGGTTGGTTTGAAATCAGAGCCCGTCACAGCAATAAATGCGTTGATGTTTCTGGCGTTAGTCAATCTAACGGGGCAAGTATCCACCAGTGGCAATGCCTCGGTGCCAATAATCAGCAATTTCGGTTTCAATAGAGCACTTGACGAAACCAACCCGGTTTTGCACTTGTCGTTACGAACGTCTTGAGAGCTGGGTAAATGTTAACGAGATAGTCCTCGCTTTTATGCGGGGGCTATCTTGATGTTCTCCTCACCTTAATCCAACATGAGATCGAATGTGTTTCTATTTGGCTAGTGTTGTAGTACTCATAGCCAGATGCTAATGGCATGTGACCTAAATCTGTGGTTACGATGATGTTTAGAATGACCTAGGCAGAGACCGCAAAGAGATTGTTCACAGTTTTTGTTCGTTTAAAGGGCTGCTTGCAGTAAACTTAAAGGCCCGTTCAGAAGCCTAAACAAAGTAAACTGTTAGGTGGCTGAGAACAAAAATAATAGTCTAAGATGGAATATGTCAGAACAAGAATTTACCGTCGCATTGGTCGCGCATGATCGAGTAAAACCTAAAATGGTAAAGTGGTTTGAAAACCATTTGGCCTTTTTTTCCGATTGCCGGATTGTTGCCACAGGCACAACTGGGTCTCTGTTGCGCAAGTCATTAAACAGCAATGATGTGGTTATCGATGCGCTTAAAAGCGGCCCATTCGGTGGTGATCAACAAATTGGAGCAATGATTGCGGGTGAGAAAATTAACGCATTGATTTTCTTTGAGGACGTGATGACACCTCAACCGCACGAGGTGGATATTAAAGCGCTCCTCAGGCTAGCGGTTCTTTATAATATTCCTGTTGCATGTAATGAGTCGAGCGCTACGCTGCTCATTTCCAACCCTCGATTGAGGGAGCTAGATCAATCTAAATCTATAGACTTAGAAGCCGAATTTTCTGAGTATTTTTCAAGAAAGGTGTAATCAAACTTTCTTGAGCGTGCAAGCTTTACGATGGTTAGGAGTGTAGAGCCTACTTTGAAAATGTTCCCCCAGGATTTGAAGGCCCCTTTTTAGCTTTTGTCGCAGCAAACTAAAGATGAAATAGAAAACTTAATGTACTAGATAGTGGAGGTTGGAGTGAAGTTTGCAGTAGTTATTGATTCAATGGCGTCGTTACCCGAGTTTGTATTAAAGCAGCGCCCGATACAGGTGCTACCAATTTCGGTGAAAATTGGTGACGACGAGATTCTAGACAAAACAAGTTCTAGTAAATTGGTGAAAATTTATAAGAGTGGCCGAATCTCACCCAATACGCCGATCTTTTCACGAACACCAACGACCGAAGAGATTCACGATTTTATTGTGCGAAAAGTGGTCTCCAATTACGACTATGCAATTTGCCAAAGTGTGTCTAAGTCGGCGAGCACTATTTATGACAGTTTTGCTGAGGTTTCTAACACAATTTCAAAGGAAGCACGCGAAATCCGAGACTCTAAGGGGGTTCAAAGTCCTTTTCGCCTAAGCTATATGAACACCGGTACCACGGTCGCAGGGCAAGGCCTACTCGCCATTTTCGCCGACTACCTGTTTAGTAAGGGCGGTGACTTTACAACGTATACCAACACGCTTGAGAGCTTTCGCAAGGTCTGCAAGGGCTTTACGGTTGTTAAAGACACACTGCATGCTCGTCATCGGGCGAAACTCAGAGGAGTTGAAACCGTTGGTTTACCCACGGCATTGATAGGTAAAGCCGTGGGGCTTGCTCCAATTGTGTTAATGCAAAATGATGTTAATTCGCATATTGCGGTTAAGCCTGGTTATGAAAAAATGGTTAATAGGTTGCTTCGCTACGCCAGTGAGCGCATTGAAGAAGGGCTTTATATTCCGTTTATTAATATCAGTTATGGCGGGGATTTGGCTGATATAGAAACATTTGAGGAGTTCCCGCGTTTGCAAGAGGTTGCGAAAAAACACAAAGTCACGATTCTCAAAGCGGTAATGAGTTTAGCGGCAGGCGTGAACTACGGACCTCAAGCTCTTTCTTTAGGTATCGCGCCGAAGAACAATAAGGTCGAGCCTTAAAATCTAATCTGGTTTTAGGCTGGGTTGATGTAGGCCGCTGTTTATCTATTTAAACCTAAGCGTGATAGCACGCTAGCTATGAACGATCTAAAAATTGGCGTGGTTGAATCAGGTATTCGCCACGCGAGCCATACCGAGCCGTATTCCCTTGACGACAAATTTGCCATGGTTCGAGACTCCGGCGCTTTTGATTAGATAGATGTCACACCGTTGCCTGATCAAGTGCCAGAGTTCGAGCGCTGTGCTCAGCGATACGATGTTCCAATTCCGGCTGGGAGCTGTAACTACATCCTCGGTGCAGAAGAGCAAAAGCTGGCGGATAATCTACGTATTGGTTCAGAGCTCGGAAGTTTTGTGCATAACACGCAAATTTTCATGGACCACGCGCAAGGCCATTTACTACAGATAGAATACTCAGATGACAAAGTCGCAGAAGTGATTCGACACTTGCTTCGTAGATAAACAAAATAGTCACTGCGAAAAGTTCATCGGCCTTGAAAATAAAATCGGACTATCCCTCAAAATTAAATTGTATACAATAAACAAAAAGGCGATTAAACCCCTTTTAGATTAGTCTATCGGTTGTTAGAAAGTTTTATGGAGAACGAAATGAAAACGATGCGCACTACAGCTGCCGTCGCCGTCGCACCTGGAAAGCCCTTGGAGATCATGGAAGTCAATCTTGAACTTCCAAAAGCGGGTGAAGTTCTCGTAGAAATTAAAGCGACAGGCATCTGTCATACTGATGAATTCACAAGGTCAGGGGCAAACAGTGGCGGTAATTTTCCGGTTATCTTGGGGCATGAAGGTGCGGGGGTCGTTGTAGCGGTTGGAGAAAATGTGACGACGTTAAAGCCGGGCGATCACGTGATTCCACTCTATGCGCCTGAATGCCGGCAATGTTATGCCTGCACATCGGGTAAAACAAACATGTGTACCGCTATTCGTCGAAATCAAGACAAAGGCCTTTTACCTGATGGAACGACACGTTTTGCAATGTTAGATGGAACGCCAATCCAGCATTATATGGGTTGCTCAACATTCGCCAAACATACCGTTGTGGCCGAAATTTCTCTTGCTAAGGTTCGTGAAGATGCGCCTTTTGATAAAATCTGTTATGTCGGATGTGGTGTCACCACGGGCGTTGGCGCTGTGATCAATACAGCTGGTGTTGAAGTGGGCTCCACAACAGCGGTTTTCGGGCTGGGCGGAATTGGTCTGAACGTTATTCAAGGTCTTCGTGTGGCGGGTGCCGATATTATTATCGGTGTCGATTTAAACAATGATAAAAGAGAAATCGCTGAACAGTTTGGGATGACTCATTTCATCAACCCCACTGAGTTGGACGGGCAATCTGTCTCTGGCGCTATCATTGAAATGACTAAAACTGAGGCAGATGATTGGGGCGGTGTTGATTACTCATTTGAATCAACTGGCAATATTCATGTTATGGAAGAGGCCCTAAAAGCGGCTCATCGTGGTTGGGGCGAATCTATTGTGATTGGTGTTCCCCCCTCTGGTCAAAAACTTTCTGCAGAACCTATCCAGCTGTTGACTGGTCGAGTTTGGAAAGGCACGTCTTTTGGCGGCGTAAAAGGGCGTACCGAGGTTCCAAAATATGTGGACTGGTATATGGATGGTAAGATTGAGATCGACTCCATGATTACGCATATACTGCCGCTTAAAGATATTAATAAGGCTTTTGATCTGATGCATGCAGGCGAAAGCATCCGTAGTGTGGTGACATTCGAATGACTTTAGAAATACTCTCCGCTATCCGTTCTCATGGCGGTACTCAAACCTTATATCGACATAGATCAACGTCGACCAAGACACC
>CALKRK010000030.1 GCA_937989675.1 uncultured Arenicella sp. | reverse complement strand
TGGTTCTCCGACCTCAACACCTCGATCAACGAGTTGGCTATAAGCCAGCTCTATATTCGGCACGGCCACCGCTATTTTCCAATACACATCGTTAGGCCTCGGGGCGTAACAATCGTCAGCAGGCAAGAAACGGATGCCTGCTTCATTGCTTGAGTAAGCCAAACGTTCGTCGCCCAAATCACGCATACCCAGAATATCCTTATAAAATTCACTTTGTTTTTTAGGATTACATGCGCGCAGTTCTAGTGTTTCAATTTTTGGCATGTGATTTTTCTGTTGTTGATAATAGATTAGCTTAGCGCACACCTGTATATATGCTTAACTAACATGGAAATTCACGGTATTCAGCTGGTCTTCAAAACCGAGAGGCTCGAAGCAAAATCGTCTAGGCACTTCTTCTCTATAGCGCCAATCAAAACGCGTTTCATATTCTGATATCGTTCAATTGTGTTTTCAATCTCTGTGATTTTCTTTTGAAGAATTTTTTCCGACGAATCGGTATCCGAGACTTCTCTAATGAGTGTGCGAATTTCTTCTAAGCTAAAACCTGCTTTTTTGGCCTCGTTAATGATATCGACAACGTCGACAAAAGTATCAGGGTAGACGCGCTGGCCATGAACGCGGTTTGCGTTTGGTAGCAATCTGATTTTCTCGTAATACCGTATCGTAGACGCAGGAGTAGCTGTGCGCTTCGAAAACTCACCTATCTTCATTTTCTATCTCTCTTGACTTAAAGCTGACTTTAACTTTTAGACTCTTCAGTCTCGCAATGAACCTCACTATACCCGCATATTCAAAACCGTTATGAAAAAGATAATTATCAGCTTAATTCTTGTCACAATTTGCTTGGCGTCCTATTCGTTTTTAAATAGCAAACTGTTATCAGCTGCTTGGCTGCCGCCTGAGAATAGATGGGCGCATTTGCTAGAAAGTGAAGCCAGCTCTTTGAGTAAGAGTAAAAAAATCCCCTTGGAAAATGGCTATGGGCCTGAGGATGTCGCGGTTGATAAAGAAGGAAACTTGTATGCGGGCGTGCACAGCGGCAAATTCGATTTCTCCGGTGGTTATATTGTAAAAATAGCTCAAGATGGCACTCAAACAGTTTTTGCAAACACAAATTCTTGGGTCACTGGCCTGCATTTTTCAAAAGAAGGCAAGCTAATCGCTTGCGATCAAAAGCGAGGACTAATTAGCATTGAAGAATCTGGAGAGATTAGCGTGTTAGCAAGTCATGATGCTAAAGGAAGAGAATTGAAGATCCCAAATGATATTGATATTGCTGATGACGGCACGATCTATTTTTCGAATACGTCACACAAAACGTCATTTAGTATTAGCGCGGCGCGTTCTATCGTAGCCAGCGCGCAAGCCGACGGTGGCCTGTTCCAGTACGACCCACAGACGCGCAAAGTCTCTACGCTTATTGATGGAGGATTCTTTGCTAATGGCGTAGCTCTTTCTAAAGAGGGCGATTTCGTATTGCTCGTCGATACCGCAAAATACCAGGTGCGCCAATTTTGGTTAAAGGGAAAAAAGCGCGGGCAACAAGATATTTTTATCGATGACTTACCCGGTTTCCCAAATGGAATATCTCGGCGCGCAGACGGAGGGTTTTGGCTTGGCTTTACGACTAAGAGAAATGCAATTTTGGATTTCGTTCACCCTTACCCCTGGTTAAAGAAAATCATGTTAGGTCTGCCAACTTGGATGCAACCAAAACAACAACCCTTTGGGCTCATAATGCTTCTTGATAGAACTGGGAAGATAGAAAGGGTTTTGCTAGACAAAAAAGGAACCATTGTTTCTGAAGCGAGTTCAGTGACTGAATACAATGGTCATCTATACATAGGTGGAGATCTTAAAGGCCATATTTCTAAATTCAAACTCGATTGAGCATGTTGTCTGGAACACAACTCGACGTTAAAGAACGACATCGCGAAGTATGGCAGCATGTTTGGCCAACCCCCTTACGACTGAGCTTAATTTACATTGGTGACCAAAAATATGACAGAAAAAGAGAGAAAATAGGTTCTAATAGAATTCACCATTTTAAGTCGATTTCTAGTTGAGTAAATTGTATGACCACCACCAATATTTCGTGTGCGAAATGCGCGAGCACTAACCGCATACCAACCGAGCGCTTAGGTGATTCACCCAAATGCGGGAAATGTAAGGCGCCATTATTCCAAGGCAAGGTGATTGAGATATCCGCTGCGAATGTTGGCACAACCCTCAATCACAACGAAATACCGGTGGTAGTTGATTGCTGGGCGCCTTGGTGTGGCCCCTGCCGTAGTTTTGCCCCAACCTACGAACAGGTAGCGAAAGAGTTGGAACCCGCCTTCCGTTTCGCAAAATTAAATACAGAACAAGAACAGCAGGTTGCTGGGCGTTGGAATATCCGCTCTATACCCACGCTTATTGTGTTTAAGAATGGTAAGGAAGTTGATCGTATCTCTGGTGCGTTGCCCTTGAATCAGCTAAAGCAATGGCTAAGTCAGCACGGCTGATCATGCGTCATTTGCGACGCTATGAATTATCAACAGACCCTAATATTTCCTAAAATTAATTGGCTCAGGTGCGTGCCGGTTATAAACTAAATCACAGTTATGAAAATCTGAAAGTCAGGAACCTAAAATCATGAAAAAGATCGCTATCTTTACGCTGTCCTTTGTCGCTATTTTTTCAATGCAGTTCGTTAGTGCGATGGACGCCGAGTTAACCGTACGAGTCGAAGCCGCTATGAATGGAGATCACCGTAGCGACAAAAATAAAGCACGCAATGAATATCGTAACCCAGCCGAGACGTTGGATTTCTTCGGCTTAGAACCAAATATGACAGTGCTAGAAATTGCCCCTGGTGGTGGCTGGTATACAGAGATACTTGCCCCTGCAATGCGTGATACTGGTGTTTATATTGCGGGGAGTTATGACGTAGACGTTGAAGGCCAGCCTAAGTATCGTTACCGCCAACATGAGGCTCTATTAAAGTCGATTATTGATAAGCCTGATTTGTATGGCCAGATTAAAGTCGCAAATTACTCTCCGCCACAATCCAGAGAGCTGTGGAAAGAAGAGGCCGTTGATATGGTGCTTACTTTTAGGAGCAGCCACGGCTGGGTACGAGAAGGGTTGGTTGACGATGTTTATGCAGACTTTTTCAAGGTGCTCAAATCGGGTGGCGTTCTTGGCGTTGTGCAGCATCGTGCCCCACAAGAAGGTGATGCCGTAGAATGGGCAAAAAAGGGGTATGTGCCAGAATCTCGAATTATCCAGGCTGCCGAGAAAGCTGGCTTTGTTTTAGATGGTAAGTCGGAGATTAATGCCAACCCTAAAGACTTGAAAGATCATGACGAAGGCGTTTGGCGCTTGCCACCTACGCTGGGTTTAGGCGATGAAGATCGCGAAAAGTATTTGGCTATTGGTGAGAGTGACCGCATGACCTTGAGATTTAAAAAGCCCTAAAGGTAGCGAACAAGCCCGGCAATTGATGTTGAGTGCCCCGGCTAAAAAAGGCCGTTGCACCCAACATGCCTTGTTACGAATTGGCTGACGAGTGAGAACTTGTTATCTGATTCGAAATTTGTAACAGAAGCCGGTCAGCCAGTATCGCATCGCAACCGGGCAGAGAGCGTTCTATTTTGGAGCTAAGTTCTGCCCGCAGATGTAAATAGATAGACTTCAATCGGTGATCACTGCTTCGATTGGCATTACGAAAAACATCCATCATGGCGTCATCAGACTCCACATTGATTACTTCACCGGTTCTCGTGTACCAAATTAACGCAAACTCAGACAAGAGTGCAAGTGCCTTGTAAGACAACATATCTCTTTTTAAATACTTATA
>CALKRK010000029.1 GCA_937989675.1 uncultured Arenicella sp. | reverse complement strand
GGCAATCAGGTTGATACGGCGCCTAAACGTTTTGGCAGTGTGTTTCTCAACTGGCAGGCAAGCGCACAGTTAGGAGTTGAGGCTGAATGGCAACATATTGGGCCTTATTTTTTGGAACCCGCTAATCGCACAGATTATGCTGGGCATTCACTGGTTCACATGCGCGCGACCTATCAAGCCAGCGATGATTGGCGTTTCAATATGCGACTATTGAATGCAGCGAACAAACGCTACGCTGAGCGTGCCGATTTTACCGGTTTTACTGGCGAGCGATATTTTCCCGGTGAGCCGAGATCGCTGTTCGCAGAAGTGCGCTATACATTTTGATTTTCTAACCCATGTTGGACAACTTGGCCTACGATAAAGGGGAATAGTGACAAACGAATCGACTCTACAAGCTGATCAAGCAACGCCAGTTTTAAAGGCCTTGGTGATTGGTGCCGGTTTCGGTGGTTTGTGCATGGGAATTAAGCTAAAAGAAGCTGGCTATCAAGACTTTCTTATTCTCGAGAAAGCCGCGGACCTTGGCGGTACATGGCGAGAGAATACTTACCCCGGGGCGGAGTGCGACATACCGTCGGCGTTATACAGCTATTCTTTTGAGCACAACGCGGATTGGGAATTTAAGTGGTCTGGCCAAGCGCAGATTCTCAAGTATCAGCATGACACAGCCGCCAAGCACGGGCTGGCGGAAAACATTCGTTATCACCAACACGTTGTATCAGCGGTTTTTGATGAGTCGCGCAGTGTTTGGAAAGTCAGCACTCAAACTGGTGAGGTTTATTGGGCGCAACATTTAGTCACAGCCGTTGGGCAACTGCATCACCCGTCAACACCGGAGTTTGTTAACTCCGATGAATTTGAAGGGGATCGTTTTCATTCGGCGGCTTGGGACCACCGCGTTGACCTCACTGGGAAACGAATAGCTGTGATCGGCAATGCCGCCAGTGCAGTCCAGTTTATTCCAGAAGTTGCCAAGGTTGCGGCTGAAGTAAGCGTCTACCAGCGCAGCCCTAATTGGATGTTGCCGAAGATTGATCGCCCTTATGCCAAGTGGGAGCAGCGGTTGTCAGCGCGAGTGCCCTGGATTACACGTTTATACCGCTGGTACATATGGGCGGCTGGCGAATATGGAATGTTGTCGGCCATTAAGGGCAACCGTTTAGCTCGCTGGGCTATCCGCCGCATGTGTTTACGTAACTTGGAGCGTGCTATTGATGACCCAGAGCTGCGTGCCAAACTGATTCCCGATTACCCTATTGGTGCTAAGCGAGTTCTGTTTAGTGATCACTACTACCCGGCCTTGGCGCGTGACAACGTGCATTTACGAACCACGGGCGTGAAGGCGTTCACCAAGAAGGGCATCCTTGCTAAGGATAAATCAGAGCAAATTGTTGATGTGGTAATCTACGGTACTGGGTTTAAAACAAATCCGTTTCTAGCGGATATTGAAGTGCTCGGCCGTGATGGCCGATCGATACGCGAAGCTTGGCAAGAGGGTGCACAAGCGTATCTTGGCGTATCGACGCATGGTTTCCCGAACTTACACATGTTGTATGGGCCCAACACTAATCTCGGCCATACATCCATTATTATCATGCATGAAGCTCAAGTAAATCATGCGCTTAGCGTGCTTCGACATTTGGATGCTAATGGTCTGAAATGTTGTGAAGTGCGAGCTGAAGTTGAACGTGATTATAATAATGAGATTCAAGCTCGATTGTCAGCGATGGCATTCAGCAAAGTGGCGCAAAGTTGGTATATGGATGGAAATAAAGTTACCAACAATTGGGCCGGTGGTACACGCGAGTATCAGAGGCGCTTGAAACGGGTTGACTGGAGCGCTTATTCTGTACAGTAATGTTGGACACAATAATAAAAAGCCCAGCAAAATTAACGAGGATCAACGAGGAGACACCAAATGACCGAGCAGACCAAACTCTGGGAGCCTATCTATCAGGAATTGGGCGTAACTACCCCCCCATTTGACGAAAAACCACTGAGTGTTTACGTTGAGGAGCACGCTAAAAAATTTCCAGATTTTCCAGCGCTACGTTATTTCAATAAAGAGATTTCCTACAGTGAGCTAAATCGTTTGGCGAACCAACTCGCCAATGTGTTGCTTGGTATGGGAGTGACGAAAGACGACGTCGTGGGGTTTCATCTGCCGAATACGCCGCAATATATGTTGGGTTTTTTAGCGGTGGCCAAGGTCGGTTGTGCCGGTTCCGGTGTGTCGCCAATGTTAGCTCCGGCTGAGCTGGCTTATCAAATTAATGACGCGAACATCAGCGTTTTGATTTCTCTTGATAAGCTCGCTAATAGTAGCGTACTCGCAATGCCTACAAGGCCAGACTGCTTGAAAAGCGTGTTGGTTACCGGTGGTGCGGATTACCTAGCGCCGGGTGAACTAGTTTTGCCGTCTTTGGAGGGCGTGCAGGTTGCATCATTTCTAGAAAAGATGAGTCAAGCCAGCGATGAATTTGCGCAGGCCGACGTTCATTGGAACGATACCTATTTGATTCAATACACTGGCGGCACAACCGGTGCCCCTAAAGGCGCAATGTTGTCGGTCCGAAATATAATGCGTTGCCCGATGACGCAATACGTTTATGAGCCGATCAAAGCGGGTGAGGATATATTCATCACGCCTTTCCCAATGTTTCATATTGCCGGCGCTGGATCGGCCGTTGCTGGTTTGGTTTTCGGCGGTACTGCCATTTTGGTGCCAGACCCAAGAGATCTGGATTATATTTGTGACCAGATGTTGGCTACGCCACCGAATTTTCTTGGTGCAGTGCCAACCTTATTCCAAATGTTATTGCAAAACGAAAAATTTCATAAGGTTGATTTCTCAAAACTTAAGCTTGCTGGCACCGGTGCGGCACCGCTGACCTCTGACGACCGCACTAAGATTGAAGCGGTCATCGGTAAAGATAAGTTGTCGGATGCTTTTGGCATGACCGAGACGTCGCCGGTCTACATTGTTAACCCGGCGCAGCGCATTAAAGCATCGGCTCTCGGTATTCCTGTGCCCGGCGCAGATGTGAAAATCGTTGATGTCGAAACGGGTACTAAGGAAATGCCCATCGGCGAGCCTGGAGAGATTATTACTTCGGGCCCCCATGTCATGAAAGGCTACCTGAATCTACCTGAAGAGTCGGAGAAGGCGCTACGTGAGTTTAACGGTAAAACTTGGATGTACAGTGGTGATGTGGGGTTTATGGATGAGGAAGGTTACGTCACTATGTCTGATCGCGCTAAAGACATGCTGATCGTTGGTGGGTTTAAGGTATTTTCAGTTGAAGTGGAAGACAAGCTGAACAACTTGAATTTTATTAGCAACTCGGCGGTGATTGGTATGGCGGATGAAGATCGCCCGGGTAACGACATTGTTAATTTATTTGTTGAGTTGGCGCCCGACGCCGTTGAGCGAGATCATGACGAGATAAAAACTGAAGTGATTGCGTATTGCCGAAACACTATGTCGCCCTACAAGGTTCCTAAAGCTGTGCATATCATTGACGCAATACCGCTGACTGCCGTGGGTAAAATAGATAAAAAGGTATTACGAGATTCGCTTAAAGCTTAACGCAGTCGCGATTAACTAAGCTAAAGAGCCAGCCATAGTGCTGGCTTTTTTTGCTTTGTATTGTTTAAGCAGCCAATAGAAAAAGAATCGTTTTTAGCGTGCAAGTTGGCCATTAACTGACAATGTGGTGCTAATGGTCAAGCTAAGTGCTTGGCGATCAAATAAACATCGGTTATGATCTCGGAAAACACATTCATAAAATGAATATACGTGAATCTATCCAATATTGATCTTAACCTTCTGGTTTATTTTAGTGTTCTACTCAGAGAGGGGAATGTTACTAAAGCAGCGGAGCATTTAGGTTTAAGTCAGCCCGCAATGAGTAACGGTTTGCGCCGTTTACGTAAAGTCTTTAATGACCCCTTACTAGTCAGAACTAGCAATGGAATGATGCCGACTGACAAAGCAAAGGAGCTGCAACCTTTAGTTCAAAATGTACTGTCTCAGATAGAGCTATTCGTACAACCGACCATCGAGTTTGAGCCAACCAATAGTAAGCGGCTATTTCGTGTTATGGCCAGTGACTATGCTGAAACCACGCTGTTGCCGCGAGTGCGCACACGGATGGCTGAAGAAGCACCAGACACAGCCCTAGATATCCTTACGCCGAGCGACGTTACCTTTCAAGACATTGAGCTGGGTAATGTTGATTTGGTTATGAATCGATTCGATCAGTTACCGCAATCTCTCCACCTTTCGGTTTTATGGAAAGATAATTTCTCCTGCGTTATGCGCAAAGATAACCCGCTGAGCAATAATTTCGATTTCGATAAATACTTGAAGGGCCACCATGTATGGGTTAATAAAACCGGTATGGGTGTCGCGACTGGTGTTAATCCGGATGATATCCAGAAGCTCGGCTGGGTGGATATTGCGCTGGATGATTTAGGAAAACGCCGCAAAATAGCGGTTTATACGCGCCACTATATTTCAGCGATTCAGCTAACCCAGCAGCAAGATTTGATCGCCACGGTAGCGACTCGTTCTACACATTTGGTTGATCATTTTGATAATTTGGCTATTTTCCCTGCACCGTTTGAAATACCAAATATCGAACTGCACATGGTTTGGAGCCCCTTGTTGCACCACAATATTGCACATAAGTGGTTTCGAAACGTGATTCGTGACGTGGCCAATGAAATTCAAGCTGAGGAAGCGGCTAAACAATGATATAGTTTTGTGGCTGGCATGATGCTGGCCATTTGTTTTTAACATGTGATCACAAGGAAGGTGAACGATGTCATCCGTATCTTTGAATTCAGGCTTTGAAGT
>CALKRK010000028.1 GCA_937989675.1 uncultured Arenicella sp. | reverse complement strand
TGGCTCAACATAGGAATTAGTGCCGTATTCAACACCGGCTTCAAACGGGCCGAAAAACTCTTCTTCGCCTTGCGTGTCCACGCTTGAAATTGCAAAGCGTGACACAGTATTCGCCTGTGCTCGGCTTAACTTAACGGTACGACGGTAATCCGAAGCCTTGGCCGTATCGCGGCCCGAACCTAGTATAAATCGCCGATTAAGCTTTACCCATTCACCCTCAATTTCACCCCACAGATCAAAGCCCAGGTGAAACGTTTCTGAACTGGTGGCCCAATGAAACTCAACTCGCCGATCATCCTGTTCAACTTTTGCATAACTAAAACTGACAGGAGTGGTGAATACGCTACCAAAAGCCAACACTGAAGCCGCTTCAGGGAGGTGAGAACGTTCACTATTGGAAACTTGGTCCTCATCATAGGTGAGTATTATTTCGCTCGAATTCACGCTACATCGGCGAATAAACCCACCGTCACCACCAACGCGGGTTATCTGTTTGGCGACCGCTACAGGCGTGCCAGTAAAACAGCTAGCAGCGAAGCCGACTCCCTCGCCTGTAGTGCATCCATTATCATGGCCATCAATTATCTCGGTGCCAGTTTGCGCCTGAAACGGCATTGATGCGGGGCCGCCAAAGCTGCTGAAATCCAGGTCTTGGCAACCGTTTCGCTCCACCGCGAGGTAACACACTTCTTCGGTACTGGAGACGGTGCCGGTGCCTGCTTCCATTTGCTCAATCGCAACATCGAAACCAGCGCTCGATAAACTACCTGTGCGTACAGCCACATCAATGAAAATCGGCTCGCCTGTAGGCTGGTTATTGGTGGTCTGCACTTGGGTCAACAGAGCTGGCGCAGCACTAAAAGCCGAGGGAAACGTAATACCAGACCAAGCCCTTGCACCTGAACACCCGGCACACTGGTTACCATACTGCTGATTATTAATATTCACACACCGAGAAACAAACTCAACATTGCCGCCACCCGATGCCAGAGGCACGGTAACGCCTCCATCTTGAACCGCGATGTATTCAAATGTCATTCCACCAGCAGCGCGATCTTCGTTAATCGGCTCTAAGCAGGTTGCATCAAATCCAGTGGTGGTGACATTACGAATACGGATTGTGCAAGGGTCCGCATTGGCGGCATTTTCAATCGTCATCGCAAACACATTCGGTGGCGATGCAAATTCTTCCTTAAATGTAATCGTTGTAAATGGTGTTGGCACGCCAGCACCTGGCGCAGTTGTCATAGGCAACACCGCCTCGCCAACCTCAAACACCGCTATTTGTGCCACTGCAACGCGGGCACTGAGCGCCGTTAAAAAGACTAGCAACGAAATTTTGACGAAGTACTTCATACGTCCCCCCATTTCACCTAAATTGTTACTAAGCTATTAATCATACACCTCGTATAACTATGAGGGCGCGATTTAACAGTATTTTTAAGTTTTATGAGTACTCAACATATCAGCGTAAACTCTCCTTACTCGTTTGAATGAGCGCTCCATTGGTTTTCGATAAGAGAGCAATTTGAGAACTCGGCAACAAAATGACCGTCACTGGGGCTGCAAGCGTATAAACCGAACTTGACTGACTCTTTTGCAAATGGGCTATCCTGTTGAGCCATCGCAGCCGTTGTCTCGCCCAAGTTCCGTAGGTGAAAAATTCTCATTTGTTGATAAGCCACTCCGTCGAATGATGACTCAATCAAAAAATCTGGGCCACGCCGACTCAAACGATACCAGCACTCGAGCGGTGTATCGATATCTGTTGTCGCCCAATCTGAATAGCCTTGATTGGTCACCACACTTCCGAGACGCGATGTTTTCTTGGTCTCAAATTCGATAGACGCCTTAAACCAATTTTCTTGATCGATAAAAACAATTACTCCGCATTGATCAAATCGCGCGCGATAGTTAAACGCCACCTTAGTGACAAAGCTGAAGTTTCCAGCTTCTTCGAATAGCAAAGCCGGGGCATTCTCATTTCTAAAACCGTAGTACGAACGTTGCCATAAATCCGTGTGTGGCTCAGTGGTAATGTGCAGCTCTTGCTCAGTCAGCGAGAATGCTTTCGGACGATTCAACCAAGTGCCAGTATTTAAGTTCACCGCTACTCTGGGAAGCCATCAAAACTTTTTGCCTGACTCCCACCGTCAAGCCAGCATGCTTTCTCGGCCATAAAAATATTAGCCTGCGGCAGTTTAGATGGTGCGTCTAAAAGAGAACCCGCCGGCACAATCAGCGACTTGCCGCTTTTCGTTACAAAAGGCAGAGCTGAACCACATGTTTTGCAAAACGCCTTAGAAAATTCTCGCGATGGATGCTCATAGTTCACAACACTTTCTGCGCCGCTTATCCAATTAATATTATCTGGCCGCGTAAACAGGTTCGATGCAAATGCACTACCGGTTAACTGTCGGCACTGCTGGCAGTGGCATTGATAAAAAGCACCGAACTCTTCCGACACAGAAAACTCAACTTGCCCACATAGGCAACTGCCAGCTAATTTTTTACTCATACCTCATACTCCACATCTAACTAAATTACTCGATAGCGCTGTTTTTAAGGCCATCTTTAAGTCAACCAACCGCCTTGTTTCGACCACAATCGAATTGCGGAAGCTCGTCTTCAATATCAAACCAATCGGCCTTTGAGCCAACGAACAAATGTGCATCGGGGCGCTCTTGAATGGGCGTGTCTAATGTTCCCAAGGTAAACTCGACTACTTCACCAGCATCGTTTGAAGGAACAAAAACCAGGCTCGCACCGCATCGGCGGCAGAACTTACGTTGCGTACCATTAGCCGCGGTATAAGTCTCGATCTTGGTTTCACCTTTCAGCCAACGAAAATTTTCTACTTTAGCTTCACCGAAGGTGGCAAAGGCTGAGCCATGAAACTTGCGGCACATTGTGCAATGACAATGCCCCATTTTCGCTTCGATTTTTTCGACTTGGTAACTCACCTCGCCGCATAGGCATGATCCTTTATATGGTTTCATTACGAACACTCGATCGTTTAGAAATACTGTGATCGCCCAACTTTACTAGAATATCGTGAAACCCGCTATTGATAGAAAAATTACGGCACCAAAAAAATAACCTCAGCGGTCAATAAAAATGCAAATCGTGAAAGATAATTCTCTAGCATGGAAGTTAATTTACAGTGTCACGGTAACACGAAGAAAGGTGGCAGAAATCGAGGTAGTATCACCACTTGAACTTTTATTCTGGCTGTTAAATAACTCTTCTAAATTCGCCTGAAGCTCAACAGACTTGCCGTTTTTTTCCGCCGCCTCAAACGCATTCATTGTTGGCCCATAGTAATCACGGAATAGGGCTAGAAGTTCAGCCGGTGGACCTGAATAATCGAAAGTAAATGTATCCTTAATAAAGACGATGTCTTTCTCTTGAACCCCGGCGCTCAAAAATCGTTCAGTCACATCAGCCTCAACACCCCATGTCATAGGGCTGACGAACCCGTCTGGCGGAGGCGGAGTGTAGGCGGAGCTGATCTTCAATATTTGCGCTACCAAAGTCGGATCATTTGGTATCCAGTTGCCCATAATGATGCGACCACCCGGCCGTGTTACCCGTACCAGTTCCTTTGCCACATCGAATGGCTTTGGTGCAAACATGGCACCAAATATTGATACAGACAGATCGAAATAGTTGTCTTCTAGCTCATGTAAATTGGTCGCGTCTCCTTCTTGAAACTTACAATTTGTAAGCCCCTCGGACTCTGCGCGCTTGTTTCCAGCATCAACTAGATTCCTTGCAATATCAACGCCCAAAACATTAGCACCCAATCTCGCCGCTGGAATCGCCGTAGTTCCATCGCCACAACCCAGTTCTAAAATAGTTTGCCCTTGCGTAATTCCGAAACTACTAACCAGTTTTTCTCCGCTCTCTCGCATGCAGTCAGCGATACGAGTAAAATCGCCTTTCTCCCAAAGTACTTTGTTCGGATTCATGTCGGCCTCCCAGAATCTAATCGTTAAACTTCTTACTACTATAGGTTGAAAAACAGAGCTTTGCGCTCATCAATGTTGACTAGTTACCCTTTAGAATGACTTCTAACATAGCTTTACGACGATCGCCAAAACTAGGTGCTTTAACCACGCACACTTTAGCAATACCGCGAACATTATTCACAACTAATGTCGCAAGTGCTTCGCCTTCAGCGATGATCGATAGCGAGCAGCGAGCTTTGGTCTTGCGATCTCACTCCCTTTGCAATTCTTGACTATTGTACATCAACGTGATACGCCTTAGCAGGCCACTCTAACCTGTACACACTGAGGAGCAGATACAAATGCAGCTTGATCCGCATGCGATGTGGGCTCTCGGCCTAACGGTAGTCGCCCTGATTCTGTTTACGCGCGAGCGTATTCCGCTTGAGACATCCAGCTTACTGGTGATAATACTGCTCGCGGTCAGTTTTCAACTGTTTCCGTATGAAAATTCAGCCGGTCAGACCCTCAATCCGATCAGTTTTTTTGCCGGCTTTGCCCACGAAGCGCTGATAGCTGTGTGCGGCTTGATGATCGCAGGGTATGGATTGGTCAGAACAGGCGCACTGGACCCAGTCGGCAGAGCGCTGGCAAAATTGTGGTCGTACAGCCCATTGTTCTCGGTGCTGATTACGCTGATTGTTTCAGCGATATTCTCCGCCTTTGTCAATAACACACCGATTGTGGTGCTTTTATTGCCGATCATGCTGAATGTGGCAATTCGAACCAACAGTTCGCCGTCAGCAATTTTAATGCCCATGGGGCTCGCAACCCTGCTAGGCGGCATGACAACCACCATCGGCACATCTACCAATCTCTTGGTGGTAAGTGTCGCGTCAGACATGGGGCTGGAGAGGATAAACATGTTTGACTTCTTTCTACCGGCTGCGATGGCTGGTTCAATCGGTATCATTTATCTTTGGCTTATAGCGCCGCGACTGCTGCCTGATCGCACACCTAACCTCGGTGATAGCGGCCCGCGAATTTTTACCGCTCACCTGCACGCAGGGCCCGACAGTTTTGCGGTCGGAAAAACGCTCACGGAAATTATTGAGAAGACCGAAGGCGCTATTCGGGTTTCCGGTATTCGCCGCACTGAAAACACGTTTACAGTGCCGCTACCTGACGCCAAGATTCATGAAGGTGATCGCTTGCTAGTGCGGGATACTCCGGTGAAGCTCAAGGAGTACGAGCAAGTTCTGGGCGCAACCCTGTATTCCAAAGGTCACCAGGTCAGTGACGACAATCCATTATCGGAAGCTCAGCAACACCTGGCTGAGCTTGTGATCGACCGGGGCTCTCCGATGATCCATCGAACCTTGAACGAGGTGCACTTCTCGGACGTATACCAACTCGTTACCCTGGCCGTTCACCGCAGGGGTAAAGTACTGGAAAGCATGCCACAGGGCATTGCGCGCACCCCATTGCGCCTCGGAGACGTACTATTGGTTCAGGGTTCAAATGAAAGTATCGAACAAGTAAAAAAACGAGGCCACTTTCTGGTGCTCGATGCAACTACGGAGTTGCCCTCTACCAAATACGCGCCCAGAGCCATCGCCATTATGATTTTGACCATTTTACCGGCGGCACTCGGGCTTGTACCGATTTCCGTCAGTGCGATTGCCGGTTCATTGGCCATGTTGCTAAGCAATTGCCTAAAATGGCAAGATATTCAAAGGGCATTGAGCGCTCAGGTTATACTGATTGTCGCCGCGAGTCTCGCGCTCGGGACCGCACTGACACAAACCGGAGCGACGCTCTACTTGGCGCATGAATTTGTTGATTTGACGGCGGGCATGCCTGACCGGGTGATATTCTCCGGCCTCATGCTGCTGATGGCAGTGTTAACCAACGTAGTTTCCAACAATGCGGCAGCCGTCATCGGAACACCGATCGCGATCAGTATAGCCACTCAACTGGGGTTGCCACCTGAGGCATTTGTGCTGGCGGTAGTGTTTGGTGCCAATATGAGCTTTGCAACGCCGATGGCCTACAAAACAAATCTCCTGGTGATGAACGCCGGCGGCTATACCTTTATGGATTTCGTCAAAGTCGGTGTCCCATTAACCCTTATCGTCTGGCTGGCGTTCAGTTTTATTGTGCCGATGCTTTACAACTTTTGACCGGATCTCGTGTGGTCACCCACTCACCTGAAATCATCGCCCACTGCATCGGTGGAGCGGTTGGTGATCTATTAACACGTTGATCCACAGCTGTAGTCGGTGGCTGCACAATACCCCGCATATCCGTCACCTGATAGGGAATCAGCGAGTAACTGTTGCTATAAAAAAGCCCCGCTAACTCACGCTAGCGGGGCTTTTTTTAAAGCTTATTGAGAAGCGTGACTTACATCATGCCGCCCATACCACCCATGCCGCCCATATCAGGCATTGCAGGAGCCGCTGCTGCGTCTTGCGGAGCATCGGTGATCATCGCTTCAGTTGTGATGATCATGCTTGCGATTGACGCCGCGTGTTGCAATGCAGTACGAGTCACTTTAGTTGGGTCAAGAATACCCATCTCGATCATATCGCCGTACTCACCAGTACCTGCGTTGTAACCGTAAGTGCCTTTGTTGTTACGTACTTCGTTAAGCACAACAGATGCATCGTCGCCGCCGTTGTCTACGATTTGACGTAAAGGAGATTCAATGGCTTTCAAGATGGCTTTAACACCCGCTTCTTGATCAGCATTATCGCCTTTCACCTTAGCAACTGCGTCTAAGGTGCGAACCAAAGCGACACCGCCGCCAGGTACCACGCCTTCTTCAACTGCCGCGCGAGTAGCATGCAACGCGTCTTCAACACGTGCTTTCTTCTCTTTCATCTCAACTTCAGTCGCCGCACCAACTTTGATCAATGCAACGCCGCCCGCCAATTTAGCAACACGCTCTTGCATTTTCTCTTTGTCATAATCAGAAGAAGATTCTTCGATTTGCGAACGAATTTGGTTAACACGATCTTCAATTTGAGTCGCTTCGCCAGTGCCATCAATGATGGTGCTGTTTTCTTTAGACACTTGAACACGCTTAGCTGAACCAAGGTCTTCTAAGGTAATGCCTTCAAGACTCATGCCAACTTCTTCAGAAATAACACGGCCACCAGTCAATACCGCGATGTCTTCTAACATGGCTTTACGACGATCACCAAAACCAGGCGCTTTAACCGCGCACACTTTAACGATACCGCGAATGTTGTTCACAACTAACGTTGCAAGCGCTTCACCTTCAACGTCTTCAGCGATGATCAATAGTGGACGACCTGCTTTTGCAACCGCTTCCAAGGTAGGAAGAAGGTCACGGATGTTTGAGATTTTCTTGTCGTGCAACAAGATGAATGGGCTTTCAAGGTCAGCCGTCATGGTGTCTTGCTTGTTCGCGAAGTACGGAGACAAGTAGCCACGGTCAAACTGCATACCTTCAACAACGTCTAGCTCGTTCTCCAAGCTTTGGCCTTCTTCTACCGTAATAACACCTTCTTTACCCACTTTGTCCATGGCTTCAGCGATGATGTTACCAACAGACTCATCCGAGTTCGCAGAAACAGTACCCACTTGAGCGATTTCTTTGGCGTCTTCGCAAGGCTTAGACAATGATTGCAGTGCTTCAACCGAAGCCACAACCGCTTTGTCGATACCGCGCTTAAGGTCCATTGGGTTCATACCAGCGGCAACCGCTTTCAAACCTTCTTTAACCATCGCTTGAGCTAAAACCGTCGCCGTTGTTGTTCCGTCACCGGCAACGTCGTTAGTTTTTGAAGCCACTTCTTTCACAAGCTGAGCGCCCATGTTTTCGAAGTTATCTTCCAATTCAATTTCTTTGGCAACCGATACACCGTCTTTCGTTACGGTTGGCGCGCCGAAGGCTTTATCAAGCACAACGTTACGGCCTTT
>CALKRK010000027.1 GCA_937989675.1 uncultured Arenicella sp. | reverse complement strand
ACCGATGTAAACCACGTAAAAGAGTGTTAAATGCGAATTGAATCCCCATTTTTGAGGAGCTTATTGCCGTTTGTTGTAACGAGCTCGTTCTTGTTGTTGACCGCTTGTGCAACAACTGATGCGCCCAAAAGCAGCGGTGCTGATGATGCGCATGCCAAAAAAAACAGCACTCCGGACGTTGTTGCTGAGTTAAATCCGGATCAGAAGGAAAAGCCGGAGGCGCTTGACCCTGCTAATGATCCGAATCTGCCGAAAATGGAGATGGACGCAACCATGCTGGAGCGGCTGCTTGCCGTTAATTTCGCCTCTTACGCAGGTGACTGGCCTCAAGCATCCGTTAATTCAATCGAAGCCGCACGCTCAAGTCAGGACTATCGAGTAGCACGGCTCGCCACTATGTTGGCATTGCGCAACAATGATTACGAGTTGGCCGCCGAAGGTGCGGAATTATGGTCTTCATTAGTGAGCGACGATATTGATGCCACTAATATGCGCATTTTATCTTTGGTTGGTTCAGGTCAAACCGAGGAAGCAATCGCCGCTATTGAGAAAAGCCAAGGTGATGTGAGTATTGACGACCATATTAAGCAGGTTGCAACCTTATTGGTTCGACAGCGCAACGTGGAAACAGGCTTTGACGTAGCAAACCACCTAGTCGAAGCCAACCCTGAATCGGCACAAGTGATGTTGAGTGCTGCCTATGTGGCTGAGTCATTTGAGCGTTATGAGGCGGCCGAAGTTTGGGTTGCAAATGCTTTGGAGTTGCGGCCCGACTGGGATTTGGCCGCACAAATGCAAGCGAGCCTGTACGGTGCACAAAGTAAAACTGAGGAGCGCGCTGACTTTATAGCCCAGTTTGTGGAAGCTAATCCAAGTTCAGTTGCTATGCGTATTAATCATGCGGCTGAGCTGGCGCGCGAAAAACAGTACCAAGAAGCCTACGATCTAATGCTGGCGGTGTTGGAAGATGCGCCTGATAATGTCTCCGGCCTACAATACGCTGGCGCGCTAGCGGAGCAGTTAAAGCAACCCAAACAAGCTGCGAAACTCTATCAGCGCGCCTTGAAAGTAGAACCACAAAACGACGATTTGCGATGGTCGTTAGCACGAATTGCGGTACGTGATAAAGATTACGTTAAGGCCGAGAAGTTATTCAGCGAGATTCAAAATGAAGACCTAGCATTTCAAGCGCAGATTCAAGTAGCAAATATGCGCTATGAAACGCAGGGCGTCGATATTGCGGTCAACACCTTATGGACCTTGGAACCGACGACCAATGATCAATGGATTGAGGTGGTTCAGACTCGCCACTATTTACTTATGCGTGCTCACCAATATGAAGAAGCGCTCGGTTATATCAATGAAGCCATCGTTTATGTGCCAGATGATCTAGACCTACTTTATTCTCGTGCGCTAGTTGCGGCTGAGCTAAAGAACGTAGAAATCGCTGAGCAAGACCTTCGGTTTATTATTAAACAGAACCCCAAACATGCTAACGCATTGAATGCTCTTGGCTATACCTTAGCTGATCAAACTGATCGCTTTGAAGAGGCGCGTGAGTTAATAGAGCAAGCGCTTGAGCTGCGGCCTGAAGATGCGCACATATTAGACAGCATGGGGTGGGTTTCGTATCGCCTAAATGAATTAGATACCGCCATTGAGTATCTGCAAAAAGCTTACGAGGCTAGTCCAGAGGTAGAAATCGCCGCCCATTTAGGGGAAGTGCTTTGGGAGTCTGGAGACACCACTGCGGCAAACGACGTGTGGTTGAAATCATTCAACGAGGATTCTACCAACCCTGTTTTGTTGGAAACATTAAAACGCTATGGCATTGATTTTTCCTCTTCCACGGCGCAATCCAGTAGCTAGTAATGAATAAATTCAGTGTGGATAAAACCCTGGTTTTGTTGGGGATGGCTTTTTTTTTATCGGCGTGTAAGACGATACCAACCCCTCCACCAATAGCGCAAGATGCCATATGGTTGAAGGAGAGTAGCCCATTCGTTGAACCACTTGCCGACCTAAAGCTAAGGCAAAACTGGCGTTACACGGCCAAGGTAGGCATCAAAACTCCCGAGGCACGCGAGCAAGCTAATGTAGTATGGCAGTTTGCAGACCAGGCTAACAACGTACGGCTTTTTGGACCTCTGGGTGCTGGTGCTGTGCGCTTGCAGTTTGATCAGTTCGGTGTGGTATTGAGCGACAATAAAGGAGTGATTCATGAAGGCGATAGCGCAGAAGAACTGCTGACTCGTATTGTCGGTTGGCCGATTCCGCTAGAGGCGTTGTCATATTGGTTATTCGCTTTGCCTAACCCCGAGGCGTCATATCGATATCAGCAAAACGAGTTGGGTCAGTTGTCGGTGCTTGAGCAGCAGGGCTGGGCTATTTCGTACTCAAACTATAGAGATGCTGGGCATGGCAAGCTGTTACCCCGCAAGGTTGTGGCCAATAAGAAGGTGACACCAGACGATGACATCGTTGTCAAACTGATTAGCAAAGGCTGGGAATGGTAAATTCAGGTCGCAGAGCGTGGCCTGCGCCAGCCAAAATTAATCTTTTCTTGCATGTTGTTGGTAAACGACAAGATGGTTATCACGAATTGCAGACCGTGTTCCAATTTTTGGACCATGGCGATGAGCTCTTTTTTGAGTTAAACCAAGACGGTCGCATTGGCCGGGCCTACGATTTAGGCTTTTCAGAAGACGCCGATTTGTGTCTGCGCGCAGCTCAAGCACTTAAACCGTATGTGAATGATGCCTGTGGCGTAACCATTGATTTACATAAGCGCTTGCCTATGGGGGGCGGTTTAGGTGGCGGAAGCTCCAATGCGGCTACCGTTTTAATTGCGCTCAATACCTTATGGTGCGCGGGTCTGGATCGTCGGCAATTGGCTGAAATTGGCTTAAAACTTGGCGCGGATGTGCCTGTGTTTGTGCATGGGCGAGCCGCTTGGGCCGAAGGTGTTGGCGAACAGTTGTCGCCGATTGAATTGGCCGAACCGTGGTACCTCGTTTTGAACCCGAATATTGAAGTTTCAACAGCGCAAATTTTTTCAAATAAACATTTGACACCGACCCCTCAGATGAAGAAAATACGCGCTCTCGAGAAAGGCATCGACTCGACGTATGGTGAGAATCAGCTTGAAGCAATTGTTAGAGCTGAATATCCCAAGGTCAATGAGCTTCTTGAGTGGCTAGGTCAGTATGGCCAGCCGCGTATGAGCGGTTCCGGTGGGTCAGTCTTTATGCCCATCGAAAGCGAACAAGCGGGGTTGGAAATTCTGGCGAAAAAGCCTTCAAATTCAGCTGGTTTTGTTGCCAAAGGGTTAAATGTTCACCCTTTATTGGGCGAGATTTAGTAAACTCTCCCTCTCGCCTCGATACGAGGTAGGCACGGATAGCCGATTAATGAAGAGTGATGGATGCCAAATGTTATGCACACTGGGGTGTGGCCAAGTGGTTAAGGCACCGGATTTTGATTCCGGCATTCGAAGGTTCGAATCCTTCCACCCCAGCCATCTCTTTCGTTCTCGAAAGTTGTTTGCCAAGTAAATTGGTTGAATTTAAAGAGACGTAAGCTTGGTTTACTTGAAACCACTTCGTTAAGCGTTAAGTTCTACCACTGGGTCTGGTAAACTCTCCGCAGCTAAAATAGGCGCAGTAACATAACAATTCTGAGAGCGAGGTCACTGTGGCGATCGATAATCTACTTGTTTTTTCTGGCAATTCGAACCCAAATCTATCGGCTCAGGTGGTCGATTATTTGAAAGTGCCTTTGGGCAAGGCTCGAGTTGAACAATTCAGCGATGGTGAAATCACCGTCGAGATTCAGGAAAATGTGCGGGGGCGTGATGTGTTTATCATTCAGCCAACATGCGCACCAAGCCACAAAAATTTGATTGAATTATTGTTGATGATTGATGCATGTAATCGTTCATCAGCTCGCCGTATTACCGCGGTGATGCCGTATTACGGTTATGCACGGCAAGATCGCCGCCCGCGTAATTCTCGCGTGCCGATCAGTGCTAAATTGATTGCCTCAATGGTAAGCACCGCAGGCGCCGATCGTGTGTTGACGATGGACTTGCATGCCGACCAAATTCAGGGCTTTTTCGACATCCCAACTGACAACATTTATGGTTCGCCAGTATTGTTGGATGATATTCGAGCCTTGGAAACTGAAAATTTGATTGTAGTATCACCAGACGTTGGCGGTGTTGTGCGCGCGCGGGCTTTAGCCAAGCGCTTGGGCGTAGACTTAGCCATCATCGATAAGCGTCGCCCGAAAGCCAACGTGGCTAAGGTGATGAACATCATTGGTGAAGTCGACGGGCGCAGTTGCGTGCTGATCGACGATATGGTCGACACGGCTAACACCTTGTGTAAAGCCGCTGATGCATTAAAAGAACATGGCGCAACCGCAGTACGCGCCTACTGTACGCACGCGGTTTTATCGGGTGAGGCGGTAACCAGAATTAACGCGTCGAGTATGGACGAAGTAGTGGTGACCAACACCATTCCACTATCCGACTCGGCCGCCGCAAGTGACAAGATTCGACAATTGTCGATTGCTCATTTGCTGGGAGAATCGATTCGTCGAATTACAGTTAGTGATTCGGTGAGTTCGTTGTTTAGCGAAGAGACATAATTCTTCGCAATTTGTCCACACATTGAGAAATCAGTGCGTGATTGGAATTTTATTCATAAAGAGTAATAGTAATGGCTAATTTTATAGTAGAAGCTGAAGTAAGAACCGGATCTGGTACCTCTGCTTCACGTCGTGCGCGTCGTGAAGGTAAAGTGCCCGTGGTGGTCTATGGCGGTGGAGAAGATGAGCAATACTTGCTGGTTGATCATAACAAGATCATGCACCAGTTAGATGTTGAAGCTTTCCATTCCGCATTGGTTCAATTGCACGTTGGTGACGATTTGCAACGCGCTGTATTGCGTGACGTGCAAATGCACCCATACAAAGCACAAGTTTTACACTTGGACTTTCAACGCGTGAGCCGTAAAGACACAATCACCATGACAGTGCCGTTGCACTTTAAAGGTGAAGATGTTGCACCGGGTGTAAAAACGGATAACGGTATTATGACTCACAACATGGTGTCGGTAGACGTCAGTTGTTTGGGTAGTGATTTGCCTGAATACATCGAAGTAGATGTGTCCGAGTTGGCCCTAGGTGATTCAGTTCACCTTGGTTCTTTATCATTGCCTGAAGGCGTTGAACTAGCGCCGAGTTATCAAGAGTCTGATCTTGAGTTAGCCGTGGCCTCAGTATTGGCACCGAAAGGCCCAAGTGCAGCAGCCTTGGCTGAAGAAGCCGAAGCTGAAGAAGCGGCAGCCGCTGCGGCAGCTGAAGCAGGTGATGCCCCTGCGGCCGAAGAAGGCGGTTCAGACGAGTAATCGTTCGAGTACTTGGTATGAACCAATCGCCGATCAAACTGATTGCCGGTCTCGGCAATCCGGGCGAAAAGTATGCGAAAACCCGGCACAACGCCGGGTTTTTGTTTTTAGATGCGCTCTGTCAGCAACTTGGTGTAAGCCTAAAAGCTGATAAGCACTGCTTTGGCCGAACCGCCAAAGTAACGATAGCTGATAATGAAATACGCCTTTTAGCCCCCGACACTTTTATGAACTTGAGTGGTAAAGCACTGGTTGCGGCTACTCAATATTATAAAATTGAAATGTCTGAGGCTTTGGTTGCTCACGACGAACTTGATTTAGATGCTGGTATTGCTCGCCTTAAATTAAGCGGTGGCCATGGTGGCAATAACGGTTTACGAGATATTATTCAAAAAACCGCCACTAGAGATTTTGCGCGGCTCAGAATTGGGATCGGGCACCCTGGAGTTGGCCGAGACGTGTCTGGTTACGTATTGAAACCGGCTAACAAAGATGATCAAACTAAAATCGATACCGCGGTTGCCGAGAGCTTGCGAGTGATCGATTTAATTGCGCAGGGCGACTTTCCGCGCGCAATGAATGAACTGCATACGAACCTTGCAAAGTAGGTAAATTATGGGATTTAAATGTGGCATAGTTGGTTTGCCTAATGTTGGTAAATCGACGCTTTTCAATGCGTTAACGAACTCAGGAATTCAAGCTGAGAACTACCCTTTTTGTACGATCGAACCTAACGTCGGCATGGTAGAAGTACCAGACCCACGCTTAGCGCGATTGACGGAGCTTGCCGAGCCCAGCAAGACCATACCCGCAACCATGGAATTTGTGGATATTGCCGGTTTAGTCGAAGGCGCCTCAAAAGGAGAAGGGCTTGGCAATCAGTTTCTGGCTAACATCCGCGAGGTAGACGCAATTGCACACGTGGTTCGTTGCTTCGTTGACGAGAACGTAATACACGTTTCAGGTAAAGTTGACCCTGCTGCCGATATCGAAGTAATTCATACTGAGCTGGGCCTCGCCGATATGGAAACCGTTGAGAAAGCGATTGAGCGTGCAGCAAAACGGTCTAAGTCTGGTGATAAAGAGCAAATCAAGCTCAAAGAGATTTTAGAACGAGTTTATGCGCATCTGGATACCGGTGAGCCAGTTCGATCGCTCGGTTTAGATGACGATGACTACGGCAAAATTAAACACCTGTGTTTAATGACCGCTAAGCCGACTATGTACATTGCCAACGTTGACGAACAAGGTTTCGAGAACAACCCGAACCTAGACATTGTTAATGAGATAGCCAAAAAAGAAGGCGCGGGCGTTGTAGTGATCTGCGCTGCCATCGAGGCGGAAATCGCCGAGCTGGATGATGATGAAAAAACTGAATTTCTAGAAGAAATTGGCCAAGAAGAACCAGGGCTAGACCGAGTGATTCGCGCGGGCTACAAATTACTTGGCTTACAAACTTATTTCACGGCGGGTAAAACCGAAGTGCGCGCCTGGACAATTCGCGTTGGTAACACGGCACCGCAAGCGGCCGGTGTTATTCACACCGATTTCGAACGCGGCTTCATTCGTGCCGAAACAGTCGCCTACGCAGATTATGATCAATACGCCGGAGAGCAAGGCGCTAAAGAAGCCGGTAAGTTTCGTTTAGAGGGTAAAGACTACGTAATGCAAGACGGTGATGTCGTGCATTTCAGGTTCAATGTATAAGCTCAAAGCTTAGCCAAGAATACGATTAAAACGGTGGCGCGCTGCAGGGCCTGGTTTGCCAGCCTTGCTGTAGAGAGCCTCGCGCGCCTTGATAAGGTCAACTTATTGATCTATCGGGCTCTGTGTTGACAGCGCCTTTCGATTTAATACATGTGTGTAAATCTCAGTGGTCGATACGCTCGCATGCCCAAGTAGCTCCTGCACAACTCTAATGTTAGTTCCTTGCTCAAGAAGGCGCGTAGCAAAAGAGTGCCGAAACGTATGACAACTGGCGTCTTTCAGTATACGGCGGCGCTTAACCACCTGCTTAATCTTGCGCTGCAAGGTACGGTCTTGAACATGATGCCGTCGAGCGGTTCGAGCAGCATGGTCGAAATAGAGCGTTGCAGAAGGAAATAGATATTGCCATCTAAGCTCCGTGCGCGCAGACAGATTTAAACGCTCAGCCGCCGCACTTACGTACACCTCACCAAACCCATTAGCAAGATCGGTAGAAAGTTGTTGGTCAACCAGCAAAATTTGTTGGCGGAGAGGGTCAATCAATTCGAAAGGGAGAATAGTGCTTCTATCTTTATCACCTTTACCGTTGCTTACTCGTAGCAAACGAGCATCAAAATCCAGGTCTCTAACTCGTAAAGACACCACTTCCCCTACGCGGAGCCCGCTGCCGTACATCAATTGTGTTATCAAACGCCAGGGGTGGTCTAAAGACTCAATAATCATCATGGCTTCTTTATGTGAAAGAACCACAGGTAATTTGCGAGGCCGTCGAGATCGAGTAATATTGAGATCGCCTAACGGCTGTTGCAAGAATTGGTTATACAAAAACGCGAGTGAATTAAGCGCCGCTTTTTGAGTATTCTTTCGCACATTATCAACGACCACAAGATGGTGCAAAAACTGTTCGACGTGTCTGTGGTCGAGGTCGCGGGGGTGTTTGAACTGATAATATTTTATATAGCGTTTAATCCAAGCACAGTAAGCCCTTTCAGTGGCTAGAGAAAGGTTTCGAGAGCGGATAAAAGCCCTCAACTGATGCATAAACCTAACCGGTTTGTCCGGGATCGGAACTCTAACCTCAGGTATTCGCGGCATGATTCACTCCTTTGAATCAAAAATTGATAAACGGTTATTGCACTAGTATATTAAAATCAACTAGAAAATACAGCGCCATAACAGATATCTGGGCAAAAACCTTAAAAACCCCTAGGCATAACCGCTATAACTAGTTTTACGAGCTAGCGAGGTATACGGCAATATGTCAGTATATTTGATATAGGAACATGGAAAACAGGACTAAGTAAATGAAATCAAAAATATTATCCGAACGCGTGAGTGTCGCATTTGAGAGAATATACCGACACCATATACATCGACAAATTGACGCAGAAGAAAACTGTTAAGTGCACTATGAAGATCGTCACAGTTATATTGCTTGTAATATTTTTAAGTAATCTCTCATTTGCAGGGGAGGAAAAAATGAACGAGAAAGAGACCAATAAAACTTGGGACGAATATCATCAAGAAATTTTGAAACGCAGACTAGCTGAGGCAAAGATTCTAAATGAACAACTCAAGAAAAATTCCATTAA
>CALKRK010000026.1 GCA_937989675.1 uncultured Arenicella sp. | reverse complement strand
GGTTGGCCACCGCGAGCTGTTCCTGAAACGAAAAAACCAAAAAGGTCGCCAGGTTGCGGATTAATATCGGGGATAAATCGAAAATGGCCGCGTTGAAAAGAGGAAAGCTTTTTAGTTGTTTGCCCGATTCTTAGCCACTCCCAGGTTCCAGCTCTCCATTGACCGCCGACTCTCACAATGCCCCATGCGTTGGCGTTCACAGTCGTTCCAAATATGCTGATTCCAGGCCAGGAGTTCGATGCGCTGTAAGGCATATTTATGAGGCCATTAGCAATGGTGAAATTTCCCATTGTGGCGCCAATAGGCCAAGACTTAACTTGACTGGCCTCGGTAAACACTACGTCACTTAAATCATCAGGAAAGCCCGCGTTAGCGTTAAATACGGGTACTAATAGTGTTAAAAATATCAGTTTTCTAGTTAGTCTTTTCATCGATATCGGTCAAGGTTATATAATTTATTTGTCTTTACTCTCACTAATCAACTTAAGTGAGATGCTTATAAAGTAGGACATAGTAATAACCGCCTCATATGCAAAGCTTATGAAAGCGGTGTATGAAAGCGCTTAGCTGGCTAAATACTAAGGCCCAACCCTTATAAATTAATTGTAAACCAAGCGATGTCAGCGGTCTATGAACAATAATGTAATAACTTTAGATATAGATGATGCGTTAATCATAGCGGTAATGAGAAACTAGCCTATACGAGGTGGTTATGTGGTTAATCGCAAGTAGAATTACTCAACTTATATTCGATCGCTTTGTAGTGAGAGAAAAGTGGCTGGCCTGCACTAAACTAGCAGTGGGTTATACTGATTGAGATAAAGTCAATGTTTCGCTAGTCACCTGCTTCTATCACAATTTTACGAGGGAAAATTATGACGCGGTCTATTTGTATTTCGATTATTAGCTTTGCGCTTCTTATAAGTGCTCAAATTTCTTATGGCAAGTCGATTGATTTTGATTTGTTAGCTGCAACACCCGTAGGCAGTTGGCAGCTGCGTGAGGATATTGAGACTAACCATAAAGGCAAGCAAAGGGTTTCTAGAATTCGCAGCTCATTGGTAGGCTCCGAAACGCGAAATGGTGAGAAGCATTTTTGGGTTGAAATGGCTATGGAGTCTTTTAAGGTTAAAAAAAGCGGCAAGCGTAAGCAAGAAGGGAAGCGCGTTATAATGAAGTCGCTGATACCGGCGTCACTGTTTTCGGCTGACCCTGAAAACATCATGAACAATTTGCGTGGATTTGGTGTGGAGACCATTATGCAAACTGGTAATGAAGAGCCAATGCGCATGAACACCGATGGCATGATGGCCGGGATGATGAGTGCTATGCAAGCCGACATTAATTATGATTTTGAGCCACTTGGTTCTGAGCAAGTAAGCTTAGAGAGTGGCACCTACGATACGACTAAGATTCAGGGAAGTGGCACCGTGGAAATGAAGGTGATGTTCAAAAAGATGAAAGTTGAAAGTGACTCTACAGTCTGGTTATCACCGAAAGTGCCATTCGGCACCGTTAAAATTGAGGGATCGACTAATACAAACGGCAAAACAAGCACCAACGTTTCTGAGTTGTTGGAATTTGGACTTTCCGGTGCAGTCAGTGAGATTACTCAAGAGCCTGTTGATATGCCGGAAATGCCTAAGATGAAAGACCTATTTGGCGGTTAGCCAAAGGAGCAATAGCTTGTTGGTGCTCTATGTGAATTTATGTCACAGTGGATTGATCTTATCTAATGAATTAGCTTGGCTTAATAGCGCAGCACCCTTTGCGAGAATCGGTAATTCGTTTGGTGCGCGCTCAAGCGGTAATCCTGCTTGATAGAGATCTTGGCATAAGCGTTGAGTTGCCGATGCTTTGGTATATTGAGAGTACTTCTCAATGTGTTCTAAGGTGAGAGCGCTGTTTAAATCCAATAAGCGCGCCATGGTAGTTTGCGCATCTTCATATTTCTCTGCGCGCGCTTGGCTTGCAGCCAGTATACGCAGTGCTAACCCATAGTTAGGATTGCGGTCTGCGGCACTTTTACCGTACGCGATAGCTTTGTCGTGCATCTGCAACTGGTAGTAGTTTAGGGAATAACATGTGTCGACAAGAAACCTAAGCGGCTCGATGTTACTTTTGTCGAGGCGCTTTAGATACTTTAGGCTGCTTACGTAGTCACAGCAGTAGTGAGATGTCAGGCTAGACGCCAAAATTGCCATTGGTGAGTATGGGTTTAGTTTTAGTGCTCGTTTTGCGAGCGTTAACCCTAGAGGTGCATTTAATTCGAGGCACGCAATGTTGATACCAGCCCATGCCACAATGGACGCGTCGTTGTAGCTGAATTCTATCGCTCGGCGCGCCATTGCCGCTGAATCCTCACGCGATGACACGCTGGCATTGAATTCAGCCTGCATACTTCTAACCCAAGATAAAGCGCAGAGGGCTGGTCCGGAATGAGGGTCTTTTGTAAGTGCCTGTTCAAGCAGGTTCGATACCCTGGTGGCCGAATAGCCAACCGGGCTATGAATATTTGCGAGGGCTAGGTGATAGTGGTCGGTTGCCGTTAGTTGAAGTTTGTTTTTTCGTTTCGCACTTACATATAAAGCCATTGGTACGTCAACTTCAAGGCATTCCGATATCCATGATTGCACAGCCTTTGAACAGTTTCTGTTACTTGGTAGCTCGAGTTGGTTAGTGTAGACAGACACACCGAAATTATTATCGATAAGTTGTAACTCGAGTTTTTTAGTGCGTTCAAAGTCGAGCAGTGTAAATTTTAGCGCTAAGTCAGAGTTTTGTTTGTGCGCGCCGTTACTGTGGGGAGCAATCAGCTCAAACGTGTTGTATCTGCTCACGCTAGCGCGTATGTCAGATTCAATTGTTGCGGAGGCAGTGCAGGGGTTTTCCTTACTAATTTCTAGTGACAAGGTCTGCTGTAAGCTGTTTATTGCTAGCGTGCTTTCTTTAATCGTTGTTGCTTGCTTTTCAGCATTACTTCTTGGGGCCACTTGAAACGCCAATTTGGTCGGTATAACACCGTTCGATCTTAGTTGTTGATGTGCCGTTTCTAAAAGACATTTCGCTTCATGATCTTTTCCTAATCGCTGTGCTGCAGTGATTAAATGTATCCATGCACGTTCACGGTGTGGGGCATAATTGATAAATAGGCGAGCGTACTTTTCTGATAGTTGGTTATCAGTATTAGCGCCTGAGGCCGACTCGAGCGCCTTTTCGATATAGGGTGAGATGTTAGATTGAGTCGTTGCTCTCCAGGCGTCATAACTGGGTGCGTTGTTAAGCTCCAAACCGGATAAAAAAGTATTGCTTGCAGCGTGTTCCAAGAAATCGTATTCAGCTTCTTGAAAAGGACCGTTTTGAGATAATTGCTGAAGTTTGATTATGTCGACCGACTCACTCTGTATAGTCAACGATAAGGCGTCATTTTCTCTTGAAATAAGGTTTCCGTTTTCAAGCCTGCTGTAGCAAGCTTCTAGCCGACTGATACACCAGCGTAGGTTTCCTTTCGGGTCTGAAGTGTTGTGGAATAGAAACTCTGACAGCCATGAGCGGCTCACTGAATGCTTAGACAGCGCAAGGTAGGCGAGCAGCGCTCTCGCCTTACGTGATTTGGGTAAAGATATTTCGGATCCTTCTACGGTTAGCCGAATGTCTCCCAGTAATATTAACTCTACCTGTTTATTAGTCGATTCCATTGTAGGGTAATAGATTAGCCAGCTTGGCTAAGCGTTGGTGACCAATTAAATACTATGGTTTAAGTCTATCGTCAGTTCAGAGCCAAGTGAAATTATGCTTTTTAATGCAGGGATTAGATTTACTGATAGCTATGGCAAGAGCGAGGGTTACTCGTTTATCAAACCAATAAACTGGGCGCATTGGTTTTCAGAGTGTCGATTACCTCTACCTGTAGCGGTGTCAAATATCGGTTTTTTTCGTAGTAAAGTATTACTGGGCTCGTCACGGTCTCTGGGTAAGCGATAATCTCTATGTCTTCATCACCACTCACTAAATGCTGTGACACAATGGCTTCTCCAAAACCCAGTTTTACCCCGTCGATGACTCCATAGATATCGTCATAAAAGCTGCGTTGAATTTCTATATTCGATTGATCTTGGATATTAAAAAAGTGATATGTGGTCATGTCTTCTACGTCGTGATCAAGAAAATAAAGGGGCTTGTGTTGTTCGGAGGTATCGATGTGCCCCGTGTGGGATTTGCTGCGGATATGAACAATATACTCGAAGCCAAGATGAGCTGACTCAAGATTGCCGGACAGCTTGGGGTCGTCGTGAATGATGAAGTCTGCTTCGCCACTTTCGAGCATCGCGGGTAGCTCTCGTAACTCTCGACTGAAGAATTCAACATGGGTTGATGGTGAAGCTTGTATTTGAGGTTGTAGCGCGGGCATGATCACTGAGCGCAGCACGGAGCTAAAAGCCGCTATGCGGATAATGCCACTGTTTGCGCTTGATTTACCCATTAAGCTATCCAGTGCTTCATGTTCTCTCATTTGTAGCTCCCTTACGTAGTCGAGTAATACAGCGCCCGATTCCGTCAACTTGATTCCATCAGTGGCCCTTACAAATAAGGTCGTTTTAATTTCTTGCTCAAGTTTCAAAATTCTTTGTGACAACGCCGACTGAGTTATACACAAGTTAGATGCAGCCTTACTGAAGTTCTTATCCACAGCAACCTGATAAAACGCATTGAGCCTATCGGTATTGAGAATCATTTTTAGAGTCTATAGTTGTTCGTTTTCCTGAGTTAGAACGCGTCGCACTTATCGATAATCGAGCCTCAATTCTGCCAGAGTAAGCCTGTTTACTAAACGAATGTTAATGAATATTCGTATTATTCACACGCAAATTCACACGCCTGTTCACATAGGCGAGCCTAATCATGTAAGCGACGCAACATAGATCGCTTAAGAACAAGGGACTGCAGAAAATTGAAACACAATACGAAACTTCTTTTTAAACACACGTATAAGGCTTTTGCTGGGGCAACGTTGCTGGTTTTTTTCGCGGCAGTGAGCTTCTCAAAATCCAGCGCTGCGGCGCCTGAATCCAAGTTTGAGTTATCACAGACGATAAGCACCTCAAAGCGTGCAGATGCGATGACCTCGATAATACAGAGTAGGTCTGGTTTCGAGGCGAACCTAAGGTCATCTGTCCAATCAGGGGTCAACGTATGGAAGCCCGGTGCTCCTGAGCAAATAATTCATACGATGACGGCGCCTGGAGAGATTGCCGGGCGAAAAACCGCGATTATTGTGGCCGATCAATTGAAGTTCGAAAGCCGCAATCTTGTTCGCAATCGGTTAAGCACTAGACAAAGAAATGGCGTTAACTATCGTCGCTACTCGCACGCTGGCTGGAGTAACCTGATTTTGGTAGTCAATGAGCTTACTGTGAGCGGGTGTAATTTGATTGATGTGACGGGTGAGTCACACAAATTTCGCGGGCTGTTAACTTCTCGAAAATGTGCCGCCTTATCGCAGCGGGCATCGGCAAGTGCTTGGGTAAACTCTAGGCAGACAAACCCCAGAGTGGCAAATCACGTTGGGCGTTACCTCTCTATGGGAGGGCGGGTGAGTCTATTTGTTCGAACACTCATTTGTGAACCAGGCGGTATGCTTGTTATTGATGCATCGTCAAAGGATAACGCGCTGAATCAGGCTTTTCCCGGTGGAGATATTCGGCTTGTGGTAGAAAATACGCAAGGGGAGAATTGTGTTCGTACACGCTCAAAGGGAGTGGCGGGTGGCAAATCCGGAGCGGTAGAAAAAGTAAGTTCTTTGTCTGATATCGAAGGTAAATGGCAGGCCTTAAAGACCGCACTCTCTTTTTGGAAGGTCGAGATGCTCAAGCGAATCAGCGATCACCTTATTGTGGCTGAAGCTCAGGACAATCTATTTGAAATTGCAAAGCAATATCATGTCTACAGGCAAATTGCCGCATGCCCTGTTTTGCCAAAGCATGCCTTATCAACCTCGAGCCTTATGCGAGCGCTCAACCGCAGTCGCAAAGATATTTTGCCCGGTTTGGTAGAGAAACAGGTTCAAATTGAGGTGCCAAATTCACCCAATGTCGTAGACATAAGCGTTGTGATTGATACCAAGGATTTTAGCGCTTATGCGATACCGAACTTAGCTTTATTAGTGCCGAGAGAAATTCAAAGTGATGAGTATCTAGGGGTGATCGAATTTGACCCGGAAAACGAGGGCGAGATTCTATTGTGGCTAGAAGTTGATTTAGAAATAGATCCGTTTCTTGAATCTTTGCTTGTGCAAAATCTAGCAAAAGATGGGTGGAAATTTAGTGGTCAATTTAGCAATTGGGTTCTCAGTCCAGCTGGGCTTGAGGGCGAGGTAGAGGGTTTGAAGTCCGCATCGATTGTGCCTAAAGCGGATGGTCGTGGTTTCTCTGTAAGTTTGCGGCTAGATAGTAATGTGTCGAATCTTTTTCTGGCAAGAATAGCTAGCCAGTCTGGTTTGCCGCTTGGTTTTGACTGGCATTACAAACCAGTGCCAAGTATTAGAGGGAATTGGAATAACGTATCGGTCACATTAGCCCGTCGACGTTCGAGTAACGTTGAGTTAATCAACGGCAAACTGTTTAACAACGGCGTAGATCCTCTAACTCTGAATTATCTGAAGCGCCCTTCAGGTTATGAGTATCTTGTGCCTGCTGTTCAAGTTTTAGGTAAGAGCGATATGGAAATCGAAGGAGAGCTCGATGGCGCTCAGTCAGTGTCAGATTCTGCGATTGAATATCAAGTTGAGTTAAACAGCTACTTGTTAGAAAGGCGGTTTTTCATCGCGAATAAGGATGTTTTGCTGCAAAGCGTGTCTATTGAGAACTTACTTGGATACGACGCGGATCGTGGTGGCCGGCTAGAGGCGGTTGAGATCTATGTGAAATTTGAAAGCGATGCTGGAATGTCGAAAACTCGAGGGCCGATAAGACTTGCTCCGGCTGGAGCGGACGGTGATCGAATTACTCTATTATTTTTTGGTAGCGCATCAGCTGGCAGTTTTTCCTTGAGCGGGAAAGTATTTTACGAACATGGCAGCTATCAGCGACTTAAAGAAATTGAAACGACAAGCCCAACTATCAAAATTAAAGCAAATATGCTTCCAGCACTTGCGCGAGGTGAAATATGAACATGCATGAAATTTGGCGAAAAGCGAGGCTTGTATTGATCTTACTAAGCTTTTGCTCGATAAGCCCTTCGTTAAAGGCGAATCCAAGTTTAGATATCCAGGACTGGATTGACGACATTGTCGTCGATATAAACGGCATCAAATCGCGCTTTACTGTGATCAGTGATGCCACACAACCAAAGCAATGGTACTACGTTCCAGATCAACCGCGCCTCGCTGAAAAAGAAATCAACGGAGTACGTTACCCTGAATTTGCGCTGGTGAAATACCAAGGGCTTGATCCAGAAAACCCAAATGTTGAGATAGAAAAGGGAATCTTGCAATTTTCAGTCAGCCTTGCGATTCCGGCTGAGGCGAATCAGGCTATGCGAAAAGCTATTGAGAAGCGGCGTGGCATAAAGAATATTGCGCTTGGCCCGCTGCCGATGAAAGATGCAAAGGCTTATTTGCTTGAAACGAGTACAGGCACGTTGTTGGCGTCGGCACCTAAGTCGGGTGGCTTGGCTCCAACAGTGGCAACTCAGAAAATGCCATTTCAATTAGACCTCACCAAGCTTGGCGCTGATGTGTATGACGCAATCACGACAAAGACCACAGGTGGCGTGGGGATCGTCGTTGAATTTACTTACCGTGGGCTGACACCAAAACTTTTTTGTAAGGCCAGTTTCAATTGGAAAAAAGCTCATAAGTACTTTGGCGAGAACAAGCAGTTTGCTGGCAAGGTCAGTTACTTGGGGTTCATGAGTGGCAACGCGAATGTTGAGAAAACGAAAATTGTCGAGCAGTTAACCCAACAAGGTTTGGTTACCATTGATTCGATTACAGGCGGTGATCTAACGGTTGATAAGTGCCAGAAGTTAGTCGTAGAGCCACTTCTTTCGAGGGTGTCCGAGACAATGTTTAAATCGCCAGGTATCGAACTAAAAGCCGCAGCCGCTAAGGTTGATGAGGTAGAAAAAGAAGCGGAAGATGATGATGAAAAAGACGATGAAGACAAGGATAAGAAAAAGGGAGGTTTTCTAAGCCGTTTTTTTAAAAAATTCTCAGCATCCGTTAGTTATACCCATAAGCTAGTTGATATAAATCGGGTTCAAACGGTCAACGAAACACAGCAATTTACCAATCGGCAGTTAGAAGAACGTAAGACCATCGCGGGTGGATTTATTGGTATTGGCCACTATCCTGAGGAAGTGCGCAAACAACTTGTGGTGGAAGTTGGTTCTGGTGCTTGGGATCGCTCTTTGGTTTTACTGCCTGAAATAGACCCAACGATTGATATTAAATCTGTTGATTTAACAGTGAAGCCATTACTTGAACAGTTTGTGGAAGCACAGCATTTTAAATGGTCGAAAGAAATCGGTTGGTCGAATTATCGTGGAAAGCCGGCCCGGTTTGCCTATTTCCCATTGCAGGGGTTAGGGCTGGATGATGAATCACTAAATGATCTTCAGTTACAAACTGTATCAGTGATTACACGCAAAGGCCAGGCCATCGAAAGTAAGAGAAACTTTCCAGCCAACGAAATTATTCGAGACGTGTTTTCGGATATCGAGTTAGTGGAAGTTCACGATGAAGATTTGAAATGGAAACGTATCAATAGCGAAGGAGTGCTGACCTCAGTTGCGGTCGAAATAAAGACTAAGAGTGATGTGCTTAACAGGCGCTTTGCACCAATCAATAGAGAAGGTACTTGGGCGTCGCCTCCGGCTATCTATTGGTTTGTTCGCAAGAACGAGCCGGTCACTGCAACGATAAATTTTAAGACAAGTGATGGGCTGCTGATTCCTTGGTCAAGATCGGGTAGGGACTTACGCACGTCCGGTGGAATTAGTATTGGCCTTCAAGATTCAGATTATCTGAAATAACGTAAATCAATAAAGGAGTAAGAACATGTTTAGACTAAAATTAACCTTAGCAACCTGGCCTTATAAGGGATTACAAATTGCTTTGTGCATCGCGATCGCGAGTGGATTCAGCCATATGGCTTACTCGCAGGACGTGGATATCGAATTCGAGCCAGATGAAACTGTTTGTGAGCGCGTTTCGGATGATGAATACGATTGTGACTGGGCCGACGAAACGTTAGAGCCGCGTACTAAAGATGCCACATTAAAAATAAATCAGTATTTAGCCGCGAGCGAAAGGCAAGCGCGAGATGGTTTGAAATTGGCTTTTGACGATTACAAAGTTTGGTTCAAAGAATACAACCATAGAAAAGACCCACCTTCGATCGTGCTTATTAAGGAGTTAATGGGTACTCTGTTTAGCGTCGTTGGTATTGCGGTTCCCGCTAAAAGTGCGACGGGTAAAATTTTCAGGGCGCTAGTAGTATCTGAGGCGATGAGAGAAATTGGAGCGTCTTCCATAGGTACTCGATATGGGGACACTGATAAGTTTTTAGAGGCGATGGAGTACGAATTTAATGATTGGGTATTGAACGATCAAAAAAGCAATGGCGCTCTGTCTGTGTACGCGAAGTTCAGAAATGCGCCAGAGCATGGTGGCGTGATCGATTTATATGTAGAGGAGTTCGAAAAGGGAGAGCATTCAGTTTTTGAGTCGAGTGAATTAGCCGATGATGAGCTCTTAGTTTCGATAATGGACAGTGTGGGTATTCCTCGAGCGGATGTCTCGACGCAAATTCTGTTCCATCAATGCGCTCTTTTTCATTTTATAAAAAAGACATACCTGAAAACAGCAAAGCGAATGGCTACAGGTGATTGGCCTTGGCACATCGATGGAATTGATGACACGGTTCGACAAACAATTGCGAACTACAAGTTTTTGGAAGAAAGAGGTTATGGAGCCTCAACGTTTTATGAGATATGCCGCGATGAGTCAAAGTTCTAAATAGTTAGAGCGGTAACCAGCCGGAAGATGTGGCAACACTTTAGTGTGTTTCTAGAGTGTTGCCAGCATCAGTATTGGTGCCATGTAGGGGCACTATTGCCGAATTGATTTCGCCATTATACTTTGAGCGTTTTGCTAACCGGTAAGTCGCGTACCCGTACCCCTGATGCATGATAAATGGCATTGGCGATGCTTGGTAGAATCGGCGGTAGGCCCGGTTCTCCTACGCCACCAGGAGCTTTGTCCGAGGGCATTAAGTGCACATGCAATGGTGGCACTTTATCGATACGCGTGACAGGGTAATCGTAAAAATTGTTTTGTTCGATCCGGCCATCCTTAACGGTGATTTCGCTTTCCAGAGTCATCGACAAGCCCATAATCATCGCGCCTTCCATTTGTGAAACAACGCGGTCAGGTGTGATTACCAGCCCGCAGTCGATCGCAGTATGCATTTCTAATACTTCTACCTGGCCGTCTTTAACAGCGACTTTTGTCGCCGCTGCGGCATAGGAATTAAAACTAGCGGCCAAGCCTATTCCCCAACCCTGCCCGTCAGGTAGAGTTTCTTCTGCGTCACTTTTACTGGTGACTTCATTAAGTACAGCCTTGAAGCGAGCGATATCCAATAGATATTCATCGCTCTCCTGACCGTAAAAAGTATAGCCTTCAAAGCCCTCTTCACGAGGGTTGAAGATGCGGTCTTTACCAAGCAAGTTTAACCACATTTGTCGTGGGCTGATTCCGGCTTTAGCGGCTAACTCGTCAACAAAGCAACCTAGGCCGAAGGCGTTATTAATATTGCCAACCGAGCGCACCCAGCCCGTTCGCACGTGCGTGGTTACTTCTTGATTTTCGAATGCCATGTTTTTCACGTCGAAGGGTACATCTGCGAAGCCAAGCGAGAGCGCGTTGTCGGGCAAAAAGGTCGCCGTGTTATCGAAAATCCAAGCAATGGGTGGTGAGGCGAGGCGTTGCAACCAGTGGTCACTGCGGTTATCGTCGGTCAGTTCAGCTTTAAAATAATTAGCCGCAATGGAATGGTAAAAACCGTGTTGTACGTCGTCTTCGCGGCTCCAGATTACTTTAACGGGTTTGCCGGTTGCTTTAGCGAGTTCTACGGCTTCCAGTGTGAAATCATTCTTACTCTTGCGGCCGAAGGCACCGCCCATTAAAGTGTTGTTGAGTTCGACTTTATCGGCCTCTTTCTCTGGGTCAAAGCCAAGTTCTCCAAGTGCCAGAGTTTTCCCCCATTGAGGCGATTGTGTGCCAGTCCAAATTTTACAGTTACCATTTTTTTCAATGACGGCGGTGGCCGCTGGAGTCTCCATTGGCATATGGTGGTGATAAGGGACGGTATACGTTGCCTCAACGGTTTTGTCAGGATTGAAGCTGTGGGCATAAATATCCTCGCCTTCAATACGTACGGGTTTAGCTTTAGCATTTACCTTTTTAACCAGTTCTTGTTTGTACGTTTCCGAGTTATGTACGGCATTTTCACCGTCTTCCCATTCGACACTGAGCTTTTTACGCCCTTCGATAGCGGCCCACGTATTCGTTGCCAATACGGCTACGCCGGATACGGGGAACACGTTTACTGGCATTTTGCGGTCTTTGAGTTGAATGACGTCGACCACACCACTGACTTTCTTGGCCTCAGTTGCGTCGAACGACTTAACTTTTCCACCAACAACTGGTGGGCGCTGTATGCTGGCAATAAGCATACCCGGTAGCTGAATGTCCTGAGCATAGGTAGCTTGTCCGGTGACGATATCCTCAACGCCTTGGAGCTCAACATCTTTACCAATCAAAGTGAATTCGCTCTTATCTTTAAGCGT
>CALKRK010000025.1 GCA_937989675.1 uncultured Arenicella sp. | reverse complement strand
GGCTTACACACAACAGGCTCATTCTCATTAAACGACGTGTTTAATAGCATTGGCACCTGGGTTTTATCGTAAAAGGCTTTAATCAAAGCATGATAACGAGCATTGCCTTCGGTAGTCACGGTTTGCAAACGCCCAGAACCGTCTACGTGAGTGACCGCCGGTATTCGAACTCGTTGTTCCTCACGAATTTGAAACACTTTCATCATAAATGGCACGTCCGCATCGGATTCAAACCACTCATCAACAAACTCTCTCATAACGGAAGGCGCGAAGGGCCGGAATGATTCTCGGCGCTTAATCTTAAGATTTAAGATATCTTTCATATCGTCACGACGAGGGTCGCCAAGAATTGATCGGTTACCAAGCGCACGAGGCCCCCATTCCATCGCCCCTTGAAACCAACCAATTACCTTGCCATCGATAATATGATTACTCACCTGATCAGTCAGCTCACCTAGCGGCACATCGTGTGTTACTAAACAATTAGCGGCAGCCAACTGGTCATCATATTGATCTAAAAGGACCCTGAGTTCAGCATCATCAAATTGCGGCCCCCAATATGAGTGGGACATATGAAAAGGCTTGCTCGCATTTGAAGCTTGGCTAGCAACTATTGCTGAACCGATTGCACCACCGGCATCTCCGGCCGCTGATTGCACGTAAACGTTTTTGTACGGCGTGCGTAGATGCACTTTACCATTTGCTACTGAGTTCATACCGCAGCCGCCAGCAATGGTCAGATTATCTGTATCGTGCTTAGCGTGCATGTGATTAAGCATGTGGAAAAAAGTTCTTTCGTAAGCGTCTTGGATTGACCGAGCAATGTCTCGGTGGTGTTGTGTTAACTCTTCATCTTTAGCTCGAGCGGGGCCGAGTAAATCAGCCATCGCATCACTATAAAGACGCCCTATTTTAGGAGCGCCATCATCCCAGTCGTAACCAATGGGCTGCCGATGGTGAAGAAAATAGTCTAACTTTAAACGAAACCCACCGTCGGAGGTTGTGCTAAGAATCTGATCCATCTGATCGGCATACTTTGGCTTTCCATAGGGAGCCAAGCCCATGATCTTGTACTCGTCTCCATAGTGAGGAAAACCCAAGTACTGAGTGAGTGCTTGATAAAAAATACCCAAAGAATGAGGAAAGTAAATTCGGCGTTGCAGATCGATATTACCCCCTGAGCCCATTCCGGTGGCCGCACTGGCGAAATCACCAAAACCATCTACGGAGACAATACTGGCCGCATCAAATGGCGACATACTGTAAGCTGACGCTAAATGTGCTAGATGATGTTCAACGTATTCAACCTTCCCTGCAAAGGTTTGCCCCGGAAATTCTTGAACCAAGTAGTCGGTAATACTCTTACGCTTCTTTCTAACCAACAACTTTTCTTTGACTAACGCCAAAGGCGCGCGCCCTGTTATCGCATAGAACATTTTCTTGAAACGCGCAGCCGCTGGGTCAGTATTGATTGCGATCACATCAACATCTGATAAGCGATAGCCACCGACCTGCAAACAATACTCGATAGATTTGGATGGGAAACCCGCCCAATGTTTAATGCGCCGAAACCGCTCCTCCTCAACTGCGGCGATCATTTGCCCATCAACAATAAGGCAAGCAGCCGAATCACCGTGGAAGGCGTTTAATCCAATAACGATCATGAGAGTTTATAGTTCAAGGCGGAGGTACGCTCCGGCCTTTTTTTCATTTCTAAAACGATTAATTTAGGTAGGGCAAAAACAAAGCCCAGCATTAAGCCAATAATAAGTAAAACAAATACATCACCAAATACTTGAGAGGCAACGATAAAGGTAGGAACGTTCGACGCTATAAACACGGCAACCCCAACAGTAAATCGTAAACTACTTGGTTTTAACGCCGATACTAACGCCAGACTGCGATGAATATGAATTGCGATCACGTAAATGAGCCAAGCAATAATTACTAGAGATACGGCACCGAGCTCTGAAACAATTTTACCTAAGCCCCCTTCACCAGCACCGGATGCAATGGCTCCGCCAAAGTGTTGAGCGCCTTGTGCAGCAACACCCAAACCGCCCCCTAGTAAGCCGAAGCGTTCTATTGCCCAAGCGACGGACCCTAAACCTAAGTTACTAAACCGATCAGTGGCGTCTCCAAATACGCTGCTGCCTCGCAATAAGTAAAGCTCAAATTCCGAGTTCGCAAACATGGGGAAAATTGAGATTGCTGCCAAAACTAGGGCAACGGAAAGAGCGGTAGCGGTTACAAAATAACCAGATGCCAACCGCTTCTGATATAACCTGAGAAATGGGAAGTAAAGCACACCGAACATAACGGCTTGAAAAATCATTTTCCGTCGACCAGTCAAGATAATCGCCGAGAGTAATAGGGTAATGACCGCCGATGCGATCAACAAAGAACCCAAAGAATTTCTGTTCGCTAGTAATATCAACAAAAAACAAACCGCCGCGCCCATATGCCAGCCCGCCACTTCAGAGCTTCGCATAATCCCCGAGTGCGCTGTTAGAATAGTTCCTTGATCATAAATCGTAATGCCGCTACCTACCTCACCAAACAAAACACTTTCAACTCCAAAGAACGACATTAAAACTGTGGCAGCCACAACTACAGAGAAAGCGATGTGCATTTGCAGAAAACTGCGCATTGGTTTGAAACTAGAAAATTGAGCATAACCAATCGAAACCGCTACCAATGGAGCCATGTAAAACACCAAGCCCAGAACCGGTATAACAGGTGCCCCGTAACGAATTAGAGCATGTAAAAATTGCGCCGCAAGTATCAATAAATATATGCTGAATGGAGCTAGAAAATCTTGATTCCAGCTAAAATACGGTGCTGTTATCGACTCTCTATTTGTCAACATCTGACGTAAAAAAGCGCAACCCGCGATAAAACCAACCATAATCGTCATATACACAGGCTCACTTGCCATGAGTTTACGCGCCGGGTCTTGTAGAAAACCGATTAAAATTAGATATTTCAACATGCTGCCATCTCTCGTCAAGCTGAAAAAACAGCCTAAAGCAAAGAGAATAAAGAAGATGAAAATCATGATTGGATGAGCAAGTAGTTGTTTTTTTGGTTTTCGTATACTAATTTTTGAATCGCACCAGAGAGTCAAAAACAAGGATAAAGCCTGCTAGCAAAGGCTTGTGCGCAGTTAGTAGTCGGCTAGGTGCAACGGCGTAATCGGTATTTTACTACGAGCGAGACGGTTTCGTAGCAAATAACTTTTGATACAATCAAAAAATTAAAATGTTTAACAATCCAGTTTATTAGCATGCGAACAAGGCCTTCAGTATGACGCAACCCGACGTTTCTGTCGTTATGGGTATCTACAACGAGCAAACGCACTTAAAAGACACAATTGAAAGCGTGCTGTCTCAAGAAGGCGTAAAACTTGAATTCATTATCGTCAACGATGGCTCAACAGATGAAAGTGAATCAATCATCCGTAGCTATGCCAAACGAGACCCTCGGATACATTTGTACAACCAAACGAACCAAGGTCTTACAAAAGCATTGATTGCAGGGTGCAACCATGCAATCGCCCGCTATATTGCGCGCCAAGATGCCGGCGACTTATCTCTACCAGGCCGTCTAAAGGCGCAGAAAGACATGCTCGATTCTCAGAGCGAAATGTCGATGTGCAGCACCGCTGTTATCTACCTAGCACCTGATGGTGAAAAGTTCGGTAAGACAATTCAATCTGCCGAAGACGCTCGCGAAGGGCTAACGAGGCGCAGTATCAACACGATACAGGGCCCTCCTCATCATGGCAGCGTTATGTTTCGAAAACAAAGTTATGACAAGGTCGGCGGCTACCGCAAGCAATTTTACGTCGCGCAGGATCTCGATTTATGGACCCGAATGATCGAACACGGTCAACACGGCTCTTTGCAAACCATCTATTATGAGGCGATTGCAAACAGTCGATCAATCAGCAGTCTAAGACGGGATCAACAAGTCGAAACAACTAAAGTTATACTCGAGTGCTGCGAAGCCCGAGCAAATAATGGCGACGACTCACGCCTACTTGAAAAAGCTCGAAAGGCCTCCAAACCAAAAGAGGGGAAAACAGCGATTGCAACCTCAAAATCTGAGTCGGATTTTTTGTACTTTGTCGGATCATATATTAAAAGTACGAACCCAAAAGCGAGCCGAAAGTATTTGAAAAGAGCCTTGGCTGCGAACCCTTGGAATTGGAAAGCCTTGGCAAAATTAGTATTGTACAAATAAGCGCCCACTTTTTTGAACACAGTCAACACGCTTCATGCATACACACTAAGCCAGAATGAGAAAAACACCATTTAAGTTAGCCCATATTGTTTCGCACCCAATACAATATCAGGCACCACTGTTGCGTCTGCTTACGGACCATCCAGAGGTTGATCTAACGGTATTTTTCTTGAGCGATCAATCCACTAAAACCTACCATGACAAAGGTTTCGGGCAAGACATTAAATGGGATGTACCCCTAACTGATGGCTACGCACACGAGTTTTTGAATTCCACCGAAAACTGTGAAGAACACTCGCTGTTCAACCCCCGAGTAAGCCTTCGCTCGTTGAGGAAAGCTCTTAAAAGCCAGGCGTGGGATGCGATCTGGATTCATGGATACAACAACACGGCTTTGTTGTACTCAATCATGTATTCAAAACAACATCGAATTCCGCTGTTCTTTCGCAGCGACTCGAACTTAAATTGTTCTCCTAAGCGTTTTCTAAAAGATCAATTCCTGACCTCTCTAACGAAACACTGTTCTGCACTACTTTGGGTAGGTGCAGACAATCGTGATTTTTTCCGTCACTACGGCGCTAAAAGCACTCAACTATTTTTCACTCCTTACGCCGTCGACAATTCCTTTTTTCAGGAGCATCAATCAAACCTTCGAGCAAGCAATAAGAAAACTACTTTTTTATATGCCTCTAAGTTTACAAAACGAAAGCATGCTCCTCTTTTATTAAACGCTTTTTCAAGACTGGATATAGCAATCAGAGATCAAGCTGAGCTTTGGTTTATCGGCGATGGTGAAGATAAAGCGAAACTGGAAAAAATGATTGCGAATGAAAACTTACATGATCAAGTCAAGCTCCTTGGTTTTAAAAACCAAACCGAATTACCTAGGTACTTCGATCAATGCGATGTATTCGTATTGCCTTCTGAACGCGAACCCTATGGCTTAGTGGTCAATGAAGCCATGAACCTCGCAATGCCAATAATCTCCACAGACGAAGTTGGCGCAAGCAGAGACTTAGTTGAACAAGGAGTGAACGGTTGGGTCACCCGCGCGGGCGATTTAACGTCACTCAAAGAGGCCTTAGAAGCCGCAATCCGGAACAAAAAGGACTTGCCGGCTATGGGCAAAGCGAGCCTTAGAAAAATTACTGACTGGAACTACGAAAAAGATGTGGTAGGAATCGTCGAGGCACTAAAAGCAATATAGATCATACTTTAGCAATGTATTTAGGGCCAGATCGATACTTCGATATTGCTTGCAATAAACCTCGACACTCTCCAATAAATCGCACTGGAATCCACCAAGGTTTGCGCAGATAAAAGCGAGCGACAACACAGCTTAACAATCTCTTAAAAATGTATTTAGCGCGCTCAAACCCTTTCGCTTCGCGCAGTGCGAAATAATAGTCACCGATACTATGCACGCTAGAGGACGACACCAAAAAGTTATCTACATATTGACGTGTTCCGCCTTTATCGACTTTTAAATGATCGAGGCTAGCCGATGGAAAAAAAAGAAACGGCATATTAGTCAGGCGAATGAATCGTCTACAGAACTCAGTTTCAAATCGAAACGCCGCGCCATAAAACTGCTCATCGAATCCACCTGCTTGAATCGCCAACGCTCGATCTACGCACAAGTTACCGGCCATACAATTTTGTATCTCAGCAAGCTCATTTGAATTGAATGCGAACTCTAAGTCGGCTTTCAAGCCATTACTTACTAATCGCGTTGATGCATCAACCACTTTTTGCCATGGCTGAATTATCCGCCCAACATGAGCAGGCCTATTGTACTTTTCGATGGCATGACAATGTTCCATAAGAAATTCACTCGAAAACCTGACATCGTCATCCAAAAACAATACGTAGTCACTACTCGACTTTAGCAACCCAGCATTCATCGCATGCGGTATCGAGGGCAACTCAAGGCGAAGCCAAACTATATCGCTTCGCTTGTCCAAGCGATCTAACTCTTGTGCAACATCATCTCCTTTCTCGTATACAGTTTGATCAACTACGATTATTTCGCTGGCGCGCTGAGACTGGCCAAGCAACATTCTAACCGTATCTAACAAAACCGCTCCCCGGTTGTAGGTGGGAATCACCACCGATAATGACTTCACGCCTTGCCTCCGAGGCTCTTATTTGGCAATTGAGCACGCTTGTTAGCCAAACCCACGCCACGCGCCACACCTGAATTGATCACACATTGATAGAAACGATCTTTGCGCCCGCGAAGCAATTGAAATAAGCCTCTCAAAACCTGTGAAAGGGCCCGAGCGACCCAAGCTTGCTTAGTCGGGTTTTCGACCATCAAACCTTTTTGAACGCCGTAGCGAAAAAGGTATGCAAGCGAGATTCGCTCTACTTGAAATCTGTGCCCTACGGCGGCTTCGTGAAGATAAAGACCTTTAAAACCTACCTCTATTGCTCGCTGAAAATAATCACTTTCCTCTCCACGCGCAATGGATTCGCCCTTCACTCCAAGATTTGGATCGAACTTCCCGACTTTATCAACAAGAGCTCGGCGCACCGCAAAGTTTGCGCCGAACGGTAAATGAGCTTCCGGTGGATAAGTAACTGTGTCTCCAAGAGGGTCATAGCGACCTATCAAGCCATCTAGCATCGGTAAGCGGTTTCCTTGATACCAGCCCGGTTGTGCGCCTTGCCAGTCGACCTCGATTTTGCCACCGAAAAAATCGATATTCTTATGTTCTAATGCCGCTCGGCGGTAACGTTTAATACAACCGGGCAAAACGGTAATGTCGTCATCAATGAAAATCAGAAAATGGTTTTTAGCATTAAGTAGTGCGCAATTGCGCGCCGCTGACAAACCTTGAGTGGATTCAATCACGTACCGGATAGGTAGTAGTTGACGGAAGTTTTTAACAACATCATGCGTATGATCGCTGCCATTATTGTCCACTACAATTATTTCATCACCTGGCAACAGTTCAACAGCCACGTGATTCAATGAACTAAGAGTTTTGCGCAACTGTTCCGCGCGATTGTAAGTACAAATCGAAATAGTAACGGCGTCATGAGACGAACTACTCATGGACAGGCCCCCACTCAGGCGTGTACAACTGCCTCACATTGAAAGTATCTAATAGCTCAAGGCCTACTTCCACTTCCCTTTCAGTGAGATCCGAAATCCACGCCTCTGCGGCTACTCCATCGTGCAGATCATCATTTGTTGCCGATTGGTGCCTAGACGTTTCTGATGGCCGAGCGACCATATCAAGAACCGACGCTTCGTATGGCACGCCAATGAATTCTAACAAAGCCTTTACCGTCGCCTCTGTATGATCGCTAAGCGCTTCATAATAGACTCTATGCGTACCATCCAAAGGCGACAACCTTAGAGCAACTAAATTATTTATACACCAATCGGCAATTGTTTCGAGAGCAATACCACACCCAATCTGTTTCTTTAACAAAGCGAGTTCACTAGTGCTCAGCATTGCAATAAGGTTCGGTTCCTTTAGTAGTCGCTCCAGAGAGGGCTTCCATACCCACTCGCTCCCGTCTGACAACCGGTTAAGACGTGCTCGTGAAGCCGCCACCATCAGCGGGTTTCGTACAATAGTGACAATTTTCAGCTTTGGGAAACGAGACTGCATCCAAGTCAGCATTAAGTTTGATCTAATTTCTTTAATCAGTCGGCGCCGCGCAATAAAGCGCCGGTTTCGAGAGTCAACCCAATCACCATCGAGCTCTCCGGTTAACATACGTTCAACCATTGGGCTTTGCGCCTCTTTAGACAAGCACCAAGACTCAATATGCTGTGGTTCTCTGAAGCTAGCTGGGTTAAGCGGTTCAAACATATACCGAAAATCATTCCGATAATTACAAATATTTGCTAGCCAACTTGTGCCGCTGCGGCCGCTACCGGCAATCAAGGTTGTGTTACCGCCCGCGAGGTCAACATAAAACCAGCGCGCGAGATCACGTCGTATATTCATTTTAATATTCGAGCCCAACGCAGCCAATCTCCGCACTGCTTAACGCCGTCAGCAAAACTTATCTCGGCGTTAAAGCCAAGTAAGCGAGAAGCTTTATCAGAACGAATCGCAGGCATGGTGTCGTAGGTGTGGATTGTGTGTTGGCTAATTAACCTCACGGCCAAATCACTTGGCGTGTCGATCTGATTGGCGATTCGGGCCTTAATCACATCCATGCCCTCTTGGCCTCGGCGCCGCTTTAACCAACGATAAACAGTACGAATACCAAACTGCGCCAACACAAGTTGACGAAAATCGCCGTCATTGGAAAATTTCTCTTTCAGAGCATTCAATGGCCGTGCCTGACGTTCCCCTTGCTCTACTAATTTATTGAGCTGGTCGCGAGACACGAAATTGAGTTTTAGGTCTTCAGAAAGCTTAGAAAACTCTCGATAAAAGTCGCCCCAGTTCAAAGCTTCCGGGCCACTTAACAAGATTTTTTCTGCCCCTGTTTTATTTATTTCTAGAGCCAAAGCAACCGCTGTTGCGACGTCATCTACGTAAATCGGCGTGCATCGGCCCCTAAGGTCATCTGGCATCGTATAAGTAGCGCCCAGCATTTGCTGAACAGGAGCCGTTGTCCACATCATAAATGGCCCATAGACAACGGGTAGTTGCAATACCACAACTGAACGAATTTTGGTCGGGCGACTCAACATTACTTTTTCAGCCGCCAATTTTGCATCAGCGTATGCATCACCGCGTGGTATACAGATTGTTTCTTCGCTTACGTCACCCGCATTTACTGGGTAAACAGAAATAGTCCCAAGATGAATTAGTCGCTCTACATTAGCTTTTTCAGCTGCATCGCAAATCAGATTCGCCAAATGCGTTGATTGGCTAATTCGCGTATCGTAATCTGAATCGGTCGAATAGGTGCAATCTATCAGCGCACAATGATCGTCAAGAATATCGACCAATTTTTCCGTTGAGCATTCAAGCAGATCGGCCTGCACTATATTAATATCATAACGACCAATTCGAACTGCAGACGACAGGCGACGAACCACAGTAGTAACTTGATAACCTTTACTTAAAAGGTGTCGTACCAACTGACTACCAATCGCTCCACCGGCTCCCAAAACGCATACTCGAGACTTATTGCTCATATCACCACCTCAAACTATCTAGGTTTGAGCGTTCGCGGTAGCACGCGTCTATCAAGCGGATTGAAGGTAGACACTCATTAGCGAGAACTATTGAAGACTCCTCATTGAGATTATTAGAAATAGCATCCACAACTCCTCGGTATTGCTGTTCAAATAAGGATAAAACGGATGGCGTTGTGGCCACCCCTTCTGCGAGAGCTTGACCGCCAAGGACGACACGACTGTTGTGCGGCTTAAGTCGAATGTCTCCGCTCGCAAGACTCATCGACAAAGAACCCAGCTCCCCATAAACGCTTATTTCATTGCGCAAATTTCGGAGCCTGCTCATTGTTACTGTTCCTTGCGCGCCTGAACTCAGGGTTAAGTCAAGGTGACAATCAGCTTCGACACCTCCTTGTGCGTCATCGAGATACTGAGCGTTCTTAAAATCTCCCAACCACCAAAGTAACGCGTCAAGCAAGTGCGCACCATTATCAATCAGCACTCCACCACCAGATTTCGAATGATTGTAAAAGCTAGCACTTTGCACAGGCCAGTTAAACACTCCGCCTTCCTCTACCTCGAATTTAACAACCTGACCGATAACAGAGGATTCGAGCAAAGATTTAAACAGTTGAAAATGTGGTAAGAAACGACGAACCAAGCTCACCGCTAACACCTTTTGGCTTCGATCACTCAATTCGACTAATTCCTTAGCCTGCTCATAATTCGATGCGAGCGGCTTCTCCATAAGCACATGCTTACCTTGTGACAATAACTGTTTTCCTAATGCGTAATGAGACGCCGAGGGCGTTGCGATTACGGCCAGGTCAAACTCATCAAGAAATTCGTCAATAGACGTGCCGATGTTATCAACCCCGTAGGTCTGTTTCAGCAATTCTAACTGTGACCGATTCAAGTCTATAAGTACCGTCGGTGTAGCATTCTCTACTCCAAGCAATGCCGGGAGATGACTGCGTTCTACAACCGCACCACATCCTATATAAGCAACTCGAACTACACTCATACCAGTTCGCACTCCCAGTTTAGGGTAGGTAATACCACACCAAAGCGCTCTCTATTCATCATAAAATCTATATTGGTGACCTCGAACTCAAGATTGGCTTCCTCGATCATTTCTATGTAACCATGTTTGAGTTTTCGCACCATGACGGTCACGAAATATTGGCCAGGGCGCAATAAACCTCTGGGTAGTTCGCATAGATTGCGGTAACTCTCGCCAACCCGCGTATTCCGGCTGTTCGTATCAGTATCCCAACTCGTTAAAACATCTCGACCTAACTCATCGGTTAATCGAAGTGCAACGATAAAATCAGAATCAGGTCGGTCAGGGCAAACTTCAACCTCGGCAAAAGTCGAAGAAAGGTAGCCTGCAGAGTTAATTGGCTCGCCAGATTCATCTATCAAACGCACTCGACGAAGTACGCTGGAAACATCATCAGAAATCCACTCACTTCTTTGTTCAGTGCCATCAGACAAATACATTGGCAACACTTCGCTAGTGGTTCCGTAGTGCTCGACCTGACCATCCTTTAAATATAGCGAGTGGCTACAGAGATCCTGAATAAGCCCCATATTATGACTCACAAACAATACCGTTCTGCCCTGCTTACCCACTTCACTCATTTTTCCAATACAGCGCTGCTGAAACTTCGCGTCGCCAACGGCAAGCACTTCATCAACCAACAACACGTCTGGCTCAACATGGGCCGCCACAGAGAATGCCAAACGAACATACATCCCGCTGGAGTAGCGCTTCACAGGGGTATCTAGAAACCTCTCTACTTCGGCGAACTGAACGATATCATCAAGCTTACGGTTAACTTCAGTTCGGCGCATGCCCAAAATGCTGGCATTCATGTAAATGTTTTCTCGCCCAGTCAACTCTGGGTGAAAGCCGCTGCCTACCTCAAGCAAACTCGCCACACGCCCGCGTATTTCAACCCGACCACTGGTAGGCGACGTAATACGACTCAGTACTTTAAGCAAGGTACTCTTACCTGCACCGTTACGACCAATCACACCGGTGATCTGACCTGCAGGAATGGTAAAATCAACGTTGCGCAGTGCCCAAAACAAGTCTTCATCCACCTGACCACTTAGTTTCTTGTACTTGCTAAACGGAGCTTTCATTATTCCAGTCAAAAGATCTCGAAAAGTGTCGTATTGCTGCTCTGCGCCACCTAGAACGTAGCGTTTACCAACTCCCTTCGCCTGAATCGCAAACTGCGTTGAATTTTCTGTCATTACGCTCAATTCCTTTGGCCTAGATCACATCTGCAAAACGGCTGTCAGCGCGTTCAAAATACTTAAGACCGATATAAGCAATCACCAGCGTCAGCAAAGACGAAATGCCAATTGCAGCCCAATCAATATCTCTCCCAAGCACTGAACTTCTAATACCTTCCACCCACCCTGAGATAGGGTTGAAATAGATAAGAAAACGCCATTTTTCAGGAATAAAAGAAACAGGATAAATGACGGGAGTCACATACATCCATATCTGTAAAACAAACGGAATCACAAAGCGAAAATCTCGATATGACACCGTCACCGCCGAAAGCCAAGCACTCAACCCAAAAGAGGTAAGTGCCAAACCGCAGAAAAACAACGGAAGAAAGAGCATTTGCGGCGTTGGAGGCAAGGTGTAGATGGCCATTAAACAAAATAGAATTAGCATCGAAATGCAAAAGTCGACGACACTTACACCAATCGACGCTAGTGGCACAATTATTCTAGGAAAATAGACCTTGGATATCATGCCACCAGCAGAAAGCAATGATACGCCACCAGCTGAGACCGCACTTTGAAAGAAGTTCCAAGCCAGTAAACCCGAGAAAACAAATACTGGGTAAGGAACTCCATCTGACGGTATTTTCGCTAACTTACCAAATAACAAGGTAAACACAACCATCGTCGTTAATGGCTGGATAATAGCCCATGAAAAACCTAAAACGGTTTGTTTGTAGCGGACTTTGATGTCCCGCATCACCAACGACAATAATAGCTCTCGGTAACGCCACAGCTCTCTGAAGTCCAGAGACTGCCAACCAACTTTGGGCTTAATTATGGTTATATCGGAACGCATATAGGTTCGGCGGTGGTATCTGGCTGTGATAGGCCTTCGAATAAACTCTTCGAAGACGCTGCAATTAAAGGCCTATTATATTCTTTTTTAGGGGCAACTTATAACAATTACCGGCCATTGGCCATCAAGCCATTGTAAACTTCAGTAAACGCACGGCCTACGTTTTCGTTACTGTATTTGCGCATTGCAACTGGCCCCCTGGCCAACATAGTTCGTTGGCAAGTTTCATCAAACAATGCCACGCTAACGGCATTTGCAAATTCAAAAACACTGAATGCGTCAAAGCTCGGCGTGAGCCCGCCCCCAACTTCAGGTAATGAACCGCGATTGGATATTACCGCTGGAGTGCCGCATGCCAAGGCTTCAGCCACAGGCATTCCGAACCCTTCGTAAAGCGATGGGAACAATAAACAATCTACAGCACTATACAACGCTGGCAACTCATTTCGGTCTTCTAGAAACAACGTCAGAACCTGATCTTCAAGCTGGTAGCGCTCCACTAGCTGATCAAATTCAGGGGATGCCAAACCGGTCTTTACTATCTTGATATCGTGCTCAGAGTTTTTAATCAGTTCCATTAAAACCTGCAAACTAGTCGCGTGGTTTTTGTAATATTCTCGCCCACTGATCATGACCCATTTAGACTTCGAATCAAGTCGATATTTTTGCCTAAACTGCGCCACTTTTGTTTCTGAAGCTGGAGCAAATATTGAATCCAGAACAGGTGGGACTACAACAACCTTATCGGATGGTACGCCAAGGTATTTAGATAAGTCATTTGCTGTATTCTGACTCGAGGAAACAATACGGTCGTATCGATTAAGAAAACTGAGCGAGTAAAGATTGAGTCTAGGTTTTCGAACCTCGGTTTGTGTTGGTTCATTATTTGTCTGTGGATTTGCACCAGTTTCAATCACCCCTTTCCATGTGAGCAATGGAATCAAATCGTACACAGAAATCACCTTACAACCATCCCCCAAACTTGGGTGCAAATGCGCGTAACCATGATCGATAACATGATGGATATCAGCTTCAACGACCGCATTTTTAACGGCTCGCGGATACTGAACATACCTGAGGTACCGCATCACATGTCGATTGTTACCGAAACGTTCCCAAATCGATTCAGGGCGAAAGTTCGATACATCAAAGCTATTAGCGCGTAAGCCTTTTTCTAGAGAATCTGCTACCACATCCATGCTGATACGTTTATCGGCGCCAAAACACCTGTAAATCTGTATCTTCACAAAATGACGCGACTATCGATGCGGCTAAAGCTTCAAGAGTTGCTGAAAATACTCTGTCGTCTCTTTTAAGCCACTATCGAGCTCCACAGAGGGTGACCAATTCAATACGGACTTAGCCAGACTAATATCGGGCTGACGCTGCTTTGGGTCGTCGCTCGGCAAAGCTTTGTAAATAATTTCAGATGAACTACCTGTTAACTCCAGTATCGCCTCAGCTAACTCTTTTATAGAGAATTCCTTAGGGTTTCCGATATTGATTGGGCCGGCAACATCATCAGCTGAATTCATTAACGCAATCATTCCGTCAATTAGGTCATCAACATAACAAAACGAACGTGATTGGCTACCATCACCATAGATGGTAATCGCTTCACCGCGAAGCGCCTGCACAATAAAGTTGGAAACCACCCGCCCATCGTCAGGGTGCATGCGTGGCCCATACGTATTAAAAATGCGCATCACTTTAATACGCAAATTGTGCTGCCTGTGGTAGTCAAAAAACAAAGTCTCCGCACAGCGCTTTCCCTCGTCATAGCAAGAACGAATTCCTACAGGGTTGACGTTACCCCAATAATCTTCCGTTTGCGGATGCACGCTTGGGTCACCATAGACTTCACTGGTAGATGCCTGCAAAATTTTCGCCCCAACTCGCTTTGCGAGGCCAAGCATATTGATCGCACCATGCACACTGGTCTTCGTGGTTTGCACGGGGTCATGTTGGTAGTGGATCGGTGACGCAGGGCAAGCGAGATTATATATTTCATCAACCTCAACATATAAAGGAAAGGTCACATCGTGCCGCATCAACTCAAATTTAGGATTGGGCAATAAATGCAGAATGTTGTCCTTATTGCCGGTGAAGTAATTATCCACACACAGCACTTCATGGCCCTGTGCTAAAAGGCGCTCACACAAATGTGAACCGAGAAAACCTGCACCACCAGTTACGAGTATTTTTTTTGTCATAGTAAATTCGATCGAACTCCCG
>CALKRK010000024.1 GCA_937989675.1 uncultured Arenicella sp. | reverse complement strand
GACCGAGGCAATTGGATCGACAATACATTTAACGGCGCTGGTGACGATTTCGGTGAGTTCGATGAATTCGCCTATCGATTGCAAGTGCTTGCAACGCCCAATGATCAACTATCGGCACTGTTTAAAGTTCACGGTTTCAAGCAGGATGGTAGTCAACCTCAGGTTTTTTATGCAAATGCCTTTACGCCCGGCGTCGAAGGCTTAAGGCCCGGCTTTGACCCTGAGCGGGCATCTCACGACGCCTTAGTGTCAGGCGTGGATTTAGACCATTTTGGTGGCAGCGCAAAAATCGAGTTCGACACCGATGTTGGTAAACTTACTTCTATCACGGCCTATGACTCGCTCGATAGCTTCAGTCAAGCAGACATCGATGGCGGCATACAGGGCGGCCCTGAAGCAATTGGGCAGCTTGGCGGGCAAGCCTTTTTCAGCGTGTCTTCAGGTGATGGTCTTTCGGACCACAGTCAACTGACACAAGAGTTACGCTTCTCCAGCGAAACTGACACTTTCTTTTACCAAGTCGGTTTGTACTATCTGGATGAAGACATCACCGTAGACAGCATTGATTTCGCCAACTCCGGTGACCGAATTCAGCTCACGCAAGCACAGCAAGACACTACATCGTTCGCGATTTTCGGTCAGACTGAGTTCGACTTAAATGAACAATTGTCGATCACAGCCGGTATTCGCTACACTGACGACGACAAAGAACTTCAAGTCATCCCAGGGCCAGGATCATTCGCGCCAGCCGCGACTATTGATGCCAGCGACGATTATTTCAGTTGGGAGTTATCAGCCAACTACGACGTTAACGATGATCTAAGCGCTTACGCCCGACTCGCCACCGCTTCTCGAGGGCCGGTGACTCTTGGCCGTTTTGGCTTTACTAGCCAAGCGGACACAGAGGAGATCACTTCACTCGAGTTTGGTTTCAAAGCCGATTTATTTGATGGCCGCGCACGTTGGAACTCCGCTATTTACACCTATTCGATTGATGACCAACAGTTAACTGCAACCGGTGGTACTGGCAACACCAACGAGCTACTAAATGCAGCAAAAGTAGACGGATCAGGATTTGAAACCGAATTCGAAATGTTGGTGACCGAGAGCTTTCGTTTCAGCACCAACCTTAGCTACAACGATACTGAGATCAAGGATCCAAATTTAAATACAGAACTTTGCTCATCCAACCCGCTTTGCACGTCGCTAGACCCAATTGTGGATACCTTTCCAGGTTTCTTCGGTACAGTGAACCTAGTTTCTGTTGATGGTAATCCCTTACCAAGAGCGCCAGAATGGCTCTTCAACTTCTCGGCCAATTACGATCACCAGTTAGAAAGTGGCAAGTTATACGCCCAGACCGATTGGAACTACCGCAGTGATTCTAATATTTTTCTATACGAATCGGTTGAGTTCGTTGCGGAAAGCCGTTGGGTTGGCGGCGTTCGCTTTGGCTACAAAAACGAAGACGAGACTATGGATATTGCCGTTATCGGCCGCAACATCACCGATGAAATCGTTGCCGACGGTGCGCTGGATTTCCTGAATCAAACGGCCTTTGTCAACGAACCATCGTTCTGGGGTATTGAGTTCAGCAAGCACTTCTAAATCTGAAGCGATTTACGAACACATTTGTTCAAAAAAGGGATGGTTAACGCCATCCCTTTTTTTTGTTTAAACTGAACGGTAACAACCATACTAAAAACACCAGATTCACTAGCAGAGAACCCAACCTATGGAATGCATTTCCAACTACAAAAGTTTCGGCGTTCAGCAGAAACAATTCCGCCACCACGCCACCACCACAAATTGTGAAATGACTTTCTCGATTTATCTTCCGCCTCAATCTGACACGCAACCGACACCGGTACTCTACTGGTTATCGGGCCTAACCTGCACTGACCAGAATTTTGTAACCAAGGCCGGCGCTCAACATCTCGCAGCAACACATGGCTTAGCCATCGTCTGCCCGGATACCAGCCCAAGAGGCGACCAAGTGCCAGATGACCCTAACGAAGACTGGGACTTCGGGCTCGGTGCCGGATTCTATGTCAACGCCACGCAAGCACCGTGGTCAGAACACTATCAAATGCATGATTATGTCGCTCATGAACTGCCCTCTCTAGTCGAAAAACATTTTCCGGTAAGTGAGCAGCGTTGTATTTCAGGTCATTCAATGGGCGGGCATGGGGCTCTATCGATTGCGTTAAGACATCCTGATAAGTTCGCATCGGTATCCGCATTTGCACCGATTGTGTCACCTATAAGTTGTGCTTGGGGCCAAAAGGCGCTCGGTCAATATCTGGGTGACGAATCCTCATGGCCGCAATACGACTCATGCGAATTATTAAGAACCGCTCAGACGCAGTTACCCATTCTTGTGGATCAGGGCACCGGCGACAGCTTTCTAGAAGATCAACTGAAAACACAATTGTTAGTTGCCGCATCGCAGGATGCCAACTACCCAATCGACGTGCGCTTTCAGGACGGCTATGATCATTCTTACTTCTTTATTGCTTCGTTCATTGGTGAACACCTAGATTTCCACATGCAGCATCTGCAAGCCTGTTAACGACGTTTCATACCTTTTTTACTTAACGAAGTGTATGATAAAAAGTAATTTTTGAATGTTATTGGGTTCCAATCATGAAACTGACAATCAACGGTAAAATTCACGAAGTAGACGTCGCGCCCGAAATGCCTCTACTTTGGGTGCTGCGCGATGAGCTAAACATCAAAGGCCCTAAATTTGGCTGTGGTATCGCGATGTGTGGCGCATGTACTGTGCATATTGATGGCAACCCAGTTCGCTCATGTTCATTCCCAGTATCAGCTGTTCAAGGCGAAGTAACAACTATTGAAGGCCTCGGCTCGCCCGATGCCATGCACGCAGTTCAAGAGGCTTGGGTGGAGCATCAGGTTGCGCAATGCGGTTATTGTCAATCTGGGCAAATCATGTCGGCTGCCGCGCTAATTGCTGGCAATTCTTCTCCCAGTGATAAGGACATCGATACAGCGATGTCTGGCAACCTGTGTCGCTGCGGCACATATCCACGTATTCGTGCGGCGGTAAAAACGGCGGCTAGCAAAGTCAGAGAGATTCAGTTGCAAGCACCAAGCGAGAACGCGGAGGAAGTATCATGAGTAAGCTCGGCAAGATCACTCGCCGCACGTTTTTAGTTGGCTCGGTCGCCATCGCAGGCGGTGCTGCTTTTGGCTATTGGAAATATAAACAACCCTTTGGCAATCCCCTACAAGCTAATCTAAAAGAAGGCGAAGCAGCCTTGACGCCGTATGTGTTCATCAACCAGGAAGGTATCACCATCATCGCTCCACGCGCAGAGATGGGTCAGGGTGTGCACACCACCTTAGCCGCACTGGTCGCTGAGGAACTCGATGTGTCGTTAGAGCAAGTTACTGTGATCCATGGCCCCGCCTCCAAAGCGTACTTCAACGAAGTTCTGCTGGAAGAAGCTGTACCCTTTGCACAAACAGACACCAGCTCGATGGCTAAGCGAATGCGGCGTTTAACAAAAATTCCCGCGAAATTTCTTGCTTTGCAAGTCACCGGTGGTTCCTCTTCGGTTCCCGATGGCTTTACCAAAATGCGCCTAGCTGGTGCGGCAGCAAGAGAAACCTTGGTCAAAGCCGCGGCTCAGCAACTTGGCGTGCCTGAATCCGACCTCCACACAGAGCAGGGCTTTGTAGTCGCCGCCGACGGCGAAAAAATTTCCTATGTTGACCTCGCCGTAACGGCAGCCACTATAGAACCACCGACAGAGCCAAGGCTCAAACCTAAGTCCGAATGGAAGCTACTAGGCAAATCACAAGAGCGTGTTGACATGGTTGGCAAATCAACCGGCACAGCGGAGTTCTCGATCGACGTTGAATTACCTGGTTTGCTTTATGCAACAGTTAAACTCAATCCTTGCCTTGGCTGTGGGATGAACTCATTTGACGCCAGCGAAGCAATGAAGAAAACCGGCGTTAAAAAGGTTGTTGAGATCGACAACGGGGTCGCCGTTATCGCGACTAACACCTGGTACGCCTTTCAAGGTGCTAACGCCGTTACCTTCGATTGGCAAAGCGCCAACTACCCAGAAAGCACGGCTGGGCTTATGCAGCTATGCGAGGAAGCTATCACTAATGATCAGGAAGACTCGCAATTTAGAGACGATGGCGACGTTGAAGCCGCACTACAAGATGCTGAGTTAATCGAGGGCGAATACAGAGTGCCGTATCTCGCTCATGCTGCAATGGAGCCGGTGAACGCAACTGCTTGGCTACATGACGGAAAAATCGAAATCTGGGCGGGCAATCAAACACCAACGCAGATCATAAAAGAAGCTGAGGCCATCACCGGGCTCGACGAAAGTAATATCCATGTGCACACCATGCTCATGGGCGGTGGCTTTGGTCGACGATTAGAGGTTGATTTCGTTAAGCAAGCCATCAGTGTAGCCAAAGCGATGGAAGGCACACCGGTGAAACTCACATGGTCTAGAGAAGAAGACACCACACACGACTATTATCGTCCAATGGCGCTGGCTCGTTTTAGGGCAGCCATGAATGATCAAGGCCCAATCGCCATCGATTTGAAATGCTCGGCACCTTCAGCCGTTGCCTCGCAAATGGGCAGAATTGGTATTCCAGCCGCAGGCCCAGATATATCTATTGTACAAGCCGCGTGGGACCAACCTTATGAGGTCGAAAACTATCGGGTGACTGGTTACCGAGCCGACACCGTTTTTCCGGTTAGTTCTTGGCGCTCCGTCGGTGCCTCACAAAACGCATTCTTCCACGAAAGTATGATGGACGAATTAGCCCACGCAAAAGGCTTAGACCCAGTTTCAATGCGCCTAAGCTTAATGTCACACGAAACAAGTAAAAAAGTTCTGGAGTCCGTCGCGGAACTTTCTCACTGGGGTTCTCCGCTTCCACAGGGCCACGCAAGAGGCGTTGCTTTTTCGCTCAGCTTTGGTGTGCCTGTTGCTGAGGTGATGGAAATCGCGGTCGAAAACGACGCCGTAAAAATTTTAAAAGCCTACGCAGCCGTCGATGTCGGCACCGCTCTGGACCCGCGCAATATCGAGGCGCAAGTTATCGGCGGTATCAACTTTGGCCTGGCCGCCGCCATGATGGGCGAAATCACCGTCGAAGGTGGCAAAGTACAGCAGTCTAACTTCCATACCTACAATTCAATACGCATGAACCAAGCGCCTGAAATAGAGGTTAGTATTTTGGAGAACGGCGAGCGCATTCGTGGCATCGGAGAGCCGGGTTTACCACCCGCAGCCCCAGCATTGGCGAATGCGATCTTCGCGGCCACCGGTAAGCGTATTCGTGAAATGCCACTAAATAAACACATAAGATTTGTTTAAGAAAAAAAGAGCCAGCGCTACGCTTAGCAGCGTAGCATTGGCTCAATTGCGATTCTCATTTAAGCTAAAACCCTAGCAGGCTTGAAAGACTAATTCTGTAGATCTAAATCACAATCACATTGCGTTGCGCCAGCTCCGTCCACAAACTCGTCAACCGAACAAAGCTCGGCGTTCTGACTGGTCGCCTCAGCTTCGCACGCTGCTTGGCAAGATAACGCACCACTAGGATGCCCCGCCAATGGACCACCAACAGTTGTGTCTGTCACACACATCATAGCGCTGGTCTGAGCGTGTGCCGGTAAAATCACCATGTCGACAAGTGGCTTTGACCACTGCCTGTTGCTCGAAATCAACACTCCAGAACCCAGCAGCATCAACGACATGAGTCGGCGTCGGTTGCACTTTACATCGTCTACGTTGAGAGTCGAATTTTGATCGTTATTGTGCGTTTTCATTAGGCGGCATCATCCAGTAAAAGTGGGAGAATAATCGTAGGTATGATTGTCGGTGCGATGGCTCGACGCCGATCGATTGAGTCAGGTACGCCATTGTTATTATCGTCGGTATCAAACACATTCGGATCTGAGCCGAACCTAAACTCTTCAAGATTGTTGAAGCCGTCACCGTCGGCATCACCTCGCTGATCAAACGAGTTAAAAGGGTCTAAACCGTTCGCTATTTCATAGTCGTTCGGCAGTTGGTCACCGTCAATATCGTCGTCGCAATTGTTACCCAAACCGTCGCCGTCCAGATCAGCCTGATCTTCATTTGAAACAATTGGACAGTTATCGATAACATTGTCAGCACCATCTCCATCAAGGTCCGCATCGCAAACATCACCAATCTGATCGTTATCAGCATCCGCTTGATCGGTGTTTGAATCCATCGGGCAATTGTCGTTTCGATCAAGCACACCATCTGTATCCTGATCAAAGTCATCGTTGATGATCGAAACGGAGAGCGGCGTCGTGTCTGCAGAAATAGCATGCGCATCAATCCCTATTGCTAGATTTACAATATGCCCGAAGCTCACGCTAAAGTCCTCATCCACCTCAATTTGATCATCATGATTCACATCAACACGAATCATCTGAACTTCACCGGGCTCCCCTGAAAAATCTAATGTGCCGCTATTGGCCACGTAGTCGTTATTCAATAACGTTGCCAAACCATCGTTAGCCTGAAATTCAATACCAAAACCACCTTGAACGGCGTTATCTAACGTTGCTGAAAAGGCGTAGCTGGTAAAGCCGTTTAAGTCATTGCCTTCATCTTGCGCTGTGTCTAAAGTGCTGAGCGTGATTTGGGCCACGTCATCATTAAGAATCGTTCCAACCGCTTGCGCGTTGGAGAAGCTAACGTCGCGCGCACCTGCCGTTAAATCGGCGAGTTCAACGGTAAGCGTTTCGTTCGCTTCTAATTTGGTATCTCCGTTGATACCAACCAACATTGATTGCGTGGTACCAGCCAACGAACCCGCTAAAAATGTGACGCTGCCGGAGTTGGCATTGAAGTCTAAATCCGCAACCACGGCACTACCTTCAATTGTGGTAAACGTCATACTCACATCGGCGTCAACCGAAGCATCCAGCGTAACAGTAAACTCCATATCGTTAGCTCCTGAATCGCCTTCTGCGAGCCCAACATCGGCAATTGAAACACTCGCACTGTCGTCGTTACTAATCGTGGCATCGGCCGTGTCATCGAGAATCGATACGTTCCGACCGCTTGCTGAGAGTGAGCTGAGTACAACACTAAATGCCTCATCCAACTCCACAGTTTCATCACCAATAACCGAAACCGTGACAGTTTGTTGCACGCCAGCCATTGAGTTTGCCGTAAACAAGACGCTACCGGCAGACACCGCCGTATAATCTCCAGCCGCCGTCGTTGCGGTGCCGTCACTCGTATTAGCCGCCAACGAAACCGGTGCGTCGACAGGTGCGCTAAGCGAAACAGCAAAATCAAACGACGTGTTTCCAGAATCACCTTCATTCTGCGTAACATCGTTAATCGATACTGAAGCCGCATCATCATTACTAATCCTTAGAGTACCTTCAGAATCGCTAAATGTAACGTCTCTGCCCGATGCCAAAATAGCACTTAAACTGAGAGTGAGTGTCTCATCCAATTCGACTTTGGTATCTCCAACAATACTTACATCGAAGGTCTGTGTGGCACCTGCATTCGAATTTGCAGCGAATTGCACTGTGCCAGCAATCACAGCCGCATAGTCTGAGTCAACCGTCGTTGCGGTACCGTTTACTGTGTTCGCCGTCATTGAAACCGCAGTATCGACCGCAGCACTCAATGTCACCGTGAACTGCGCAGCGACAGTACCAGTATTTGACTCGTTAAGTTGAACATCATCGATACTTATCGTCGCACTGTCGTTATCCGTAATCGACACCATAACGGAAGTAGTATCACCCAACTGAATACCGGCAGAGGGGTTAGACACTGAGATAGTCGCTGTCTCAGTAAGCGCTTCGACCAATGCGTCGTCAACCACAGTAAACGTAACCGAACCAGTAGTTGCTCCATCGGCAATTGTAATCGTCGACGCCGATAGTAAATAATCCGTCGCAGCAATACCGGTACCGCTGGCCGCGACCGATACCATCTGCGCACCGATGACAGGCTCGGCGGCCGTAGCGGTTAATGTAATAACGGTGGCTGCCGACTCAGTTGCCGAGTTCGCGCTTGCTGACAAATTAACCACATTACTCTGCGCAATATTATCAAAGCGGACCGTTGACAACGCCCGAGTTGTTGTCTCTACCACCCAATTTCCTGGCGTCGGTCGTGCTGTATCCTGAAGGTCATCCGGAGTTACCGTGGCACTTCGTTTGGTGGCGTCGAATTCATACAGGCTTGAAGTAGTTAGTGCAAACTGGTCCATCACTAATGCGTTCGGATAAACGAGCTGAGGGTTCTGTAAATCAGGTATAACTCCCAAGGCCCCGGCAGGCGGATACGTGACACTATAGACCTCAGAAATACCATTGTTCGGTTCGTTGTCAGTGTCCGAGTACGCGTAAATAGGTTCGCTACTAGAAAAGGTAAAGCTGCCTGACTCTAGGCTAATGGTTCCACAGGCAGCGCCTGATCCATCTGAGCAGGTCAGCGGGTCAAAGTCATTGCCAGCCGGCGACTCATTGAACGCATAGACATCGCCCTTGTTGACACCGCTAGGAGCCGTCCATAAAAAGACGCTGTCACCAGTGCCTGGAAAGCTCAGAGATGTTCGATCGAATACTCGATCGGTGAAATAAACTTCGGTACCAACGGCCAAGTCTTCCAGTGCGACAAACGCGATACCATCGTCAGGGTTGATCGAATTGACACCAACGATTGATACAATTGGCATTGATGTGCCAATGTCGTCATTAACGATATCCGCCGTTACCGAGCTTATTGTTGCCGGTTCATACCCCACTCCCGCTGCAACGCTAACTATAATTGACTCATCGGGTTCAAGGTCCGTGTCGGCAACGGGAGAGATCACAAGGTCCGTCGTTGTTTGGCCTGAAAGTAGTGTAAGGGGCGAGGTCGCACCAACACTGTAGTCTGCTCCAGTCGTTGCGGTTCCTGAAATCGTGAAGTTAACAAGCATATCCGCCGTAGCGACTGAATCTAAAGTAAAGGTGTAAGTTAAGCTGCCCCCAGCGTCCTCAATTGCGCCTGGCGCAGAAACAGCCACAGCCAATCTTGGAACCGGCGGGCCTTGACCTATATTGATGTCGGCAAATGGAATTGAGCTCAATGTTTGGGGCGTACCTGCGTATATCCAGTTATTAATATTGGTGAAAGAGCTTCGGCCTACACTGGCGGCTCGCTCTCCGCCAGCGAATTTGTATTCAACCCGGTCCTCATTGGTGATACCTGGAAAAACACTATCAAAATTACTGACCACAACCGCTCGCTGGAAAATTGCTGAAGGGTCTTGAATCGACGGAATAACTGGCCCACGAGTATTCAATACAGCATGAATTTGGGTGACTCCATTATTGGGATCATTATCCGTATCTGATACAGCGTAATACTCTTCGCCACTGATACTGAAACTTGTACCACCATCAAGTGTGACGACGCCACAGGTAGCGGTGCCAGACCCGTCAGTACAAACAATATCAAAGGAGTTAATATTTGGTGAAAGCCGTTCGATAACGACAATTACATCCCCGCGTTGTACACCGCTCGGCGCTACCCACTTCACCACGCTCTCCGCACCCGTGAACAACAAACTCGTGTTGTCATAGGCTTTGTCGGTGAAGTAGATCACCTCTCCAGCGCTAAGATCGGTTAGGGCGACAAATGAAAAACCATCCTGCGTTGTGTGATTTAGACCACTTAATGCGACCAATGGAGGTGAATCGTCGGTGTCATCATTTTGAATTGAGCCCACGGCCACGTTTGTTGCCCCAAGATCATAGCCGCTTGAGGGCAACCCGGCGATCACAATCGACTCAAGTGGCTCAACTAAGTTATCCACCACGGGGTCGACAGTAAACGTTGCACTGCCTGAGGTAGGCACAACAAGGTTTCCATTAGTGACATTAAATACCAGCGTACCTGAACTGGACGCCATGTAGTCAGTCGTCAACGTGGCAGTGCCACCAACTGAAAAGTTAACCGTGACAGGGCTAGTCGGGGCCGGAGTAAGCGTAAGCGTGTAGATTAAATTTGCCGCCGCGTCCTCAACGACACTGCCAGGCGACACACTAATACTCAACTCAGGGTTGGTTCCATCAGAGAAAGTAAAGCCCGTTAAGTCAAGGTCACTAAATGCTGCTCCCGTATCAAAATTTGCAGCACTGGTAAGCTGCCCAATGGTTGCATTAGTTCGCTGCGCATTTTTAAAATCTCGATGTGTAACCGACGCACCAAAGCTTTGCACAACAACGGGGCTCTCAGGGTTTGCGCCCCAGGCCAAAGGCGATACGTTTTGGACGACGCCAGGGCTTGGTGCAGACACAAATGTGTCGCGTATCATACCTGCGTACACACCAGTAACCCCGTTAGCTGGATAAGTATCCGAGTCACTGTATGCATAAATGGCATCGCTACCTGCGATAGAAACGTTTGGATTTGCTTGACTATCAATGCCAGTGTTATCCACCACCACAATCGTTCCACACCCTGCGCCGGTCGAAAAAGAACAACTTATCGCCAAAACATTGGTAGACGGACCCGTCTCTTGAAGTTTTACGACACCCCCAACTGGAAGCCCACCGGATGGTGGTGTGTATTGCCATACGCCCTCATCGGCATCGTAAAAGGCGCCAGCTCCATCAAATTCGTTGTCAGTGAAGTATATTCTTTGCCCCATACTGAATTCTTCAATTGCAACAAAACTTATGCTATCGGGATTAGAGCTATTCATCCCGACCATGGCCAGCTTTTCGCCAATCGCACTCGCGCTTGCTGAAAACATCAACAAAAGAAGCGTTACCGAAGAAATCAACCCATTAAGATGCCGACACAGCCCAGCCAAAACTTGCTTACTTACCGAAAGAACAATCATTTTCAACCCCACCTAGCCTTTAATAAATCAGCGCGCTAATTCAAGCAACCCGATCCAATGGCTATCAAATTGTAGTAGCTACTTCAACGTTTTAGCGCCTCAAACATAGCCTACACGGCGCCAGTATGTGCACCCTACCAAGCTCGCGCCCTCCATTTTACCCAGGCGCAACTCTTGCACTTATTAATACACCATAATAGGATCAGCATAATGAAACAATAGTACATTTGTCTATATTTGAAGACAGCGCTGACCGAGAACACACGATGAGTAAATTGAAGGATGAGAAAGGGCTGCTCAAAAAGGCCATTCGTATTGGTATGCGATATGGAGAAAATCGTGGTGTAGTTAAGTTTGACCCAACCGATTCCGCGAATGACAAGATTGAATTTATTTACCGGCTATTGGTCCACGACAAATTGATCACCCCACTGCCAAATGAACAATTGTCTCTACCAGCCATGAAGCATAAACTCGCGCTCTGGGCATCTAAACTTAAAACAAAGTAAGGTGGTGTTTTTTATAGTGTTTTGAAAGAAAAACTGGTTTCCGTCGGTCTTTCTAGTTCTAAGTTGAACTAGCAAAACCAGACTACGATGAAAAAATTGACCACTTACCGCTTTGTCATACTCTTTTTCGCTTCTATCCTTCCACTAAATAGCCTCGCTCAAACAGTTACCTACCGAGTCACCTTTACCGGTACATGGACTGCCGACGATAGCTCGAGTTACCCTGGCAGTGCACACTTCACGGAACTGGTTGGCGCCACACATGCCCCTGGAAACGCAGTCTGGACGCGCGGCGGAATGGCCAGCCCTGGAGTGGAAGACGTTGCCGAG
>CALKRK010000023.1 GCA_937989675.1 uncultured Arenicella sp. | reverse complement strand
AAGAGTTGCAAGGCTCTCTAGATTTGAAGTAGTTGATTAAACGCGGACTAACTCTGGAGTGCCTTCTTTGAGGGCACTCCACTTCGCCCCCTTTTAGGGGGCTTAGGGCAAGACCACGTTCTATGAACGTGGATCTTTACTTTGACTTAATTATACCTAGCCTATTGAGCAACCCTTTTTCCCTTTGTGTCGGTTCGGTAATTACGGTACCGCCGTGCTGTTTGTCTTCCGTGCTGGGTTCTAAGCTCTGTACATTGGACAGGTCAACGTCGCCTTGTAGTTTAGCCAATTTGTCACCGTCGAAAATCGCTGTGATTAAGCGCTGGTCGGTTTGGCGTTTACGTTGATCACGATTCGAATAAAAGTAATCCCAGCGCTGCTCGTTAAAAGGGTCGATCACCATGGGAGTTCCTAAAATAAACAGAATTTCCTGTTTAGTCATTCCGTAGCGAATCTCTCGTAAATCGCTATTGTTGATTATATTGCCTTGCTGCACATCTGGTTGGTAGGGTTTAATGCACGCGCCAAGCAATGTAGCGCAAAGAATGAGCGAGAGTGATAATTTTGTTTTCATAGCATGAAACTCATTTTATAGCTGTTGTTTTAGCGTTAGCAAAACTGCAATTTCGTCGCAGTTATGGAACTTGTAGCAGTTTACACAAATCCCCCAAACTTTCTCGGGAAATATATCTTTATTAACCGTTTTAAAGCCTAATTTATGAAAAAACTTAGGTACATAGGTTAACGCCATTACTCGGCCTACTTTACGGTGTTGCGCGATACTGATTAAGTTTTCGACAATCTGCCGACCCAGCCCTCCGCCTTTAATATTTGATGCGACCATGAGGCTGCGTATTTCTGCCAGCTCCTCAGTAAAGTGCTCCAGCGAACCACAAGCAACGACTTCACTCCCACTTGAAATTACCCGAAAGTGGTTTAGGTTTTCTTCCACATCATGTCGTGTGCGCGGCAAAAGGTCACCTTGAGCGGCGTAGTGATTTAACAACGTTAAAATGCCGGGTACATCATCTGGAACCGCTTTGCGGACCGTTGAGTACACGGATTGAGTGTCGGTTTGTTGCATGGTAATTAGAAAGAGGTGGTGGCTAAGAGTTTGCAGCCAGCATTTCCTGTGCGTGAGCTCGCGTGCGGTCGGTAATGACTTCTCCGCCAAGCATTCTAGCGATTTCAGTGGTACGTAATTCATCTTCTAAGGTAATCAGCGTTGAGAAGGTTTCTGACTCTGTAGTGACCTTATCAATGAAAAAATGTTGCTGGCCTTGGGCCGCAACCTGCGGAAGGTGAGTGATGCAGATAACTTGTGCATTTTTCCCGAGGTTTCTGAGCTTTGCGCCCACAATTTGCGCGACTTTACCGCCGACACCAACATCAACTTCATCGAACACCAGAGTTGGTGTGTCTGATTTCTCGCTAGTAATAACTTGAATGGCTAAACTGATGCGCGATAGTTCGCCACCGGATGCTGTTTTGTGCAAAGATTTAAGCGGCATCCCATGGTTAGTACTCACGGTGAATTCAATATGATCAATGCCATGTTCCGTCACTACCGGGTCGTCACTAATTTGCGGCTCGACCACAATGTCTAATTGACCACCTTGCATGCCCAGATCTTGCATCTGTTCAGTAATAGCCGCCGACAATTGCTCTGCTACGGTTGCGCGATTTTCGGATACTGTATTGGCGACCTCAAAATAGGTGTCTTTGAGGGATGCAATTTGGCGTTCCAATTTATCTGGTTGACTACTTTGTGATTCCAACCGCTGATACTCGGCTTGTAGTGCCTGATGTTTAGCCGGTAACTCGTGCTCATTGCAACGATGTTTTCGCGCTAGGTTTATGAGTGTGTCGCGGCGTTGCTCAACTTCTCGCAGGCGCTCTGGGTCTTGCTCTATGCTACTGCGTGCTGAGTTGAGCGCGCTCTGGGCTTCTTCTATTTGGGCTAAAGCCGAGTTAAGTAAGTCGCTTGCAGGTTGGAGGTTTGCGTCAAACTCAAGTAGCTCAGCTAATTGATTAATGCTGCGTCCAAGTTCGGCGCTAACATTACTGCTTTCGTTGTGAAATAGGGCGTCTACTGTTGTTTCAACGCCATCGATAAGGTCTTGTGCATTGCTGAGGCGGCTGTGTTCTTGCTCTAACTCCTCAAATTCACCATCCAGAACATCCGCTTCGTTTAGTTCATTCAGCTGAAAAGACATTAACTCCATACGATCGGCGTTATCGTTATTCCCACGGGATAGAGAGTCGAGCTCGCGTTCCAAGCGATGAATGGTGGAGGCAAGTTTCGCAATGTTTTTTAGTTCATCAGCATGGCCAGCAAACTGGTCGATGATGCGTCGTTGATCAGCTACTCGCATCAAGGATTGATGCTCATGCTGACCGTGTAAGTCTACTAGCATAATCCCGAGTTCCTTCAAGCTGGCAAGCGTTGTCGGCTGGTCGTTTATGTAGCATTTGGTTGGTTTGTTGTTACGCACTATTCGGCGAATAAGGCAGGTGTTTTGATCGTCTGCCAAATCTCGACGTATAAGCCAATCTTGAATATCATCAAGGCCATCAATGGAAAACAAAGCGGTTATTTCACATTGCTCTTCACCATGGCGAATCATGTCTGATTCAGCTCGTGCCCCGAGCAGTAAATCAAGTGCATCTAATACAATTGATTTGCCGGCGCCGGTCTCACCGGTAACCACAGTTAAACCGTCGGCCAGCTCAATTTCGAGCTGCTTGATAATTGCAAAGTTGCGTATTGTGAGTTCTTGTAACGCCATAATGGGCTTAGTATACCAAGAATTACTAGAAAACTAGCGTGTTTCGCGGGCGCCACCCCAACCGAGTTTGGCACGTAACATCGCGAAATAGTTGTAGTTTTTTGTATGCACCAAACTCACTTGATGTTCTGAGCGCGTGACACGGACGATTTCAGGACCTTCCAAATTACAGCCGATCAAGCCATCTGCGGAAACATGTGCGCTATTACTGGCTCGGTTGTGAATTGTAAATTCCACAACGCTGTTTGCCGGCAGAGTAATTGGCCTATTTGATAAGGTATGCGGCGATACGGGCACCATTGAAATAACATCTGTGCCTGGGTGCATAATGGCTCCTCCCGCAGACAGAGCATAGGCGGTAGACCCTGTTGGTGTAGACAGAATGACGCCGTCAGATCTAGCGGCCGTAACAAACTGACCATTTACATGCACTTGCCAGCTAATTAGTTTTTCCAAGGCGTGGCGACCGATTACGATGTCATTTAGCGCAAGTTGTTGATAACGGGTTTCGTCGCCATTGAGCACTTCTACTTGCAGCATCATTCGTTGTTCAATATCGAAATTTCCGGCGAGAATCTCGTCAACTTCTTCCACCATATCCGATTGAGCAATGTCAGTTAAAAACCCCAATCGGCCAAGGTTTACGCCAGCAACGGGGATTCGCATTTCGGCCATTCGGCGCGCGACATGTAGCATCGTGCCATCCCCACCGATGACGATGGCGAGATCGATATCGACACACATTTCATCGTGGAGTAGTTCCTGCGGGAGGTCTCGAGTAATCTCAGCCGCCGTTGTATAGCCCAGTTTGACCTCAAGGCCCTTGCTTTCTAGGTGTTTGGTTAATGTTTTAACGGGTTTTTCAACGCTCGCGTCTTGAAATTTGCCAAATACACCAATAGTTTTAAACATGCTTAATATGATTTATGATTAGCAGCGTTCCATTGTCGCCAATTTGTCGCGGAGTTGTCCAGTATCAATACCGTCAAACTCCCTCGACATGACTTGCGTATTTCCTGAAACGCTAACGTTCGCACAATAATAATGAGTCTTGATAATCGCGCTGAAAGTGTCTTAAAGAACTTGGTTGAAACCTATATAGAACAGGGTCAACCGGTTGGTTCGCGCACGCTTTCCAAGCTTCCACAGTTAGGTGTGAGCTCAGCTACGGTGCGAAACGTAATGTCAGACCTAGAAGAACTAGGCCTGATTACTTCGCCTCACACCTCAGCCGGTCGCATACCAACATCGCAGGGGTATCGCCTGTTTGTTGATAGCCTGGTGAAGGCGTCAACCCTGACTAATGCGGCGATAAGTAGTTTGTCTGAACGTTTTGATCAAGAGACTGACCCAGAAACTTTGCTTTCTCACGCGTCAGATGTGTTGTCTGAACTGACGCAGTTTGCTGGTGTCGTTGTGCTACCTAATCATGCGGTGGCTCGATTTCATCAGTTAGAATTCATGCGTTTGTCAGAATCGCGAATTTTAGCGATTTTGGTGACCGAGGATGGGCGGGTGCAAAACAGGGTGTTGCCAACCGCAGGCGGCTTTTCTGACTCGGAATTGATAGAAGCAGCTAATTTCTTTAATCAGCGCTACAAGGGAAATACGCTCGACAATGTGCGCCGTTTGTTAATCACCGACATGCAACGAGACAATGATGAAATGCATCATATTAATCAGACTGCGATGCAGGCCGCGAGCAAAGTGATTTCGGAAGAAGAGGAGTCGTCACAGACTGATGTGGTGTTAAGCGGAGAGCAAAAGCTGCTAGATGTGCCTGATCTGTGTCAAATAGAAACTCTACAGAAGTTGTTTGATGCATTTAAGACTAAGAGAGACCTACTAGACTTACTTGATCGGAGCATGAAGGCGGACGGTGTAAGCGTGTTTATTGGCGAAGAATCCGGTTATAGTGCCCTTGGAGAATGCAGTGTAATCGCTAGCCCCTACGAAATTGATGGCAAAATTCTTGGCACTCTCGGTGTTGTTGGCCCAACCAGAATGGCTTATGACGAAGTGATTTCGGTCGTTGATATCACCGCCAAATTATTGAGTCAGGCTTTGACCAATGTTGCCAAAAATTAGCCTTCAATACCGTTAAGGAAGCCAATGAGGGACGGCCTTGTCTAGACTAGTAATCAATGGAATCTAAACTAATTTTTTGGCCGGTTATGGCCCAGTTAGCCATTCCATTTTGGGTAATGTTTTTAAATGGCTTGCGTAAACAGGCTGAGCGTCGAGCTGGGCGCGCGACAGCTGAGTCTCATACAAATAACAAGGCGTGGTCTACGCCGGTCGTTTTAACTTCTAATGCGCTGGATAATCAATTTCAATTTCCAGTTGTGTTTTATGTGTTGTGTCTAATTCTGGCGCACTTAGACGCCGTCAGTGTCGTGTCTTTAAGTTTGGCTTGGATGTTTGTATTCACCCGATGGATACACGCTATTGTGCATATAACTTCAAATAACATCTCTTTGAGATCTTCCTTTTTTATCAGTGGTTTACTGATACTACTTATTCTATTTACTCAAACGTTTCTGGTTATTCTTGGCATTCAGCTTTAATGCAAATTTGAATCTGGGCTTAAACCCAGTACACTGCTTTGATAACGAAACAGGAGCGAGAGAATGACAGACACAAAGTTTGATATTGTGGTGTATGGTGCGACAGGATTTACTGGGCGATTGGTTGCCGAGTATTTACACAATACCTATGGGAATGGCGGTGCGGTTCGCTGGGCAATGGCGGGTCGTAACCAGGCTAAATTAGAATCGGTTCGTGATCAAATGGAGCTACCCGCCGACACGCCGTTGGTGGTGGCAAGTGTAGATGATCAAGCGTCGATGCAAGCTTTGGTTGACTCAACAAAACTGGTGCTAACCACTGTTGGACCTTACCAACTCTATGGTTCTGAGTTAGTAGGCTTGTGCGCGAAATCAGGCACAGATTATGTTGACCTGTGTGGTGAGTCCGTTTGGATGAGGCACATGATTGACGCCTATGAAGATGATGCGAAAGCATCCGGAGCACGCATCGTTTTTTCTTGCGGTTTTGATTCCATTCCTTCTGATCTGGGTATTTACTACTTACAAAAGCACGCTAAAGAGAAGTTCGGTCAAACTTGCAATAAGATAAATGGCCGTGTGCGAGGCATGCAAGGCACTTTTTCGGGTGGAACAGCTGCGAGTTTGCAGGCGTCGCTCAAAGCTGCCAAAACCGACCCTGAAATATTTAAGCTCGCGATTGATCACTTTGCGCTAGTGCCAGGTTTTGACGGCGTGAATCAACCAAGTGGTGAGTCGGTTCACTATTCCGAGGAGTTAAAAAGTTGGGTTGCTCCATTTATTATGGCGGCAATTAATACGCGCAACATCCATCGCAGCAATGCTTTGTTGGGGCATTTTTACGGTAAGGATTTCACCTATGATGAAATGATGCTCACGGGTGATGGAGACAAGGGTCAGGCTATCGCAGAGCATATCGCGGGTGATAGAACTATGGCCGGGCCGGATGCACCTAAGCCTGGTGAAGGCCCGAGCAAAGAGGAACGTGACGCTGGCTTTTACGACATTATGTATATCGGCGAAACCGCCAATGGGGATAAGATGGTTGCGAGCGTGCAAGGTGATCGCGACCCGGGCTATGGCTCGACCTCTAAAATGATTTCTGAAAGTGCAATCTGTTTAGTACACGATTCGCCAGAAACAAAGGGCGGAATTTGGACCACGGCACCGGCAATGGGTGAACGTTTGATTTCTCGTCTGGAAAAAAATGCTGGTTTAAGCTTCACGATCGAAAATTAGGCCACTTTATATTGTTCGAATGGAACTAAAAGGCGAAGGAGCGCCTTAATAACGTCACGCTAGTAGACGCCTGACTTATAAAAAGTGGACAGCTGACACGCAAAGAGACAATTTTTTTCCTATTACTAAAACGTAATCCGCCGTTCACTTGAGGGTAATTCATTGACCCTTACTATCAGCTTGTCAGGCTTTTTTGTTTAGCACTTGTCTTAAAAGTAATATTTACTGCTTTTGGGTGGTCATAGGGCAAGTAGGTCGCAAAACGTAAAACGCAAGCCTGCTATCTAAATACTTATGTGGAGAAGTAAATGATTAAAACAATCGCACAATCGTTCATGCCGATTTTTAAATGGGGAGCCGTAGCAGCAACAACCGCTGCTGTGGTGATTTCCATTCAGGCAAATGCTGACGGGGACAATATCGCTTCCTCAGCGCTTAAAACTGAAGATATTATTCCTGCCCAGATTGAAGCAGCGCCGTTAGACAATCCATCGTGGTCTCCGTCTATGGGGTTTGCAGATCTTGTGGAAGATGTTAGCCCGGCCGTTGTGCACGTTGCCACCGCTGGTATTATTGAACAGCGACGTTTTAACCGAGGCAACCCTCGATTAAGAGAATTTCGCGGGCCTCGCGGTTTTGAAGACTTCTTCCGTGACTTCTTTGGTGATGAGCAATTTCGTAATTCACCAGAACAACAACAGCCAGAACCCGAAGATGACAGTGTCGATGCCGAAAAGCAAACTCGCCCACTCGGCATTGGTTCGGGTTTCTTGATCAGTGCCGACGGGTATGTTGTTACCAATCATCACGTGATCGATCGTGCCGACGAAATTGTTGTGACCCTAGCCGATGGCACAGAATACGATGCTGAAATCAAGGGCAGTGATCCCAAAACGGATTTGGCTCTGTTAAAACTTAAAGATGCCAACGACTTGCCGTTTCTTCCATGGGGAGACGATGCGCAATCACGCGTTGGCGATTGGGTCTTGGCGATTGGTAATCCATTTGGACTTGGCGGCTCAGCCAGTACCGGCATCATATCAGCCCGTGGCCGTGACATTCGAGCCGGGCCATATGATGACTTTATTCAGGTTGATGCGGCCATTAATCGCGGAAACTCAGGTGGCCCATTGTTCAATATGAATGGTGAGGTAATTGGGATTAATTCTATGATCTATTCACCGTCGGGTGGCAGTGTTGGCATCGGTTTTGCGATCCCTGCGAGTCTGGCAAAAGGTGTAATTGGTCAATTACAAGATTCCGGTGAAGTTGAGCGCGGTTGGATTGGCGTTTCGATCGGCGAGGTCTCAGAAGAGTTGGCTGAGGTATTTAAACGTGACAACGAAGAAGGTGCTCTGATTTCACAAGTACTTGAAGGCTCACCAGCCGAGAAAGCTGGGTTGATCGCCGGTGATATCGTATTGTCTTTTGATGGTAAGCGAATTAAGGAGATGCGTAATCTGCCGCGTACTGTTGCGCAGGCTAAGGTCGGTGAGACCTATAAATTAGGTATTTGGCGTGATGGCAAAGCAAAAACGCTGAAAATCACTACTGAGCCTTTCCCTGACGATGAAGCGTTGGCTTCTGGTGGCGACTTAAGTGAAGAACCTGTAGCACCAGAAAAAGATACTGTGTTAGGTGCTGAGCTCAGCGAAATTACCTCCGAGTTACGACGCCAATATCGCCTGGGTGAAGATACTCAAGGTGTGTTGTTGCTGTCCGTAGAACGTAATGGTCTAGCCGCTAAAAACGGCTTGCGTGCCGGAGATATTATCACTCGCTTTGATAATAAGGCGGTTACCACGCCTGAGCAGATCACTTCCGCACTTAACGAGGCCACTAAATCGAATCAATCTTCGGTTGCAGTATTGTTAAATCGCCGCGGTACGCCGGGGTTTCTAGCATTCAAACTCAAGTAGCAAGACAAAGCTATCTAAAACAAACGAACACTCCCAGCATGCTGGTTATTGCTGGGAGCTTGTTCCTAAATAGCGTAAAATGGACGGAAACTAAAAATGTCTAAGAAAAATATGATTCGAGTACTCGTCGTTGAAGACGACAAAGAAACAGCGGCTTACATAGTCAAGGGGTTGACCGAATGTGGCCACATAGCCGATCACGCCTCCGACGGGCGAGAAGGGCTGTTAATGGCTGATTCAACCGAGTATCAGGTGATTGTCGCGGATCGCATGCTGCCAAAGGTAGATGGGGTTACTATGACTCGAACTTTACGCGGTAGCGGAAATCGAACCCCTATACTCATGCTTAGTGCGTTGGGCGACGTTGATGATCGCGTCGTTGGGCTCAAGGCTGGCGCAGATGATTATCTTGTAAAGCCGTTTGCCTTTTCTGAATTGCAGGCTCGAATTGAGGCGCTTGTGCGCCGAGCTGAGCCAGAATCACCCGACACCGTACTCAAAGTAGCCGATCTCGAAATGGACCTGCTAAAAAGAGAGGTGCGTCGGGCCGATGAGAAAATAGATTTACAGCCGCGCGAATTCCGATTGCTGGAGTATTTAATGCGGCACAGTGGCCAAGTTGTTACCAGAACTATGTTGCTAGAAAAGGTCTGGGACTATCACTTTGACCCTCAAACAAACGTTATTGACGTTCATATTAGCCGCCTGCGTGGCAAAATCGATAAAGAGTTTGATGTGTCTTTATTGCACACCGTTCGTGGTGCGGGTTATATGTTGAGTGAACCAGATTAGTCCATTTAAAAGTTCAGCGTTTCGTATTACGCTGGTCTACGTTTTACTATTCGGTTTATCGGTATCGATAATTTTGGGTTTTATTTATTGGTCAACGATCATTTATAAAACCCAACAAACCGATGATGAAATAAACGCCGAGATACAGGAGCTTGCAAGCGTTTATGAACGCAAGGGCTATCCTGGCCTAATTACCTTACTTTCTGAGCGAATCGAAAAGCAACGCCCAGGAGACCCAACACTGTATTTGCTAACCGATTCTCGTTACGAGCCTCTTATTCATAATATATCCGGTTGGCCAAAGGTGGCCCGCGATGGCAAAGAAGGCTGGCTAGAATTTAAGTTAGATGATTTACGCGAAGAGGGCGATAGGGAGTTCTCCGCTCGTGCACGTACTTTTGTGGTCGAAAATCGATTTAACCTGTTGGTCGGCCAAGGCATGAAGGATTTAACCACGCTCAAAGCGTTGGTGGGTCGTGCTTTGATATGGGGGCTCTTGTTAACGCTAGCGCTGGGCATTATCGGTGGTTTGATGATGCGTCAAACATTACGCAGTCGTCTCGGTGCAATCAATCAAACCAGCCGTAAAATTATGCAAGGTGACCTGCGTAAGCGCATTGCCACGCGTGGCACCGGCGATGAGTTTGACGAGTTAGCAAATAACCTGAACAGCATGCTCGATCAAATTGAACACGGTATGGAAGGCGTGAGGCGCGTTTCAGATAATATTGCGCATGATTTGAAGACCCCGCTAGCAAGGTTAAAGAACCGAGTCGAAGAGCTGAAGATTAGGGTGGAAAATGATAGCGAGGAAGAAGCTGCGGTTGACCAAATCATTACTGAAGCTGACGGCTTGTTAGCTACATTTAATGCGCTTTTGCGAATCGCGAGAATTGAGTACAGTGAACAACGCAAAGGGTTCAAGCTGGTTGATATCAATTCGATACTCTATGACTTGCAAGAACTTTACGAACCATTGGTCGAAGAGAAAGGGCAGTCATTTTCAGTGGAAATAAGTAAGCCGATGGAAATTTTCGCTGACAGAGACATGTTGTTTCAAGCGTTTGCAAACTTACTCGATAATGCAATCAAGTACACGCCAGATAGTGGCCAAATTGCGATACGATCATTCAAAGATGACCAACGTTGGTATGTGGAGATTTCAGATAATGGGCCAGGCATACCGGAAGAGGCACATGAAAAAGTGGTGCAGAGGTTTTATCGCCTTGACCAAAGTCGAACAACACCCGGCAGCGGTTTAGGTTTGGCTCTGGTGTTTGCGGTGCTCAAAGTACATAAATTGGCGCTGGAGTTTTCAGATAATAAACCTGGCCTTAAGGTTCGTATCAGCGCAGATCCGAAAGAGATCGGGGTAGCCACTGAGAAAGCAAAATCAAAACGCCGTTCCTCAGCGAAGCAAGATAGTGATCTTGTTGTGCAAACCGTAAGTTAGAAGTGAAGGCCTAGGGCCTAACCAACTTAACCACCCGATACGCCTGTGCTGTGTTTCCAGCATCCGCGCCATCATGGCGGGTTCTGATTAAACGTTTGTGTACTGGTTTACCGCGCCATTGATCCCATACCCAAATGCCATGCTGGTCATGCGAGATATAGATGGCCGCATGATAACCATGTTTACTTGGGTAGCGGCCATTCTTAAAGGTAGCAATGATTGTGCCGCTGGTAAGCTTGCTCGATAATACTTTTTCGCCCGGGCGCCATAGCGACGTGTCTGGTGCGCCAGCGCATCGTTTTATTAGCGATACGCAATGACCATCGCCAACGACCGTATTCGCGTAACGAGCTGCATCTAGGCATCGTAGATCTGGATTAATTAAAACACCCGAATGTTTAGATGATCGTCTTTCAGGTTGTGAGACACAAGCGCTGAGCAAACAGAGTGTCATTAGTAATACGTGACGGAACACAATGAATTTGCTTGAGTTTGTGTTGATTTTATTCACACTGTAATCACCAATGTTTGCCTAATATTTCGACATTATAAAGTTTCCAACCTAAGCCATGACAAACAATACTCGAGTTTTAATAATTGAAGACCACAAGGACATCGCCGAAATGTTGTACGACTATTTTGAGCGGCGAAATTACGAGTTAGATTACGCCAGCGATGGGCGCATGGGATTTAATCTTGCAAGCCAAAATGACTACGATATTATTTTGTTAGATCTTATGTTGCCTGAAATGGATGGCATGGATGTTTGTCGCAAATTACGCGAGGAATCCAAAGTTTATACGCCAATTTTGATGTTAACAGCACGAGACACATTGGAGGATAAAGTTGCCGGACTCGATGTCGGCGCTGACGATTATCTGGTCAAACCATTTGAAATACTTGAGCTTGAAGCACGTATTAAAGCTTTACTGCGGCGTAAAGGTCAGATTACTCAACAGGAAGTTCTGGCCGTTGGTGATCTTGAACTGGATACAGGAACATTGGAAGTCCGGCGTTCTAATCAGTCCATTTATCTATCTCCGATAGGGTTGAAGATTTTAACTATTTTGATGAAGGAGTCGCCAAAGGTTGTGAGTCGAAACCAGTTGGAGCATGAAATCTGGGGTGATATCCTGCCCGATAGTGATACTTTGCGCAGCCATATGTACAATCTGCGTAAGCAAATAGATAAGCCCTTCGAGCAACCATTGTTGCAAACAATACAGTCGCGCGGTTATCGAATCGGTGACGCTCCCTAGTGATTTTAATGGGATTTTGAGTTAGTACTAGCGTGCAACTCTTTGATTAAAAAGAATTCCATGAATAAAAAAACTGACCTACGCCAGTCGACCTTACGCAGTAAATTAGGTCGCAAAATGACCCTGCAAGCCTGTCTTATTGGCTTAGTGGCTGTACTGGGTATTGGTTTTGCGAGCGTGGTTATAGAGCAGTTCTTGGTGAGGCAAGCGCTTACCGATGAAACTGAGCATTTCTGGCAGGCCTATGAAAAAAACCAGAATTTTCCAGCGCCGAATACGGCAAACCTAAAAGGTTACCTAACGGACGCACATACCGATGTAGATGTGTTACCCGAGGAAATGCGTGGTTATGAACTTGGGTTTCATAAAATGCATGGGCAAACGGCACATTCTCTTTTGTATTCCAGTGAGCGAAACGGTAAACGCCTACACTTGCTTTTTGATGGCAAGAGCGTGCTTCGCTTAGCGCTTTTTTTCGGTATTTTTCCACTGACTATTGTTTTGGTACTGATTTATGTGGCAGCGTGGTGGGTTTATCGAGAATCGAATTTTTTATTGAGCCCAATCGTTTGGTTAGCCAATAAGTTTGATCGATTTGATCCAGCACATGCTAGCGCCAGCTTAGAAGATTTATCCGACATCCCCGGAGACGTTGACTGGGAGGTGGAAAAGTTGGTCAATTCTTTCAGCTCCTATTCTCGGCGAATACAACGCTTTGTCGAGCGCGAAAGAGCCTTTACTCGCGATGCGAGCCATGAATTTCGAACACCATTAACGGTTATAAAAATGGCGAGTGATTTATTGCTGGCTGAGCAGGACCTGGACGATTACTCAAAGAAGTACGTTACCAGAATTAAAGGCTCTGCACGCGATATGGAAGAGTTGATTGATGCGTTTTTGATTCTCGCACGTGAGACCGACAAGGAGTTTGAAGATCAGCACACGGTGATTGCCGACGTCGTCGAACGTGAAATTCGTGGCGCGGAAGTCTATCTCGATGGCAAACCGGTGTCGGTGGAGGTCGATGAGCAATACCCATTGGAGCTGCACACGGCTAGGAAGGTCGTTGCCATTGTTCTTGGCAATCTAATTCGCAATGCTGTGCTCTATACTAATCAAGGCACCGTGACGATTACTATCAAAGAACACTCGGTTGTTATTTCGGACACTGGAATAGGGATGTCAGACGAACAGATCAAAAAGATATTTCAACCCTATTATCGTGCTGAACAAGAGGGTAAGACTGAGAGAAAGGGCTACGGCGTAGGGCTGACTATCGTGAAAAGGCTTTCGAACCGATTCAACTGGATCGTTGAGGTGGAAAGCGCGGTTGGTGAAGGAACCAGCATTGAGGTTTTCTTCGATGAGTCATCGCGGCCAACCGGGTTTAGCAAGATGCTTGCGCGTAGCTAGCTCAGCAGTTTCTTTGCGGTAAGTAAAACAAACGGAAAATACCCACAAAAGGCTGGTAAAGCGGCAATGCTGGGAGCATAATCCGCTCAATAGCTCCACAAATTTGTTACACGTCACGGACTAACTCATGAGTGAGTCAGAATACGCCATTCGGCCGAATAAAACGCAG
>CALKRK010000022.1 GCA_937989675.1 uncultured Arenicella sp. | reverse complement strand
GGTCAACGGTGCAGGGCTAAAAGGCCAAGATACATTGTTTAGTATCGGTGGGCAGGCTGGCGATTATATTGTTGTCACTGAAAGCGGTTTCAAAAAACCCTCATTCAAAGCAATTGTTGATGAGCAAGACATTACTTCTGGCACCGCTGAATACATTGTCATCACACACCCAAGCTTGATGGGCGACGAACTCGATGAGTTGGTTGAGCTTCGTTCTGCTGATTATTTAGTGAAAGTTGTGGACGTAAATCAAATTTACGCACAATTTGGAAATCATAATTTTGGAGATCAAGGCATTAAAGCTTATGTAAAGCATGCGGTTGATAACATGGGCGCGCGAATGTTTACCATTGTTGGAAATGACACGCTTGATTACAAGCAATACATTTCCAGCTCTGTTAGTTTAGTGCCGACCAGTTACGTTACTACGCCTGGTGGCGCTTTGATCATTACCCAAACTCCGTCTGATGCATTTTATGGAGACGTTGATAATGATGGTGTGCCAGATTACCCATTGGGTCGTATCTCGGCGCGCACCAAAGCTGAACTTGGCTATGTGGTCGATAAAATTAAGGCCTATGAGGCGCGCTCGGGTTATGTTGGGCGCACGGTAATTGCGACTGATAAAGACGACCTAGGTAATGATGTGTCTTTTTCAGATGATGCTGATGCGATGATCGCCGCTATTCCCGCGGAATGGTCAGATGGCATACGAGCGGATTTCCTTGCGTATCCAGATGTAGATGGCCACCAAGAGGCCCACGATAAGTTGATTAATTTAATTAATGCTGGTGTGTCGGTTGTGTCTTATATAGGTCACTCATCACAACAAAGTTGGGCATACACCACACCGCCGATGTTACGCGCGACTGAGATTCCTGCGTTAACCAATCAAGGTAAGCCTACGTTAGTGACTCAATGGGGTTGTTGGAATACCTACTTTGTTGACCCGAACGGTAATACCATGGCCGATACATTTCTGCTGACAGAAGGGATTGGCGCAGCAACTGTACTGGGCGCGTCAACGCTGACTAGTTCAAACGGTGAGAGAGCGCTGGGTATTGAGTTGAATAAACGCATGTACACCGAAGGCTTGACGATTGGTGAAGCCATGATCCAGGCCAAGAAGGCATTGGCAGAGTATGCCGATTATCCTGCTGTGCAGCTTGGCTGGCAGGCCTTGGGCGATGTGGCGATTAAAGTAAACCACTAGTGGCGTTATTCTAGTCGACCATCTAAAAAGCCAGCGTTAAGCTGGCTTTTTTATTACACTTTTGTTCCTGTTTAGCTTACTGGCGAGTCTCCGCTTAAAAAATAAGCATTTTATGCTCTCTGAAATTTGGAATATTGGCAATTCTCGGTAAAATACGCGCCCTTGATCCTAATGTGGCGCAGCAACTAAACCCATGACTGATACAACAAACGATATTTCGATAGAACCAGCCGTCGATTCTAAACCGTCGGCTAAGAAAGTGTTTATCAAGACCTTTGGGTGTCAAATGAATGAGTACGATTCTAATCGTATGCTTGATTCTTTGAATGACTCACATGGTGCGGTGGCAACGGATAATGAAGCCGATGCTGACATAATCTTGCTCAATACATGCTCGGTACGTGAGAAGGCGCAAGAAAAAGTGTTCTCACAATTAGGTCGTTGGAAGAATCTCAAAGACCAGAACCCAGAGTTGGTAATTGGCGTTGGCGGCTGCGTCGCTTCACAAGAGGGCGAAAGTATTATGAAGCGCGCGCCCTACGTTGATATGGTGTTTGGACCGCAAACCTTGCACCGCTTGCCAACCATGTACGATGAGGTTCGTGGCTCTCAAGAATCCAAAGTCGACATCACCTTTCCTGAAATCGAAAAATTCGACAAGTTGCCTGCGCCAAAAGTAGAAGGTGTAACGGCGTTCGTGTCAATCATGGAAGGTTGTAGCAAGTATTGTTCGTTTTGTGTGGTGCCGTACACCCGTGGAGAAGAGTTTTCCCGCCCGTTTGATGATGTGCTTGCCGAGGTGGTTTCCCTAGCTGAACAGGGTATTCGAGAAGTTACCTTACTTGGGCAAAATGTAAACGCTTATTGGGGAGAGATGCACGATGGTTCAATGGCCGATTTCGCGCTATTGATTCGCTATGTCGCAGAGATTGAAGGTATTGAGCGAATTCGTTATACCACCTCGCACCCATTAGAGTTTAGCGACAGCTTAATCAATGTATACGCCGATGTGCCAAAGTTGGTGAATCATCTGCACTTGCCGGTACAGTCGGGCTCAGACCGAATTCTGGCCGCCATGAAGCGTCGATATAAAGCGGAAGATTACGTCAAAATTATCGAAAAAATCCGCAAAATTCGACCCGATATCAGCATGTCGTCAGATTTTATTATTGGTTTTCCAGGTGAGACTGACCAAGACTTTGAAGACACCATGAGCTTGATTGAAACCATTGGCTACGATACTTCTTTTAGTTTTATCTACAGTGCTCGCCCAGGTACGCCAGCATCGGATTTAGAAGACGATGTGCCAATGGAAGTAAAGCAGGCGCGCTTACAGCGTTTGCAAAAACGCATAGTGGAAATGGCGGCGGGCATCAGTGCGAATATGGTCGGAACGGTGCAAACCGTTTTAGTGGATCGGCCTGCGCGCAAAGACCCAAAGCAGATATCTGGTAGAACTGAGAATAATCGTGTCGTTAACTTTGACGGTTCGCACAGTTTGATTGGTGAGTTTGTTGACGTAAAAATCACCGAGGCCTTGCCTAATTCACTGCGCGGGATTATGGTTTAGGCGCTTGCTATCGTGCGTCGCAAACTCTTAATAAAAAATATCTTGTTTTATTTTTTAGCTTGTTCTATAACTTGAGTATGCAAAAGAGTTTTCTTCGTCGAAACATCAGTCAGTCGCAGCGAGGTCAGCTTTATTCATGATAAAACGTACAAATAGATTATGTACGAGAGGAATACGTCATTGAATCAAGCTTTGCCCGCTAAGACCCTCTCCCTCGGCTCTAACGAGTCTCCCGTCGACAACGCGCGATTATCCATACTCTGCGGTGAATGCCACCGCAACATAAAAATCATCGAAGAAGAACTGCTGATAAAATGTTACCAGCAGGGTTCTGATTTTGTGTTGCAGGGCAAAATGGCGCAGCTCGAAATCGCGCAGCGCGTCTTAAGAAAGCTCTACCAACTAACGGCTGGAAAGGCTGGGAGTCAAGGTTTGGATGAATCAAAAGTATATCAAGTGATTAATAATATGTCGGAACCTGCTGAACAGGATATGGTGTTTGAACGTGTGGCAGCACCACTTAAACCGGTCGTCGCTAAGTCAAAAGCACAAAGTGATTACATGCAAGCCATCGCCAAGCGTGACATCGTGTTTGGCATTGGGCCAGCAGGCACAGGTAAAACTTATTTGGCTGTCGCCAAGGCTGTGGAAGCGCTCGTAGACGACGAAGTGAAACGCATTGTTTTAGTTCGGCCAGTTGTTGAAGCTGGCGAAAGCCTTGGATTTTTGCCGGGCGATATCGGGCAAAAGATTGACCCTTATTTGAGGCCCTTGTACGACGCGCTGTACGAGTTATTGGGTGTTGAGCGGGTAGAACGCCTGATCGAGCAAAAGGTGATTGAATTGGCGCCACTAGCGTATATGCGTGGGCGCACACTGTCAGACGCATTTGTGATTATGGA
>CALKRK010000021.1 GCA_937989675.1 uncultured Arenicella sp. | reverse complement strand
GTTACTGTATTAACGGCGTAGAACGCGTCGTTAGTGTTGACTAGCATCGACACTAAACTCACCCGATTACCGCCGTTTATCGGAATCCTAATAGTAGTGGATTTTCCAGGCATCAATGGGCCATCCGTAACGCCTGCACCACGAACTCGGCGATCTCCATCAACCGACTCGACAATTGCACTTACATCGCCACCCTCGGCCATAATCGCGATGCCTTCACTCGCTGGTTGCCCTACTTCAAAGAGGCTGATTGAGCTTCGGTGACTAACCACCAAGCTCGGTGAAAAGACCTGGTTGTAGGTAAGGTTGGTAATGGTGACTTCATACTCTTGGAAGCGATTGCGAAAATAACGGTTGTAAGAATCCAAACTACGCTCTGAGGATGAAGCTTGGCTTTGCAGTTCTGAACCGGCTCGTTCTTGGGCAAAGGATGAAGAAATAGTAAGTAATAATACTGCGGTCAAAATAGATCTGGGTAGGATCATAATAGTGGTACTCCATTAGTTTTGTAGGGTAGATAACGCGATTAACGGCGGTCGCGTCAATGGAATGCGAAAAGATTAATAAAATCTGTTCGCTGCCTTTCGGACCCTACAAAGCAACAATCCATTGCATTAAATAATGGACATCCTTCAAATAAAAACTAACTCAATAGATTATGCGCGTGCTACGCGCTCCATAAACATGGCGTCTCCATAACTGAAGAAACGATACTGTTTGTCGATTGCGTGCTGATACGCTTGCTTAATTCGTTTGGTTCCAGCAAAGGCGCTGACCAGCATCAATAAGGTGGACTCTGGCAAATGAAAATTAGTCTGCAATAGGTCGACAATTTGAAATTCGTAGCCTGGATAAATAAAAATATCTGTATCGCCAACAAAAGGACTAATCAACTCATCCTCGGAAACACGTGCGGCACTTTCCAGTGATCGAACAACGGTCGTGCCAACAGCAATAACTCGGCACCCTGCTTCTTTGGTGGCTTTTACCGCATCACACACTTGTTGGTCGACGACGATGTATTCCGAATGCATCTTATGTTCATCGACTTTCTCAGCTCTAACCGGTTGGTACGTTCCCGCACCAACGTGCAGAGTAACGGTTTCGATGCGCACTCCCTTGGCACGAATTTTTTCGAGCGTGGCTTCGTCGTAATGAAGCCCGGCAGTCGGTGCCGCGACAGCGCCCTTCTCTTGTGCAAAGACGGTTTGGTATCGCTCGGCATCATCGTTAGTGTCGTCGCGTTCAATGTACGGTGGTAACGGCATATGCCCCACCGCTTCAAACCACTCAAATAGGCTGCCGCTTTGGTTAGCTTCTAATTCAAAGAAAGTGTCTTGCCGCCCGGTTACGGTCAAGGCTACTGAGTCATCATCGGCGAACAGTTTTTGACCAACTTTTGGTGCTTTACTGGCCCGAACTTGCGCAAGAAACTGGTGTTCTCCAGTAATACGCTCAAGCAATATTTCGACACGCCCACCACTCTCCTTTTTACCGTGTACGCGTGCTGGTATAACCTTAGTGTTGTTCAACACCAGTAGATCACCTGCTTGAAATTCATCAACAATGTCAGGGAATTGAGCATCCTCAGGCTCACTATCGGCCATTAGCTTTAGCAAACGGCTAGCCGTTCGCTCTGCAGGCGGAAATTGAGCGACAAGCTCTGCGGGCAAATCGTAATGGAAATCGGCAACGTTCATGCGCGCGAATCCTACCACTTCTTTTGGCAAGAACATAGCGTAACTAACCGCGTACCAAGCAGGATTTTCGAAAACAAGATCTAAATAATAACTGTGCTTCGCATTGTCGAACAACAACACAAGCTGAGCTGCGAACACGACTTAATTTACGCAAAAGTACTACCTCCATAAACGCCAGCGGGGAGTGACTGACTAGTGCACGCAAGGTAGCACTTTGTGGCTAAAGCGACAACGGGACGTTAGTCTAATATTAGGAATTTACATCAACTATTTGTTGTATGGCGGCACGGCGCCCAGTGAACAAAAGCGGTAAACTAATCAAACAGGCTATAACCAAACTGAATGAAAGCTCTTGAGGAATCGGACTTAAGATTGCCAACATTATAAAGACCGCGAATCGTAACCACTCTAAAACGCCAGCAAAGTGCCTATTTTCGAGAAGTGCGCCAATCGAAAAACTGCTCAATAGCACAAACCCAACAACATAAAACCTCTGCATTATCGACATGTCCGCCGCTCCGAGGGAAAACGTTAGAGCAACAACCGTGTTTAGTACATAGTGAATAACACAATAGATTTTCAACTGTATTGGCACAAATGTATCGTACCTTTTGAAATCGGCTAAACTGTTTTTATATAGCGGATAGTCGATTTCCACGTCGGGTGGCCGCCAACCGGTACGACGAAACCAAAGCGACAGTTTGTGCCACCAACTCTTTGTGTGCCACGCATCCTGTAATAACTGTTGGTAAATTTGAAAGTTGACCCATAAAGGGTTCCAAGATTTTACTGCACCGCGAATACCAAAAATTGGCGGGTCATCTTCAAGCTCTTCCTGATAGCTGCCAAACAAGCGATCCCACAAGATAAAAACACCACCGTAATTACGGTCGATGTAAATGGTGTTCTGCGCATGATGCCCTCGATGATTAGACGGTGTAACGAATACCCACTCCAGCCATCCTAGCTTACCAACATGCCTAGTGTGGACCCAAAACTGATATATCAAGTTCAACGAACCTACGGTGAGTAATACAAGCGGCTCTACCCCCAATACGGCCATGGGCAGATAAAACACGAAGCTTAGCAAACCAGTGCCTGTCTGGCGCAGTGCTGTTGTTAGGTTATATTCTTCGCTCGAATGATGCACGACATGGGCAGCCCAAAGAATATTCATCTCATGCCCCATGCGATGATTCCAGTAGTAGAAAAAGTCGTAGAGCACAAATGCGGCAACCCAAACTAGCGGCGAGATCTCCCATTGAAAGATAGCCAGCGACTCATAAAACAACACGTAAACTGTAAACGGGATCAGCTTGTTTGAAACATTAACCAGCTGATTGATTGTGCCTGTCGCCAGGCTGGTGAGAGAATCGTTAACGCGGTAATAGTCGACACCGCGCAGCCGTTCGGCTACAAGTTCTAGCAAAATCAACAGAAAAAAACCGGGAACGGCGTAGAGAATCAAATTCATGAGGAATAAAACTTATAGCAAATTTGTGGGGCTAACAAGTAGAGTCAAACAGTCATATAGGGTTTAATTAACTCGGAGGCGTGGCATAACAAACCATGTTACAGGAGAGATGATAAAAAGCTAATACGGAGAACGACAAAATGCTCACACCCGTTTGTAGAATTCACCGAGCCTGTGAAACCAGCTCCAAGGCAAAAATGCTTTATAAACCAAACATGGCAGTTCTTGCCTCATTAATCTCACTCGCTCTATTAACTCACTCTAAGTTGTCATTTGCCGACGACCTCGAGCAACAACAACTTGAAATTGCAGGCCTCTATGTTGATCTGATGAAAGACATGCCTGAGCATGCCAAACTAATTAACTCGCCCTACCCGCAAGGAATCGGCGTCTATGGCACTAAAGGCAAAATTGATAAGAAATCGGTTATTAAAGGCGGTAGAGCTCTGCGCATACAAATATCCAAAGCTGGAAAACGTTCCTACGACAAAGGCGCGACAATCAAAACTATCGATAAGATCAATTCTGGAGACCTACTTTGCCTTACCTTTTGGGCAAGAAGCATAAACCCTCCTGAGGAGAATTTAACAGCGGAGCTAGCCAGTGTTGGGGTGCAACAAGCAAGCGAGCCTTATCGCCGCTTACTCGAGAACTCAGCTCTCTTATCTTATGATTGGACACAATACTCATCCAAGTCCGTTGCAAGGCAATCTTACGACGCTGAACAAGCCGAAGTGTTCTTTCACTTCGGCCACCTTAAACAACGATTAGAAATTGGCCCTACATATCTGTTTAACTTGGGCGGAGAAATGCCAACTGACTTTCAATCTAACGCCTGCGGGAAGTAACCGTCCAAAAACTCGCTTGATTAGCACTGGCGGCGGGGGCCCACTTAGCAAGGCCTATAACGCAACGGCACTAGTAGAACGTTTTACCCTTGTCGGCCAGTTCAAGCAAAATTGGCGCAGGGGCGAACCTATCACCAAACTCAGCTTGCAGAGCCGACAATCTGTCGACCATATGTTGAGCACCGAGGGTGTCCATATAACGAAATGGCCCGCCCAAAAATGGGGGAAAACCGAGGCCAAAGATCGCGCCGATGTCACCATCGCGCGCGTTTCTTAATATGCCTTCTTGCAAGCAATAAGCAGCCTCATTCAACATCGTAAACATGACTCTTTCAGCAATCGCCTTGCGGCTTAGTTCCAAACGGCCAGCATTAGTAATACCCAAAACTTGGTAAATACTAGTATCTACGCGCTTGCCCTTACTGCTATCGCCATAGTCATAAAACCCTCGTGAATTTTTCTTACCCATGCGGTCATCATCGAGCAAAATATCTACACCATCGATCAATGGAATGCGATCTCCAAATGCCTTATTAAGGTTGGTGACTATGTGTGCACCAACGTCTATCCCAACCTCGTCCATTAACTTGATTGGGCCAACAGGCATACCAAAATATTCCAGCGCAGCGTCGACCTCTTCGATCGAGACACCTTCGAGAACAAGACGCACTGCTTCCATGTTGTATGGTACTAATACTCTGGTTGTGTAAAACCCTGGGCCATCGTTTACGACGATTACTGTTTTGCCTTGTTTTTTACCGAGCTCTACGGCTGTTGCCGTTGCCCAATCCGCGGTTTTTGATCCTCGAATCACTTCTAATAATGGCATCTTCTCTACGGGAGAAAAGTAGTGCATTCCTACAATACGCTCTGGGTGTTTGGCTTTAGACGCCACCTGATCGATTGGAATGGCTGAGGTATTGGTCGCAAACACGGTCTCTTTAGAACTACCAAGAGCTTCGATATCGGCCACCATTGTTTGCTTGAGATCCAGGCTTTCAAAAACAGCTTCGATTACCACGTCACTATTTTTGAATCCGCTGTAATCGGTGGTTCCAGTTAAACGGGCCATTGTGTTTTGCCGAGCCAGAGGTTTTAGACGCCGTTTCGCTACCTTTTTGTCTAGAATCTTGCCTACATACTGAATGCCTTTCGCCAAGCCCTCAGCATTTATATCTTTGAGACGAACCGTTGTTTTAGCTTTATCTATGGTGACATAGCTAATACCTGCGCCCATTAAACCCGCACCCAATACGCCGACGTTATCCACGTTGCGCGGCTGTTCATCAGAATCAACGCCGGTATCTTTCTTCAGCTCTGTTGATGCAAAAAACAATTTCACCAACTGTTTTGACTCAGCCGACATTAATAAATCAGCGAAGCCCTCAGCTTCGTATTCCAAACCCTTGTTAAGGCTTGTTCCTAGGCCACGGTGTACTACATCCAAAATTTTCATCGGTGCAGGGTAATGCCCTTTGGTCATTTTGAGCGCTTGTTGCCTTGCCTTAGAAATGACAAAAGCGCGGACAGGCCCAAACTTCATTAGCCTGTCTTTAAAACTCACCTTTCTTTTTGGCTTAGTCTTTTGTGCGAATTCATTAGCAACTCGCATCAATAGCTCTGGCACGACTACCTTATCTACCAAACCGGCTTTTCTCGCTCGAGTGCCATTGAGTTGCTTACCAGTCATGATTAAATCAAGTGCCGTTGGCAGCGCAATTAAGCGAGGTATTCGCTGTGTACCACCGCCACCCGGCAATAGCCCAAGTTGCACTTCCGGAACACCAATTCGAGTGGCTTTTGCCGTTGTTGCTATTCGATAGTCAAACGCCAGCGCTAACTCCAATCCACCGCCTAAACAAATACCATCAATGGCGGCAACCGTCGTTATCGGCAGGCTAGCAATTCGCTCACATAAAGCGTGCAACAGTTTTGACGATTCTATGGCTTGTTCACGAGTCTCAATGCCCTGCAACATCGAAATATCAGCGCCAGCAAGAAAACACCCGCTCTTTGCAGAGGTAAAAATCAAACCCTGCAAGCTCTTGTCGTTACTCACCGTCTCAAAGACAGTCTCAAACTCAGATTGAATACCCTGGTTCAATACATTTTGTGGAACGGATGAATCATCCATCGTTATGATGGCGACATTCCCATTTTTCTCTAAACTGAAAACGCTCATATTGTTTTCCTAATTCATTCAGTAATTATGCAGCTCAAACTTAGGCTGACTCTAAAACCATCGCCGCACCTAAACCACCGGCCGCACACGCAGTAATCAAACCATGCTGACCGCCAGTGCGTTTAAGGTCATACAACATTTGCGTTAACTGGCGAGTGCCGGTTGCGGCAAATGGGTGGCCAAGCGAAATAGAACTTCCAGACACATTAAACTTGTCAAAATCCACCTCACCAATCGCTTCACCTCGATTTAGCCTCTCCTGCGCAAATTTCTTTGAAGCAAAAGCCTGAGTATTCGATAACACTTGGGCGGCAAACGCCTCATGCATATCGATCAAATCAAGATCGCTCAGCTTTAGACCTGCCAAATCCAGCGCCTTTGGTGCCGCGAAGGATGGGCCCATCAACATTTGCCAATTTGGATCAATCGCGGCAAAGGCAAAACTCTTGATATACCCGAGCGGTGCGTAACCTAATTCTTTTGCGCGCTCTTCGCTCATGAGAATCACAGCCGAAGCGCCATCGGTTAACGGCGAGCTATTAGCCGCGGTTACCGAGCCGTATTCACGGTCGAACACCGGTTTAAGCTTGGCGTATTTCGACAAATCAGAGCTGGCTCGAAACAAATTATCCTTTGACACCGGCTGATACTTCGGGCCCATAATCACGTCGATTACTTGTTGGTCAAACCAACCCTGTTCCCAAGCTTTAGTGGCATTGACGTGTGACTGATGTGCGAGCGCATCTTGATCTTCGCGTGTGATGCCGTTTTCCTTAGCCATCTTTTCGGCGGCTTGGCCCATTGTCAATTCCGACGATGGCTCTTTGATCGCAGGTTGGGTTGGTATGATGTCTTTTAACTTGATGCCCTTAAAGGCTTTTAACTTAGAGCCTTTGCTATAGCTCGAGCGCACCATGGCCTCAGTCATCTTCTTATTGAAGCTGATCGGCGGTTGAGACATGACATCACAGCCTCCGGCCAAGCCAGCATCGATTACTCCGGCTTGAATATTCATCGCTATATCGGCGGCTGACTGATAACTGCTGGCGCAGGCTCTTGAAACACTGTATGCGTCAGTTTCTACGGGCAAGTTTGCCCCCATCACCACTTCTCGAGCAATATTAGGCGCATCTGGCGACATTACCACCTGACCAAAAACCAGCTGTTCGATTAAGTTCTTATCGATATCAGCTCGTTCGACTAGATCGGCAACTAAGTGCGCACTAAGAACTCGCGCTGGCACAGTGCTAAACCCGGTTGCTATGCGTAAGAAAGGAGTGCGTGCGCCCGCGATTACCGCAACGCGTTTAGAAGAAAAAGTCATGTTGTTCCTCTCATTATATTTGTTACCCAAGCTAAAATATTGTTTGGTCTAGAAAGAGTCTATGCCTGCCATTGCTAATCGAAGGATAATAACAAACTATGACAGGCTTTAAAGCCCATGGTTGACAATTTGTCTATTATTTACATATCCACCCTATTCCAATCAAAATGAGGGCCAGGGTCAGGTTTACGCCCAGGAGCTATATCGCTGTGCGCAAACAAATGGTGAGTAGGTATCTGCGGGTAAGCGGAGCGTAGCGCTGAGAGCAATTCATTTAACATACTGTATTGCTTATTGGTGAAGCCGTTTCCGTCGGTATCCAAACCTTCAAGCTCAATGCCTATAGAGAAATCGTTAACCTTAGGCCGCCCCAAACAAACCGAATCACCGGCGTGCCAAGCGCGCATATGCGTAGGAACAAATTGAATCAAGGCCCCACTTCGCTTTATCAAAAAATGCGATGACACCGTTAAATGCGCCATCGAGGCAAAGTACGGATGCTCATTGCCCGAAAGCTGGTTCTGAAAAAAACGTTCTATTTGGTCACCGCCATACTCACCGGGTGGCAAAGAGATACAGTGAATAATAACAACTTCTGGGCCATTGCCTGTTTCTCGATCATCGCAGTTTGGCGATGGACATTGCTGCGCTTCAGCGACTAAACCAGTATCAATGTCCAGACGCATTAGCTGTTAAACGGAAGATAGGGCTGACTAAGGAACAAAATCAGCCAGGCAAACAAGCCAGCGAGTACATCGTCAATCATAATCCCGAAACCACCATGCACATGTTTGTCTAACAACTTTATTGGCCAAGGCTTAACAATGTCAAAAAATCGGAACAACGCAAAGCCGATAACAAGGTTTTGCCAGCTTGGTGTGATCAACATCATTGTGATCAAAAACCCAATAATCTCATCCCATACAATGGCCGAGTGATCATGTACGCCTACATCAGAAGCCGTTTTTCCACACAGATAAACACCGGCAAAAAAGCCTACAGCGGTGGTCAAAATATAAGCACCCAGGCCATCAGTTGGCAGCAAAGCAAGCAGGCCTAGATAAACCGGTATCGCTGCTAATGTGCCCCACGTGCCAGGTGCGGGGCGCAATAAGCCCGAGCCGAAGCCCAGCGCCAAGAAGTGTACCGGGTTCGATAGTTTAAAATCCGCCGAGTTGCTCATAGGATGAAATTCACATTACTGGAAGTGTTGAAAACCGGATGAGGCTTCGAAAGTAAACGGTTTTCCATTATGTATCAATAACAACCGCGCGTCTTGTTTCTCTCTAACGCGCCCGATTCTAGTTAGGCGAATATTGAGGTCACTGGCTATTTGCTTAACGGATTGACGTTTGTCTGGCGAACAGCAAAACGCCAATTGGTAATCGTCACCACCAGATAGCGCTTTAGTCAAATCCCCTCCATTGTTAATGAATTCTTGATACGCCGCAGACAGTGGTATTAAACCGGTGTCGATTTCAATCGACACATCACTCGCGCTAGCAATGTGTTCGAGATCACCAAGGAGCCCATCTGACACATCAAGGCACGCCGACGCTAAATTAAGCAAGGCTCTCCC
>CALKRK010000020.1 GCA_937989675.1 uncultured Arenicella sp. | reverse complement strand
TATTGAGGCTGACGAGATATTCAATGGCAAAGTGGACGTCATTGTTTGTGATGGTTTTGAAGGCAATGTGGCATTGAAAGCGAGTGAGGGCACCGCTAAGATGATCATGAATGTCTTAAAAGAAGAATTTAGGCGCAACATCTTCACCAAATTAGCTGGCGCTCTGAGTAAACCGATATTTACGTCCATGCAAACGCGCCTTGATCCGCGCAGCCATAACGGTGCCTCATTGATTGGTTTAAACGGTATTGTCGTAAAAAGTCATGGTGGCACTGATGAGTTTGGCTTTTTATACGCCATCGAAGAAGCTTGCCAGCAGGCAAATCGGGATGTTATTAATCATATTAGCGAAGAAATATCTAAGATATTTTCTATTTAATTCAAAAGCTTAAAAAGTAAATCTAAAGTAAAAAATTATGTCATTTGCGATTGTATTTCCAGGTCAAGGCTCACAAGCGGTTGGTATGATGAGTGACTTAGCGGCCGAACACAGTTTAGTTAAAGATCTTTTTGTTGAAGCCTCAGATGTGTTGGGTGTTGATTTGTGGCGAATGACACAAGAAGGCCCGCTTGATTCTCTGTCTCAAACAGAGAATACGCAACCAGCCTTACTAACCGCCGGTGTTGCGGCATGGCGTGTTTGGCAATCGCTTGGTGGTGAAAAACCATCGATGATGGCCGGACACAGCCTGGGAGAATATACGGCGCTGGTTAGCGCAGGCGCACTGTCATTCGCGGATGGGGTTGCCTTAGTGCGAGACCGCGGTAAGTATATGCAAGAAGCCGTACCTGCAGGTAAAGGTGGTATGGCCGCCATTATTGGCTTGGAAGACGATCAAGTGCGAAGTGTTTGTGAAGAGCTATCAGCCGCAGGCGATGTTGTGCAAGCAGTGAATTTCAATGCACCTGGTCAAGTGGTGATCGCTGGCAGCGCCAGCGGCATCGAAAAAGCCGCTGTTGCTATGAAAGACGCCGGGGCCAAACGCGCATTGCCTCTACCAGTTTCGATTCCGGCGCACAGTAGCTTAATGAGCCCGGCATCCGAGCGTCTATCAGATCGGTTGTCGTCAGTAGATGTAGATATTGTAGCGAGCTCAATCCCGGTGCTACACAACTGCAATGTGCAAGTTGCTGAGAACGCTGAAGATATTAAAGCGAACTTAGTCGCACAGCTAGATTCTCCGGTTCGCTGGGTTGAATCAATTCAAAACATGCACGCCCAAGGTATTGATACCTATATAGAAAGCGGTCCTGGCCGTGTTCTCGGTGGCATGATTAAACGCATTGTAAAAGGTGTTAACGTAGCCTGCATTGAAAAGCCCGACGCCTTCGCTGCGCTTATCTCAGAATAAACCCGATCATACAGATCACTAACATCTAACCATCCCATATCTAAATTAGGTTTGAGGCCATCATGTTCGATCTCAGTAATAAAATTTGTTTAGTCACTGGCGCCACAAGAGGCATCGGTCAAGCCATCGCCGCGCAACTCGGTGCACAGGGCGCAACAGTAATTGGCACAGCTACTTCCGAGGGCGGGGCTTCCGCTATTAGTGAGTCACTCAGCGCAGCTGGCATCGCAGGCGAAGGCATGGTGCTGAACGTGGCCGAAAGTGAATCGATTGATTCATTGATCAAGGCAGTTACAGAAAAATACGGTGCAATTTCGGTGCTGGTGAATAACGCGGGCATTACTCGCGATAATTTGATGATGCGTATGAAAGAAGAAGAGTGGGACGACATCATGACCACCAATCTTAAGTCAGTGTTTCGCCTGTCTAAATCTGTATTGCGAGGCATGATGAAGGCACGCAGCGGGCGTATTATCAGTATCACATCGGTTGTTGGTGTGTCAGGCAATGCGGGGCAGGCCAATTATTCAGCTGCCAAAGCCGGCGTTATTGGGTTCACTAAATCCTTGGCGCAGGAAATTGCGTCGCGTGGCATTACCGTAAACGCCGTCGCTCCAGGTTTTATTAACACCGATATGACCAAGGCGCTCACAGAAGAGCAAGTATCTAAGATGACCCAAAACATCCCGGCTGCGCGCTTAGGTGAGCCCGCTGACATTGCCGCCAGCGTGGTGTTTTTGGCGTCTGACGAGAGTGCCTATATCACTGGCACAACCATGCATGTCAACGGTGGCATGTACATGACTTAAATTGGCTTGGTCTATGTCTGAATAACATTAAGTCAACAATAGGTAATAATTTTGCAAAGCGGTTGCTTTTTTATATAATGCGCCGCATTGTATGACCGCTGTCAGAGACGTATTTGTTTCTGGCAGTTTTTATCTGGCCCAAGGTTCATTAGTTACGCTGGTTTTCTAATTCCGGTTATGAAACTAGTTACTAAGCTAAGGGCTCTATAGCTCCCCAGAAAGAGGTACACTCATGAGCAGTATTGAAGAACGCGTAAAAAAAATCGTTGTAGAACAATTGGGCGTAAACGAAGATCAAGTTGTTAACAGCGCATCTTTCGTTGACGATCTTGGTGCCGATTCGTTGGACACCGTCGAATTGGTAATGGCTTTGGAAGAGGAGTTCGAAACTGAAATCCCTGATGAAGAAGCTGAAAACATCACTACTGTTCAGCAAGCTATCGACTATGTAAATAAAAATAGCGACTAAACACGTGTTTT
>CALKRK010000019.1 GCA_937989675.1 uncultured Arenicella sp. | reverse complement strand
AGTTGACGACGTCTCGGGCCACTATGGTGTCTGAATCTTGCTAAGAAGAGGCGCTTTCTTGCACGCAGTTGATTACCTTCGGCCGTCATACCAAATGGAAAGTTTAGACTTGTCTTGGAATATTTTGCGCCCCTTCAAAATCATAGCCCCATAAAACTCTCGTCTTTCTTTGGCGCTATATAATTCAAATTTACGGGGAGAGGTATGGAATGGATGCTTATGCAGAATTTTAAATCGTTTATGGGTGGCGGCAGAGATCGATTTAAGTTTCTTAGTCAGATCGATCTCTTCCGACGCATAAAGGTCTGGATTAAATCCACCTACCGCGCAAAAGTCTCTAGCTCTACATATAAAGAATGCCCCAGCTGCGAAGTTACTCAATCGCATCCATAAATTTGCAAGCACTGAAACTATCCGTGTAGTTTTGGTGCTTTGCCCAGTGAACACCATTGTACTTCCACCGCCGGCATACTCATTTTTTAGAACAAGCTCATGGATATCGTTCATAAGCTCTATAGAGGGGTAACTATCAGCATCAACGAATAGCAGCCATTCACCATTAGCCATTTTAGCACCTCGATTGCGGGCTGCTGAGATTTGATTTGTTTCTTCAAAGACTACTCTTGCACCGAATGATTCGGCGATTTCAGAAGTTCGGTCTGTCGAGTTGTTATCACAAACTATGATCTCTAACTCAGAGTCCTTGAAGCTCGATCCAGTAACTGCACTTTGAATAGCTCGTAAGCTCTCCGGAAGAATCTTCTCTTCATTGAAAGCTGGAATGACGATAGATAGTAACAATGGAATCCCTCTCTAATATTTACCAACCGTACCACTTTTAGTTGTATTTACTAATGGTAGTTCTAGTTTCGAGAGTGATTGATTAGTACAACAAAATAGTAATGTGGATAGCTATTCGAACGCTTTAGCATAGGCCTGAAATGAATATTCCATGGCCATGTCAAACGCGGCGATTTGAACCGCCAGATGATGTCGCAGTATCTACAGTTAAGGAAACAAGCTTTGCAAGTCCGGGTCGTCTGAGTTTCTTGCTAGTTCTTTTACGAGTGCTTGTTTTTCGGCATTCTTGTCGGTACTAAGTGCGTTCAAAAAGTTTCGTTTATCGCGGGCCCTTTCAAACTTTGAAAACGCCTCTCGCAGCATGCCGGTATCATCGACATTCCCTAGTAAGCTCATTGCAAATGACCGCTTGTGCTGATTGTTGGATTCAAAAAGGCTGAGTAATTTGCTTTGTTGACGAGTTGTCATATCAAATTCGACATTATAGGCGCCAAACTGAAATAGAGTTCCGTTCTCTGAGTCTAAAATTTCATCAATCCGTTTGGTGAAGAATTCGTTGGCTAGCTTAGGTTCTTGCTGCACAAAGTTATAAAATCCGTACGCATTGGGCCCGCTTTCTATGTCAAATTCGTTGATATAATTTCTAATGAAATCGGGGTCGTTTTCGTAAATCGCAGAGTACAAATCATCGCTTAAGTAACTCAGTGGAGTATTGTTGCTGATAAGCTGTTTGGCCCATACTATTGCTTCAGGGTCATTTTCGCTGAGTAACGAGTTTAGGATGCTGGTTTTACTCCATTGCTGAACATCCTCGCGTTGATATAGTGTTTTCAACTCGCTAGCGCCGAGTTGGTGCAATTTACTCTGTGCGAGAACCTGCATCGCAGACTGTTGTTCTAAAAGATTGTCTGATTCGGTTGCGATGTAATACAACTCTAAGGCGCTTAATCCATTGAGGCGTTGTTCGATTTCTTCGTAGCGTGTGGCGGCACTGAGATAATAGCCATCCAATATGGAAACAAAGCGCTCACTTTTAGCGTACGTCTCGAAGGCGTTAACAATTTCTTGATTTTCGCGGTTTATATCGACTGATAATGAGTCATCGTCCGTAACAAGTGTTTGTCGTGTCGATGGTTTCGGGAAAGGTTCACGCTGATCTTGCTTTCCTGAAATACTAGGTTCCGCTTGCCTATTGACGGTCGCAGAGATATCAGTCGCGCCTTTTACAGGTTCTTGCTTAAAGTAATGCAAGAGCACTAAGTTGTTTGCTGCAAGCGCAATAATGACCGTGAGCGCGACTTGATAGAATTTCATTGCCTTCTCCAATCGATAGGTTTAACCGTTACGCTGAACTAATGTAGTTTCACGAGTTAGGTGCCGAATATATTAGCGTGAATTCATATGCTTGGTCAGCTGGTGCCACTGATCGCATTTGGGCGGGTGATTATTTTCCGCCGACTTTCGCCCATGTGTCGCGCAAGCTTACGGTGCGGTTCATGACCACTTTACTTTCTTTGTGGTCAACCGAGTCAAAACAAAAGTAGCCAACGCGTTCGAACTGAAAGCGGTCGTCGGTGCTGGCTTCCAAAACGCTGGGTTCAATTTTGGCGTTCGGAAATACCTTCAGTGATTCGGGGTTAATTAATGAAACAAAGTCGTCAGCGGCGCCAGGGTTAGCCTCGGTGTACAGCCGGTCGTAAACGCGTACTTCGGCATCGACCGCTTCAGTGGCGCTCACCCAGTGGATAATGCCTTTGATTTTACGCCCGTCCGGGGTTTTGCCCTTCGCAGTGAGCGGGTCGTAGGTGCAACGAAGTTCTGTCACATTACCGTCGCTGTCTTGAACCACTTCGTTACAGGTAACGGCGTATCCATAGCGCAAGCGTACTTCTCGGTCGGGGCCAAGGCGGAAAAACTTCGACGGTGGGTCTAGCATGAAATCGTCATGATCGATATACACTTCGCGCCCAAAAGGAATTTCGCGCGTGCCCATGCTTTCATCTTTCGGGTGGTTCTTGACTGTAAACGTTTCAGATTCGCCTTCAGGGTAATTGGTGATAACTAACTTAAGCGGCATTAAGACACCAAAAACGCGTTTTGCCGAAGCCTCTAAGTCATGACGAATGGCGTTTTCCAGTACCGTCATTTCGATGGTGCTGTCTTTTTTGGTGACGCCTATTTCGGCGCAAAAATCGCGGATTGATTGTGGTGTGTAACCGCGGCGCCGTAAACCCACCAGCGTAGTCAGGCGCGGGTCATCCCAGCCATCAACATGGCCTTCGTTGACTAATTGAATCAGCTTGCGTTTGCTGGCGACGGTGTATTCCAGGTTCGAGCGGCCAAATTCAATCTGGCGAGGCATTACTTTGCCTTTCTCCCCCACGAGATTTTCTTCTATGGTGATATTGGCGAGCACCCAATCGTATAGCTCGCGATTGTCTTGAAACTCTAAGGTGCACAACGAATGGGTGATGCCTTCCAGCGCATCAGAAATGCAATGTGTAAAGTCGTACATTGGGTAGATGCACCATTTATCACCCGCTCGGTAATGATGTGCATAGCGAATGCGGTACAAAATTGGGTCACGCATCACGATATTGGGTGATGACATATCAATTTTGGCTCTGAGAGTGTACGCGCCTTCAGCAAATTCGCCTGCGCGCATTCGTTCGAACAAGTCACGGTTCTCGGCAACGGGTCTTTCACGGCTTGGGCTGTTTGTGCCAGGTTCAGTCAGCGTGCCGCGATACTCGCGCATTTGTTCGGCATTTAGGTCGTCAACGTAGGCCAATCCTTTATCGATGAGTTCCAGAGCAAAGCCGTACAAGTGATCATAGTAATCTGATGCATAGCACAGCTTCTCCCATTCAAAACCAAGCCATTCGACGCTGTCTCGAATCGATTCAACAAATTCAAGGTTCTCTTTCTCTGGGTTTGTGTCGTCAAAGCGCAGGTTGCATTTGCCACCAAGGTCTTCAGCTAAGCCAAAATTTAGGCAAATAGACTTTGCGTGCCCCAAGTGCAGGTAGCCATTTGGTTCAGGCGGAAAACGCGTATACACATATTCATGCTTGCCATTGGCTAAGTCGTTCTTGGCAATGCTGCGAAGAAAATGATTTGGGGTAGGTTTACTCATCAGTTTGAATCAGTGACGGCTATCGAAACCGCTTATTATAAGGGATGTGAAACGGCAGGTGTGGTCTTTAAATTGTGGGTTCGAAACTCGTGCTATTCGGCTTCGGCTTGCTTGCTGATGACCACTTCATTATTTTGCAACATCGGTGTGGAAAGCGAGATATTAGAACGAACTGATTCGGCGAGAATATAAGCTCGGAAAATCTGCTTGATTTTGAGCAGGCGTTTAACGTCCTTAATGTAGTAAAAAACGGCCCATGTCACCGCATAGTCGCCAGTGTCATGCACTAGCACTTCAGGTTCGAATTGTTCTTCGCGCATGCCTTCTGCTTTGTCGATCTCGGCAAAGGCGCGGTGAATCATTTCAGTTACTTCGTTTTGAGAGTGTTTGTAATCGATATTGAACATCATACATTCGCGTAAGCCTTTGGCCGATGCGAACCGCGACAAGTTCTGTAAGCCGTAGTCTCGTAGTTTGGCGTTGCGAACCATCAGTCGGTGATTATTGGCGAGGTCTAAGCACTCGGTGTGAAACAGCTTGGTCTTGAATACAGAGGCAACTATCTTTGAGCCATCCATATTGAACTGAACCACGTCGCCTTCTTCACACAAGCGGCTATTTAGGATAATCAAGCCACTGATGATGTCCGGTGCCCACGAGCCCTGAGTCATAGCTAGAAATAACCCGATTATGCCGAGCGCGCCACCGGCCTCAAGCAAGGAATTCAAGCCGAGTATTCGTAGGCAGCTAACTAAGGCAACAACACTGATTACTGCGGCCACGAACAGGCTCAGGCCACGGCTCGAGTAGGTGTCGGATATGGTGGTCTTGTTATTCGATTTGCGTTTACGGCCAAATCGCCTGCGTACAAAGAAGTTGATTACTTGTGTCGCAAGAATTGCGAAGTAAACGACAATCAAGCACTGTGTGGTCTTGGCAAGCCAGTCGCTTTTATGCAGCAAAAACACATTGGCCAGCACTGCGACAATAATCAGAAAGTTCAGTGCTCGCATCATGCTGACGCGTGCGACCAAGCCTTCGTCTTTGTTTAGCCATTTGGAAAACGGGTGAGCCGCAAAAAACAGCAACAAACTGGCGCCTATCGTGAATAGGTCGAGTGTAGTGAACGAGTGCAATAGTTCAGTAATAGAATTCCCCATATTAGGGGTCATTATAGGGTAAGGAGCGTTCAGAGCAACAAACAGAAGCGCCCATTCATGGCAATAATTGCAGATATAGTACGCTTCTCGTCTTGCGAAGGCTGGCAAAAGTGGCCGTGACTCGTATAATCTGCCAACTTAGTTAAACTGATCATAAAATTATGACACTACTCAAAGACAACATGCGGAGAGAAACACTATGATAATTAGTATTCCGAAGGAGTCGTTTAAAGGCGAAAAGCGCGTAGCGTTAACGCCAGAATCGGCCATTCATATCCAAAAGCTGGGCCATACATTGCGCATTGAAGCCGGTGCTGGTAAGGCTGCCGAGTTCAGTGACGCGGATTATAAGGACGCAGGTGTCGAGGTCGTAAAGGGTGACGACATATGGTCGGATACCGATATTCTTATGAAAGTACGTGGGGTGACCGAAGATGAGGCTGGCAAGATAGCCGCCGGTACCACGTTAATCAGTTTTTTCTGGCCCGCCCAAAACGAAGAGCTGTTGAGTAAATTGGCCGATGCGAAAGTAAACGTGATCGCTATGGATTGCGTGCCGCGCTTATCGCGTTCGCAGAAAATGGACGCACTAAGCTCAATGGCAAACATTGGTGGTTACCGTGCCATTGTCGAAGCGGCAAATCAGTTTGGCCGATTCTTTACTGGTCAAGTCACCGCCGCTGGCAAAGTGCCGCCCGCCAAAGTCATGGTGATTGGTGCTGGAGTTGCCGGTTTGGCGGCCATTGGTGCAGCGAAAAGTATGGGCGCAATCGTGCGTGCTTTCGACACGCGGCTTGAAGCAAAAGAACAAGTAGAAAGCTTGGGTGCCGAATTCTTAGAGCTTGAGTTTGAAGAAGATGGCTCCGGTGAAGGCGGTTACGCCAAAACCATGAGTAAGGAGTTTATCGACGCCGAAATGGCGATGTTTCGTGAGCAATGTAAAGAGATCGATATCATCGTTACCACTGCACTGATACCGGGGCGTCCAGCGCCAGAGCTAATTACCACTGATATGGTAGAGAGCATGAAGTCGGGCAGTGTGATCGTTGACTTGGCGGCGGAGCAGGGTGGTAACTGTAAGCTGTCAAAAGCCGACAAAATTGTGACTCACAAAGGCGTTAAGATTATCGGTTACACAGATCTCCCGAGCCGTTTAGCTACTCAGTCTTCGCAGTTGTATTCCACTAACTTGCGTCATATGTTGACCGATCTAACGCCTGAAAAAGACGGCGTGATCGATATCAACATGGAAGACGAAGTGATTCGAGGGGCTACAGCAGTCCACGAGGGCAAGGTTACCTGGCCAGCGCCCGCGCCGAAGCTATCAGCGGCACCGCAGGCAGCACCCAAGCCAGCGCCTGTTGCGCCAGAACCGGCTCCCGAAATGAGCGCGGCGACCAAGGCTAAAATGACATTTGGTGCCATGGGGCTGGGTTTGCTGGCACTGTTGGGTGTTGGGTCAGTTGCGCCACCGGATTTTATGAGCCATTTTACTGTGTTTGTTTTGGCCTGTTTTGTTGGCTATCAAGTTATTTGGAGTGTGACGCCTTCGCTGCACACACCATTGATGAGTGTAACGAATGCAATCTCCGGCATCATTGTTGTTGGCGCCTTGTTGCAGATTTCCAGCACGTCCGGTTTGGTGGTGTTTCTCGCGTTTATCGCGATACTCATTGCCTCGATCAACATTGCCGGTGGGTTTTTAGTAACTCAACGCATGCTGAAAATGTTCAGCAAAGGTTAAGGGGAGAGAATCATGGAAATGGGAACTATTACAGCGGCCTACATTGCTGCCGCCATTCTGTTTATTCTCAGCCTGTCTGGCTTGAGTAATCAGGAAACCTCTCGTCGCGGTAACTGGTACGGCATCATTGGGATGGCGCTTGCCGTGTTCGCAACGATTATGAACGAAAACGTCGATGCTTATGGTTGGCTGATTGTTGCGATGGTTATCGGTGGTGCTATTGGCGCACGCTTTGCCGCCAAGGTTGAAATGACACAAATGCCAGAGCTGGTTGCAATTTTACACAGCTTTGTGGGCATGGCTGCGGTATTGGTTGGTTTCGCCAGCTTTTTTGACCCAGCCAATGACTTATGGGGTGTTGAAGCGACGATTCATAATGTTGAAGTGTATCTCGGTATTCTAATTGGTGCGGTTACCTTTACCGGATCAGTCGTCGCATTTGGTAAGTTGAGCGGTCGTATTGGTAGCAAACCTTTGTTGTTACCAGCTCGACATATGCTTAATCTTGGTCTGTTAGGCCTCGCTATCTTATTATGCTGGTGGTTTCTATCTGTTGGTCACGACGGTGGAACGTTGCCATTGGTTTTGATGACCTTGCTGGCGTTTGCGTTTGGCGTGCATATGGTTATGGCCATTGGTGGCGCTGATATGCCGGTAGTGATCTCGATGCTAAACAGTTATTCGGGGTGGGCCGCCGCGGCAACAGGCTTTATGTTATCGAACGATTTACTCATTGTTGTTGGCGCGCTTGTTGGTAGTTCTGGTGCGATTCTGAGTTACATCATGTGCCGAGCTATGAACCGAAATTTCGTCAGTGTGATTATGGGCGGATTTGGTACTACATCCGGTGGTGGTGAGGAAGAAGGTGAGCAAGGAGAAGCCGTGCCAATTCAAGCGGACGAAGTTGCTCAACTGATGGCCGATGCAAAAGAGGTGGTGATCGTGCCAGGTTACGGTATGGCGGTGGCTAACGCTCAACATGCAGTTTCTGATTTGACAAAGCAGTTACGCGAGAAAGGCGTGAATGTGCAATTTGCGATTCATCCTGTAGCGGGCCGCATGCCTGGGCACATGAACGTATTGCTGGCTGAAGCGAACGTGCCATACGACATTGTGTTAGAAATGGACGAGATCAATGACGACCTGCCTGAAGCCGATGTGGTTGTGGTTATTGGTGCCAATGACATTGTAAACCCTGCAGCGTTAGAGAATCCTAACAGCCCCATTGCGGGTATGCCCGTGTTAGAAGTCTGGAATGCTAAGACCGTGATTGTGTCTAA
>CALKRK010000018.1 GCA_937989675.1 uncultured Arenicella sp. | reverse complement strand
TTTACTCCGTTTTGGCGGCATTGCTTGTCGATATTATCGCCGTCACCGGTTTTATCGGTTCCGCATATCAAACCAACCAATTGCATTGTTGATTCAGAATTATTAGATGACTGGGGTTTACTGCCGACTAATCCCAATTGGGCCTCAAGCTTCGAGAGCGAATGGCACCCAGGTGAGGATGGGGCTCAAAGCCGCTGGGAAACATTTTTAGAAAGTGCCGTCATGTATTATAAGGAAGGCCGAGATTTTCCAGCACAGGTGAATACGTCGCTTTTATCGCCTCATTTAGCGTTTGGGGAAATCAGCGTTAAGCAACTTTGGTTTGACGTTAATAACTCGATAACGACTGGCGAGGTAGATCATAAAAATGGGCAGAAGTTTCTTTCTGAAATAGGTTGGCGCGAGTATGCGCGTTATTTGCTCGTGCATTTTCCGCACATACTGGAAAAGCCTTTCAACTCTAAATTCGATGATTTCCCTTGGGACTCAGACGAGACATTAGTCGCTGCCTGGAAAGCCGGAAAGACCGGTTACCCCATTGTTGATGCGGGTATGCGAGAGTTATGGCAAACCGGTTATATGCACAATCGCGTACGCATGGTTGTGGCGTCCTTTTTAACTAAGCATTTGCGAACACATTGGCGGGTGGGGGCAGATTGGTTCTGGGATACATTACTCGATGCCGATATCGGAAATAATACGGCGAGTTGGCAATGGGTAGCCGGTTGCGGTGCAGATGCAGCACCTTATTTTCGTATATTTAACCCTGTGCTACAGGGCGAGAAGTTTGATAAAGCTGGCGCGTACGTTAAAAAATGGGTACCGGAATTGTCGAAATTAGAACAGCGTTATATACATAAACCTTGGGAGGCTGACCCAATGACGTTGCAATTGGCTGGTGTCACTTTAGGTAAAACGTATCCATACCCAATAGTTGAGCACAAACAGGCTAGGACAGATGCACTCGCGGCGTATCAAGCAATAAAAACTTCCTAATCACCATAGAGCGAACCACAAAACATTAACGGGCAGATTGATCAGAGTTCAATATATAGGTAAAAACTATATAATTTAAACAAATAAACGATTTAACCTTGTTTTTGTAAATCGCTATTATCCACGCATTAACTTACACAGACATAGCTAGGAGAAACCTAATGTCAGATGCAACACTACAAAAATCACCTCTCGATTCGATGATCGGCCAGACCGTTCCTTCGGTTACCTTTAGAGTTCGAGAAAACGACCAATGGGTAGATATCAATACCGAATCACTATTTAAAGATAAGACTGTCGTGGTGTTTTCACTACCCGGCGCCTTTACCCCGACTTGCTCATCGACGCATTTACCGCGCTACAACGAACTAGCAGCGACTTTTGCTGAAAATGGTGTTGACGATATCTTGTGCTTAAGCGTCAACGATACTTTTGTGATGAATGCCTGGAAGCAGGACCAAGAAGCAGAAAACATTACTGTTATTCCAGACGGCAATGGTGAATTCACTGAAGGCATGGGTATGCTCGTAGGCAAAGAAGACCTCGGTTTCGGTAAGCGTTCTTGGCGGTACTCAATGTTGGTGAAAAATGGAGTAGTTCAAAAAATGTTCGTAGAACCGAACAAACCTGGAGACCCTTTTGAGGTTTCTGATGCTGACACTATGTTGGATTTCATAAACCCTGCAGCTCGCAAGCCGTCATCGGTAGCGATTATTACTAAGCCAGGCTGCCCATATTGCGCAAAAGCGAAGGCCTTGTTAACCGATAAAGGTATTGGTTTTGAGGAAATTGTACTTGGTAAAGATGCCACTTCGGTAAGCGTCAAGGCGATTTCAGGTAATGCGACAGTGCCACAAGTGTTCTTCGATGGACAAAATATAGGTGGTTCCGATGATTTAGAGGAGTTTCTGAAAGATATTTCAGCGTGAGCGGTTCTCAATTGATTAAGAACTAAAAAATACGTCAGAGATTTAGGCACAGGGCGTAAGCCCCGTGCCGTTATTGATTATGCATGATGAGTCTTCAAACACCGGCTTGCAGCTTGGGTTTTCACAAGAAGATCTGATTAAGCTCGCTCGTTGGCAAATGCCGTTCGGAAAATACGCCGGCAGAGCATTAATTGATTTACCTGAAGCGTATCTTTTTTGGTTTCAAAAAAATGAGTTCCCCGATGGCGAATTGGGTGAATTAATGAAGTTATGCCTAGCGCTAAAAATTGAAGGACTGGATAGTTTGGTCAGGCCGCTCAAGCGTAATGGCAATGTTGAAAACTGATGAGGCTATTATTAATGTTATCGTTGTGCTTGGTGGGTTGATGTGAATATACGAGATTTGCAGTACCTAGTTGCGGTCTATGATTTAAATAACTTTAGCAAAGCGGCTGAACGTTGTTTTGTGAGTCAGCCAACTTTGAGTGGCCAACTCAAAAAGCTCGAAGATGAGTTAGGCGTTTCGTTGATTGAACGGTCAACACGCCAGGTGCTATTCACGCCATTAGGAGAAAAGGTGGTCACTCAGGCGCGTGAAATTTTACAAACCGTTGGGAGTATTCGCAATCTTGCTAAAGAAAACGATGATCCAATGGCGGGCGAGTTCCATATAGGTTTGATACCGACGGTTGGGCCATTTTTATTGCCGCTTGTTATGCCGGAGCTGTCTAAGCAGTTTCCGAAAGCTTCGCTCTATTTGTATGAATTGCAAACTAACCAGCTGATTGAGAAGTTGCTTAAAGGCGAGTTAGACGCGGTAGTGTTGGCGAAATTAGATTGGCAGCATCCTGTGCAAGAGCTTCCTCTTTATGAGGAAGAAATGAAACTGGCGGTCGCCTCCGAAGACGTTTTGGCGGTTAACACAAACCCTGTTGGCTTGGACGTGCTTGAAAATCGCTCTGTGTTAATGCTAGAAGATGGCCATTGTTTAAGAAATCAGGCGCTTGGTGTTTGTTTTTCAGCGGGGGCGAAGGAAGATGGACGGTTCCAAGCGACTAGCATGGACACTTTGTTGCATATGGTGGCAACTGGCGCTGGTATGACCTTGATACCTGAACTCGCCGCTCGCAAACCAACAGATGGTGTGAGGTTCTTGTCATTTCGCAATCCAGCGCCGACTCGAGAAATCATAATGCTTGTGCGTAAGCATAGTACAAGACTTGTGGCGATTAATAATATCGCGAATGTAATAAAGGCATCGGTTATCGAATAATGTAATGAAGTAAGCCTTATGCGTGTCTCAAGATAATAGTAAAACCAGTTTTGAGACTGCAAAATGAGGCGCTACCAATGAAGTTTCTTTCAGTAATTTTTCTCGCTGTATTTTTGATGAGCGAGCCCTTAAAGGCACAACAATTTGATAGCGGTGAAACACAGGTTTCCGTGATCGAGCTATTCACCTCAGAGGGCTGCAGCAGCTGCCCTCCAGCAGATAGATGGTTGTCGCGCTTGCAAAATGACCCTGAACTTTGGCAAGGTTTCGTGCCGTTAGCATTTCATGTTGACTACTGGGATTATATTGGCTGGAAAGACCGATTTGCGAGCAAGGAGTTCAGTCAACGACAACGCCGCTATGCTAAGGAATATAATGAAGCGACTGTATACACTCCAGGTGTGCGGCGAAATGGGGATGAGTGGCGAGGATGGCCATTTGCTAAATCGATTAAGGCTAATGCTGAAAAAGTTGGCGCGCTGAAGATAAGTGTCGCAAATGACCGCCGTTTCATGGCTTCGTATTCTCATATAGAAACGAATACGCAAGCTTCTGTGCTTAATGTTGCGGTGCTAGGCTTGAACCTTGAAACCGAAGTGCAGCGCGGCGAAAATCGCGGTAAAACTTTAAAACACGACTTCGTAGTATTGGGTTTATCTCAGTATGCAACCGCTCAATCTGGGTATTGGCAGGGCGAGATACCGGTTCCCAGTTCAACGGCACCGAGTTACGCGATTGCGGCGTGGGTCAGTGACGGACGAAACGTCAAGCCGATTCAGGCTGTGGGCGGTTTTTTAGATGCGAGCGTGTTCGCTCGTTAGTGCTCGAGCTGACTATTAACTTGGCAATACTTCCCTGTGTTGCGATTAACCCGAAATCTAGATTACCGCGTTAATGGTAAGCGAGTTTGCATACCCGGCGTGCCGCCCATTTGAGATATAAGTAGTCCGCAATTGGTTTAATTAATGGCCAGCGTAATGGTTTAAATAGCCAGCCGAAGCGAGTATGGCCCCAAGCTTGAACCGTTGCATCGAGCCCTTTAACCCAATTGTTGGCTGCGGTCTTTAGATGCAATAACGCAAGTAACTCCTGTGGGGTCTTGTCGATGCCTAACTCGTTAAATTCAACTGAATGAATATCTATGAACTCTAGGTTGCCGCCGTTAAAGCGGCGTAATAACTTGATTTCGTGAGCGCAGATTGGGCACCTTCCATCGAAAAACAGTATGTCATTCATTGTTAAGATGCTGTTTGCAGGTTTCTTCCATTCGAGAATAATAAAGTGAACGAAGAGAAGCCCTTGTGATGAGACTTTTCAAAAGATAGACTGCGATCATTATAAAAAAACAATATTCCAAAGGAACTTAATATGAGTAACCAACGAGAACAATTTCGTTCAAGACTTGGCTTTATTCTTGCTGCAGCCGGGTCTGCGGTTGGCATAGGAAACTTGGTTGGCTTCCCTGTGAATGCAGCTAAAAGTGGCGGGGCGGCGTTTTTATTGATTTATGCCGCTTTTGTGGTTTTCATTTGCTTGCCCGTTATGATGGCGGAAATGTCGCTTGGCCGGCACACTCAGCGAAACCCCCTAGGTGCTTATAAAGCGGTGGCTGGCGATAAGTCGCCGTGGCGTTTCGGAGGGTGGCTTGCACTGATTACGCCGTTTATGATTGCGGTGTTTTACCAAGTATTAACGGTATGGCTACTCGGCTATTTTATTGGTGCGGTTAGCGGTAATCTAGAAGCGATGGCCGACCCAGGCTACTTTGGTGAGTTTATCAATTCATATGGTGTGTTTATCTACCTTGTGATACTCACTGTTTTGGTTGGTATTATTTTGAACTCTGGTGTGCAAAAAGGTATTGAACGCCTCGCCAAGGTATTGATGCCGTCTTTGTTTGTAATGCTATTGCTACTTACAATTTTTGTACTAACGCTACCAAACGCGTTTGTTGGAGTTAAGTACTATCTGGTGCCCGACTTTTCAAAAATTAATTTGGAAGTCGTTAACCTTGCTTTGAGTCAGGCTTTCTTTTCACTGTCGTTAGGGATGGGAATACTGATTACTTATGGTTCTTACGTCAGTCGGCGGGAAAGTATTTCTAGCGGTGCGAAAATGGTCGCAGCAGTGGATACTTCAGTCGCTTTTTTCGCCGGGTTGTTGATCTTGCCAGCGATTTTCGTGTTTAACCCCGAGACTAACACCGACGAGCTTTCGTCATCGTCGGTATCGCTGGTATTCTCATTCCTTCCTAAGATTTTCTTGTCGCTACAAACCTTAGTTGGCTATGTCGGCGCTTCTTTGTTCGCCAGTGCATTCTTCCTTTTGGTGTTTTTTGCTGCTTTAACATCTCAAGTTTCGATATTGCAGGTGCCGATTTCGGCTTTTCAGGATGAATTGAAATACAGTCGATTTAAGAGCGTATTGGCTCTGGGAGCGTCAGCGGCATTATTAGTATTAGCCTCAACGGTCTCGTTTGGAATGGTGTCGTTCTTTACCGAGTTCGTCGAATACGCTGGTCAAACCAAGTCGTTCTTTGATGTGGTTATTGATATTTTTTACGAAACAATTTTGCCGTTAAACGGATTGATTGTCTGCCTATTCGTTATTTATCGCTGGCGACGCAATAATTTGAATCAAGAAATGAGCGTGGGCGACGAAGATTTTGATACGTCATTTACCAAGTCCTACGTGAATTTGGCGCTCGGTACCTTTGTGCCAGTTATCTTGCTATTTGTTTTTATTAGCACCGTACTGCTAAAGTTCTTTGGTGTGAGTATTATTTAGCCGCCTTTTAGTATCCTTTGTTGCTCGCGTTTCCAGTCGCGGTCTTTGATGCTCGCACGTTTATCGTGTTGCTTCTTACCCTTGGCGAGGCCGATCTTTAACTTAGCTCGGCCTCGAATCCAATACAAACTAAGCGGCGCTAAGGTATAACCGGCGCGCTCAACTTGGCCAATTAGACGGCTTATCTCATAACGCTTCATTAACAGCTTGCGGCTGCGAACAGGGTTGGCTTGCACATGGGTGGAGGCTGATGTGAGTGGCGAAATATGCGCACCAAACAAGAATAGCTCTCCATTATTGATAATAACGTAGCTTTCCTTAAGTTGTACTCGGCCAGCACGCATGCTTTTCACTTCCCAGCCTTCCAGGGCTAGACCGGCTTCAAATTCTTCTTCGATGAAGAAATCAAAACGCGCCTTTTTGTTGCTGGCAATGGTATTTGGGGCTGGTTTCTTTGCTTTTGCCATTGGGAGTGGTTTACGTTACGGTTCAGGAACGGAATGATAACGCCGTTACGCATAAAACGAAATCAAAAAAACTTGGCAAATTCAGATTCTCATAACAATAACACCAGCGTGCGTCCGCGTGCGTCCTGGGGGTCCTACACGGCCTTTTTCTTAGCGGCGGTAGGCTCTTCAATTGGGTTGGGCAATGTGTGGAAGTTTCCGTATGAGCTTGGCACGCATGGCGGGACGTTTCTTTGGGTCTATATAGCTTGCGTCATATTGGTTGCGTTTCCCCTTATCTTAGCGGAGTTGTGGATAGGCCGAGTGGGCCAAAGTAATCCGATATACAGTATTCG
>CALKRK010000017.1 GCA_937989675.1 uncultured Arenicella sp. | reverse complement strand
AGAAAGGCGAAACAGGTATGAAAGCCACTACTGAAGGCGTGGCTGAGTATTTAGCCGAGAACGCTGAGAGCTTGTAAGGCTGACTTAAACCTTTAAAAAAGGCCGGTTACCCTAAGGGCTAACCGGCCTTTTTTATGCAATGTGTTTTGCTTAGCTTACATCATAGACTGCAAATAGTTCTGCTCGCCTACTTTGCCAAACAATTCGATTTGCGTTTCCAACCAATCGTAGTGCTCTTCTTCGCTCTCAAGAATGGACGAAAATAAATCGCGCGTGACGTAATCACCCACCTTTTCACAATGGCCGACAGCATCTCTGTACATGGGGATCGCCTCTGTCTCTAAACGAAGGTCGCATTGCAACATTTCCAGCACGTTCTCACCGATATACAATTTACCTAAGTCTTGTAAATTCGGTAAGCCTTCGAGCATCAAAATACGCTCGATCAGCATATCTGCGTGCTTCATCTCATCAATAGACTCCTCATACTCTTTTTCGTTAAGCTTTTCCAAGCCCCAGTTCTTGTACATGCGGGCGTGCAAGAAGTACTGGTTAATTGCCGTTAACTCCAATTTTAGAGCTTCATTGAGTAAGTCGATAACGCCTTCTTTTGCTTTCATGATTTAACCTTTTAATAAACAAGCAAGAATAATTTGGTAGGTTTGGGAGTATACGCTAAAAGCGCCTTATCCATTCACAAAAATATCACTAAATTATTGATTTTAAAGGATTTTATTAATGTCAATCATTCCTATTTAGGTTTGCATTTGCAAATACATATCACTCTTCACCGCAGCCTGCGCCTGTTTGGTTACCCGCTTCGTCAGTGAACTGCGTCCAGTGAACCCAGCCCTTTGGGCAGTGAAAGCCCCATTCCCGCGTTTTCTTGCCGGTGTAGAATAGAGTAAGCGCGCGCCGGCTTTTAAGGATCAAGCGATGACTGTATTCAGCTGAACGATACTTTGGTATCAAAGGCCAAATCCGTTTTTCGCCCTTATCGGTTATCTCGGTGAGCCGCCCCCAAAGCAAAATACTCCAAGACTCCCAGGGGTGATCATGCAGTGCCCGGTCGTCGTCACTGCCGAGATATTTATGCAAGTAGAGATTACGAATTCCTGGCTTTCTCAGCAAATGCCAGCGTTTCATATAACTCTGGCCAATGATCTGATCAGCCGTGCGCCACTTGAGATTAATCATATTAAATTCCGATTAACTCGGATACGTGTTGCTACTCTGATAGGGATACCAGAGTAGCAACGTAATAGCATTATTTCTGACTGGCTATCCAATTCTTAACCTGGCGCTCAAGCATGCTAAGCGGTAGGGCTCCACCGCCAAGAATGGTGTCGTGAAACGCTTTGATATCGAACTTGTCACCCAATTCGTCTTTAGCCATTTTGCGCAACCGCTGAATATCGATCATACCCACTTTATAGGCGGTCGCTTGTCCAGGCCAAACCAGATAACGCCGAATCTCGGTTTCAATCGTTCCAAGTGGCGCTGGCGAGTTCTCGGAAAAGAAATCAACCGCCTGCTGCTGGCTCCATTTTTTATGGTGCATTCCGGTATCAACAACCAAACGAATTGCCCGCCATATCTCACTACCTAGTCGTCCGAAATCAGAACCCAAGGTGGTGAAGGTGCCTGGCATTTCTTTAGCTAATGCCTCGCTGTAAAGCCCCCACCCTTCTGAATACGCGGTGAAGCGCGCTTGAGTACGAAACGTCGGTACACCTTCCAACTCTTGCGCAATCGCAATCTGCATATGGTGGCCGGGCAGGCCCTCGTGATAAGCAATGACCTCTAACTCATTCTTTGGCATTGTTGCCATGTCAGAAAGGTGCGCGTAATAGATCCCAGGCCGCGAACCATCGGGCGTGCTCGGATAATAGTGCTGCGGCGCACCATCTTGCTCTCGGAACGGTTCAACCCGTTTAACCACCAAGTCCGCCTTTGGTAAAATTCCAAAGTAGTTCGGTAACTCACTTTTGATGGTATCAATCGCGGCGGTCGCCTGATCAATATACGCTTGACGACCTTCATCAGTATTCTTGAAGTAGTATTTTTCGTCGTCCTTACTATCCCGAATAAGCGCAAAGTACTCTTGCAAAGTGCCTTCGAAACCGTCTTTCTCTTTGATCGCTTCCATCTCAGCTCGGATGCGTGCGACCTCACTCAAACCAAGTTGGTGAATTTCCTCGGCCGTCATGTCCGTCGTGGTGATCGACTTGAGGCGATACTCGTAGAACGCGGCGCCATTTGGTAGCGCATGCGCACCTTGCGCTTGTTCAGTCGTGTTTGCGATATCCTCGTCGACAAAAGCGATCAAATTTCGGTAGCTGGGAGCAAAATCATCAAGCAAAGCGGTTTGTGCGTCAGCAAGTAGCTTATCGGCTTGCTCTTGCGTCAGCGCCGATTTCTCCAGCAGTGCATCTACTTTGCCTTTTACGTCAGCATAAAGCGATGAGTCATTCTCACTTTCATCAAATGGCTTGCCGGAGATAATTGCTTGTGCTTCTTTCTTTACAATTTCATAAGCAAATTTAGGTGGCCGGGTACCGGCAGCGGCGTTGGCTTTCGCTCGATTAACTAATTGATTCATAGCGCGGCCAAGTGCAGATAAACGAGCAACATAAGCTTGCATGTCCTTTTGATCATCAACGCGATGGAAGCTCATCATAAAGGTAGGTATAAACGACTGCACACCGTTCATCTGCGTAAATACATAACCGCTATCTCTGAACTTCATGCCCTGAGCAGCGATGTCGTATTGATACTCCCATAGGTCATAGGAGAGCTTTGCGTCATCGGTAAGTTTGTTGTAATCAAACTTGGTTTTCATTTCTGCAACGCTTTGTTTCTTCCATTCTAGCTGTTCGTCTTCAGCTTGGGCGCTCATATCATCGATTTCATCGTAACGCTCCTTTCGCCCCTGAAAGGTTAACGCCATTGGGCTCATCATGAGTTCTTCTTCGTACTTCACTTCGAACCATTCATTCAGCTTTTCAGTTTCCGTTTTTTCATCGGCTACTGAGCTAACGGGTTCTGGCGCTGGCGCCACGTCTGATTGTGTTGCCGTTGTCTCAGATTGGTTTCCGCAAGCCGCGAGTGCTAAGCCTAATAACAAGGCAGATAGAAGTTGACGCATGTGAGTCCTCTTAAGGTTGATTTTCGTGTGGGTTGATCATATCTGTTTGGCAAACCGTCAAGCAAGCTAAGCGGGCTGGTTTTTTAACTCGTAGACGCTTTGATAGAACTTGGCCTTTTTTTCCTTGCCAGGGATGTTTTTGTAACTACCACTCAACAACCGCAGTGATTGCTTAATTTGCTCTAGATCCTGACTGCGAGTATGAAAATCGCTTAGCATCTCAACTACATAGCCGTAACGACCTATATTGAATAGGCTCTCGGCAACTTTTAGGCATTGGCTTGGGTCCGCAATCTTAAACTCAGCAATACGCTTTTTAACCAGTACGTAAGCGTCCGCGGCGGTATCTTCTTGTTGCATAGCGCCCAATTTTTGAAAATATTTTGGCGCAAACTCGCTAAGCTCTCGGAAATTGGTACCCGTAGTCATCAACTTAAAGCAACGGGCCCACTGCCACATTTGCGCATTACCGTCTCGAATTTGCTTTTTACTGGACTCAATCGCCAAATCGTAGTTGCCCGCTTTCACCAGGGTTTCGATCTTGGCGTTTAGCCATTTTTCGTCCGTCCTAAACTTAATATCACGCTCCACCTTTGAGGCACCAAAGCCGAGCTTGTGTTGATTCTGAAATACAATGTAACCAAGAATATGGAACTCAACCACGAAATAGTAGTTACTGATAACCGATTGAATCAACACACCAAAAAAGGTGGGCGAAGACTGGTCAAATAACGACGCCAAAAAACCTACTGATGACATCATTATGATCAAAAACAACAACATCACGAAATAGGAAGTACCAATCGCTTTAACGACGGAGATCAGCCTAATAGGATCAAGCGCGGATAAAAGTTTCTCCTCTAGGATTAACACTATTATTGCGGCCGGCAAGGTCACAACAAAGAAAAACATAAACAACCAGCTAACGCCAATGCCAAATACGTAAGCAGCGAAGATGGTCATAACTGTCGCGACAATCACGAGAAAGAGCATACTAAAAACGGGGCCAACCGAACCTTCGAAGCACTCAGAAAACTCAGGTGCGCTTAGCTTGCCATGCGCCGTTTCGCGCAGGCAGGCAAAACCGTATAAAGTGATTCCGATTGCCGGCACTAACTGAAATAAACCAAAACCAGAAAGTAGCGCCGACAAAAACGACATACACAAAATGGCCGCAATCGCCGATAAACCGATAGGGTACTGATAAACACGCCCCAAATGACGCCAAAATGGAGGCACTGAAGAGTCGCTCGGAATTTCATCCAGATATTGGCTACAGACAAAACAGCGATAGTTTTCGCGACTATTGCGTCTGAGAGCAGACTCATCTGAGCAATCATCGCAATACGCCGCATCGCATTGGCTGCAAAATTGAGTACCAGCGCTGAGCGGGTGATATTTACAGTGTGTCATCGTTCGCCCTCACTTGCTGGCAATGCGAAACTCGCGTTCATAAAGTCGCGTGCATGCTGGTCATAAGCGGTTGATTTATTATGGTCGCCCCTACCTTTATAGTAATTGGATATTTTGCGCGCGACCGTGGCCAATTCTTGTTCGTTACCCTTAACCGATTCTAATGACTGGTAAATTTTTTCAATGGCCTCCGCCTGTTCAATTTCAAGCAAGGCGTCTATCAATGCGTATTTTTGAGTGGGGCTCAAATTCGCTTGCTGCTCTTTATTCATGCGCCGCCAGAGGCTTGATTGAGCCACTAGAATATTGCGGTTGTTACCACGCTTACCCAGCCGCCTAATTAGGTATTCATCTGCACGGTCTGCCTGTAAAGCTCGAACTAAATTAAACTCTATTTCGATCAGTTCAGAGTCATTTGGGCGCGATTTCTTAAGCGATTTCAGCATTTCCCAAGACCGATTAAAATCGCCTTGCCCCATTTGCGAGTACAACGATTGCAGTTTCTCCAGGTGAGGGTCACGCATAACCACCGGACCTTCAAGGTAGTCTTCATCAATGGTTTTACTCAACAAAGACTTAGTTATGTATACCAATACAGCACCGGTGATAAACCCACCAATATGCGCGGTGTAGGCGACGTTAGACCCATCGGTAAACAGTAAAAAGTAAAGCTCTTTGAGAATGTATGCAGGCAGCATGATAATCGCCGCTGCGCGGAAATAACCCGTTAATACAAACAGCCAGTAAAAGAATTCGATCTTGCGTGTTCCATACAGCACGACGTACATGGCCATTACCCCGGATATCGCACCCGAAGCACCGATAAGGCTACCGCTCGGTTCACCGGAAGCGACCCTGTATAGGGCAAACAACAAGCCGGCACCGACCCCTGAAATTAGATAATAAGCAAGGAACTTACGGCTACCTAACGCGGCCTCAACTGCGAAACCAGTGAGCACCAAGAATACTATATTGCCTAATAAGTGAAAAATATCGCCATGTAAAAATTGATGACTAAACAAAGTCACAACCCCAATATCAAAGGCATCTAAACCGAGCGCATTGGAACTGATTTTCCCGGTTAGCTCATCGACTTTAGCGCGTGCGCGCACCCACTTAGTACGCTGAGAGGCTCGAATATAACGTCGATTGTGATCGTTAAGAAACTTACTAAAGTTAGTGTCGGTTACCATGTACCAAACTAAATTTGGGTCGGTGACGTCTAGCTCTTCATTGGGCGCAACTTTCTTTAAGTATGCTCGATACGCCGGCAGCTCTACCTCCAGAAGTTTATTGAATTGATAAACATCAACCGCCTGCTCTACTACTTCATTGTCGCCGCTCTGATAAAAAACAAACACCAATAAATTGACAACAACCAAAGCAATTAAAACAATCGGCGGGCGGCTCCAATCGATCCTTCGTTCCACTGGGACAACTATCATAAAACCCCTACTACTCCATCCACATATATTTACGGCAACACACTGTCGCCGCATTCAGACTGGGTATAGTAACGGATGATTTTAGCCGAGTATAGAATACGGCTTGGCACTCACTAAGCGACACTGCTCACTTTGTCGTATTCAGCTGAGGCTCTAAACCGTTGTTCAGCAATGGCTTCGGCCACCTCGGCGGTGGTATTTCCAGTGTCATCACTGCGCTTGAAAATAGTCGTAAGTGTTTCACCTATTTTTGCAATTTGCTTGCGGCACTCAGCCATTGATGAGCCTTGATATTGGCGGCATATTTCGATAATGCCACCGGCGTTAATGACGAAGTCGGGTGCGTACAACACACCATGATCCTTTAGCATCACCGCATGTGACAAACTGGCTAGTTGATTATTCGCGCCACCGGCCACAATCTTTGCTGCCAGCTTAGGTATGCTTTGATCATTAAGAATCGCGCCCATTGCACACGGCGCAAACACGTCGCATGCGGTTGAGATGATCTCATCCACTGCAAC
>CALKRK010000016.1 GCA_937989675.1 uncultured Arenicella sp. | reverse complement strand
TGAAAGGAGCTGATGAAATGCCGTATTATTATGTGACAAAGCCTGAATCCTCGTAGTTATCATGTTTTCTTCGCAGAATCATTATAACCAGTTGGGTTCAGGCTTTTTTACTTAAGGCGAACTGTGGGACAGCAATGGCCTAGGCTCCCTTTTTTTATAATCGTATTTATTAATCGGTTTAACGACTAAAGATGCGTGAGAAAAAACCGCGCTTTTTAACTTCCTTTTCAATTGTGCGCGCATGCGATTGAGACACGCTATTTCGATTGCGCTTAAAAAGCTCAGTATCCCATGTGGTTTTGTTTGAGAACTTTAGATTAGGAAACTCGGATAGCGCAAATTCTTTACTTAACCCGGTTGCCAACAGGTTTGCAGCTTTTACATTTGCTTCCGTGAACACACTGCCAGACACTTTTGCCGCCCAAAGATTACTCTCTTCGAGCGATGCCTCAGAAAAATCGGCGCGGCTTAATCGACTGTTCGCCAAATTGGCCCCTTCAAAGCGCGCATTTTTTAACTGAGCGCCAGCCATGATCACCGACCTTAAATTGGCTGTCTCAAAATTGGTTGCCGAGAGATTGGCATTACTCATGTCGGCATTAAACATTGACGCGTTTAAAAAATCGGCGTTTTGCAGTTCGGCTCTGCGCAAATGCGCGGAGGTTAAATCCGCATCGCGAAAACTCGCGTTATTCAGATTTGATTCCTGAAACTTAGCACCGAATAACTTACTACGATCAAATGTCGCACGATTTAGATTAGCTCGCCGAAATACGGCACCAGTTAACTTAGCGTCACTCAGGTCCGCCTCAGACAAGTCACAATCAGTAAAATCAGCACCCGAAAGCCGAGCCCCCTTAAACTTCGCCTCAGACAGTTTTGAGGATACTAATTGCGCGCCAGACAAATGCGCGTCGGTGAAAATAGCCGATGTACCATCACAATGGCTTAAATTTGCACCACTTAAACGCGCCCCGGCTAACTTCGCTTGATACAGATCAGCACCGGACAAATCAGCGCCAGTTAGATCCGCTTCGCTCAAATCTGCACCAGACAGGTCAGCACCTGCCAGATTGGCCCCACGCAAGGTGGCCTGCGCCAACTGCGCGCCAGCGAGGTCACTGCCCATCAAGCTAAAACCAGAGAGGTCATAGCCAGCAAGCTTTTTGATATTGGAAGCGTCTTTCATGGTATTTAGCGCACGCTCAACGGCGCGGTAACAAGCAAACAATCGGGCTTCAAGGAGCCGTATAGACTGAGAGCTAAAAAACCACTCTAGCTAAGCAAAATAGTTGAACAAAACCGGCCAAATCTCTAAGTAATAATAGAGAAGCCACCCTAATTTACGGTTATTGTTCTCGTTGTTTTTTTTCGTTAAGGCGTGCCCAAACACACTGCCCCTCAACTTTTTCATTCAAACGTTCAAGCCATTCTACATGATTCTCTAGCTCTTCGTTACTGGCTTTAGCCAATGGTAATGACAGAGAAGCAAAATCAATCGCCTGCCGAACCGCACCAGTGGAGGTGTTGGTTGATGCCGCTGCGTCTAAAGATAAGCTTGCCTGACCACCAGTCATGGCAAGGTATACGTCGGCAAGAATTTCGGCATCGAGGAGTGCGCCATGCAGCTCTCGATGACTATTGTTTATCTCATAGCGACGGCAAAGTGAATCCAAATCGTTGCGCTGCCCCGGAAACATCTTGCGAGCCTGTAATAAAGTATCGTGAACCCCGCATATTTGCGCAATTTTAGGCAAACCCGGGTCAACTTTTTCAAGTTCTGCGTTCAAAAAGCCAACGTCGAACGCGGCATTATGAATGATCAATTCCGCGCCGCTTAGATACGACACCATGCTTTCCCAAATGTCATTAAAATGTGGCTTATCAGCCAAGAACTCGTTGGTGATACCATGCACCTCGATCGCACCCTGATCAATCTCTCGATCTGGGTTGATGTATTGGTGAAAATTATTGCCGGTTAGTTTTCGATTGATCAACTCGACGCAACCAATTTCGATAATACGGTGCCCCTGTCGATGCTCCAGACCTGTGGTTTCGGTATCCAACACGATCTGCCGATCGTATTCCTGTTTATTCTCATTACTCATGAAATCACCTATAAAGAATCGACACCACGATTAGCTAACTCGTCCGCTAACTCATTACCGGCGTTACCCGCGTGCCCTTTTACCCATACCCAATTGATTGTATGGCGGGCAACTTCGGCATCTAATAACTTCCATAAGTCTGCGTTTTTAACCGGCTTTTTAGCAGCCGTTTTCCACCCCTTTTTCTTCCAGCCGTCAATCCATTCAGTAATGCCTTTACGCACATATTGAGAGTCTGTGTACAGGGTAAGTTCGCAAGCACGTTTTAGACCGGCTAAGGCTTTAATCGCCGCCATCAACTCCATTCTATTGTTGGTAGTGTCGGGTTCACCACCAAACAGCTCCTTACTCTTGTCACCGTAATACAAAACGGCACCCCAACCACCCGGCCCCGGGTTTCCACGGCATGCGCCATCGGTGTAAATCTCAACTTGTTTTGTCACTGTATCGCTGCTTCTTAAGATGTCTAACGGAGGTCTGCGCCGACGTTGCACGCGCGGCCAGCTTAGGCTTACTTTGTTTGAATCGAACACGACCAACCGGAGTTGTTCCCGCATCACGCTTCTTGGCCGCAATCATATATCCGCCCCCGAACATCGGCAACCAACGATCACCAATCGACTCCAAAAAAGCAAACGACCTTTGAACTCTCGGGCTGCTAGACAGCGGAGCGTACTGAAACATGGAACTCGCGACCACTTCAAAACCCAATAGTTGCAGCCAATCGATTACACGTTTAGGTGTGTAATAGCGGCCATGCTCAACGGCCCGAGGCCTGAGCACGCGCTGCATACCTAAAAAGCTCATTGGATTAAACCCGGTTAACACGATATGCCCTTCCGACATCAACACACGATGCGCCTCGCGCAACACCTGGTGCGGTAAGCGATGCCACTCCAATACATGCGGTAAAATTACGGTTGAAAACGAGTCAGGATTAAAAGGCAAAAACGCTGGATCAGATCGAACACCCGCAGCCGTGTCATCGCGCTCGCTGGTTCTTAATAAGTAAGGCAAATCCAGCTCGTCAACAACAAGCTGTTCAATTTGATTTCCTATTTGCAATGCAATTGGGCCAATCGCTTGCCGCAACCCGGATTGCAAATACGGCCGCTCTGCTGCAAAGAAGTGTGCAGCATATTCACTGTGTCGCCATAACGGCTTATCAATGCGACTTTTTTCCACGATATAGGGGCTTCGATAAAATTTAGTAACGCCATCTTACATGAAATGTCGGACAACGACATTGACTGACGGAGTGCCTCTCATTACTATTCGTCGATGAATTGGAAAGCCTGTTTAATGGTTCCGCTGATCGTGACATTGTCAGCCTGCGGACACCTTCGTTCAAACCCCGTAAGTGAAACCTCAGAACCGCCCATACCAGTGGCGCTGGAGGATATCGAGCGCCCGCCGTCAAACTCCGTGGAGAACGAGGAAATTGTGCTTTCTGAGGCCGAAACAGCGGCTGCCGAAGTCGCGCCAGAACCGGTTGCCGACGCCAAACCTGTCGATCTTTTTGACCGCCTGCGTGAAGGTTTTGAATTCCCGACTTTGGAATCAAAATATATTGCTCAATATGAGCGCTGGGACGCGGAACACCCAACCTACCTCAATAATTTGTTTCTCCGTGCCACTCCTTTTCTATACCATATCGTTGAGGAGCTCGAAAAGCGTCAGTTACCGATGGAATTGGCATTACTGCCAGCGGTAGAGAGCGCCTACAAACCTGAAGCCGTTTCGCGCTCCAAAGCCGGCGGGCTGTGGCAGTTTATTCCATCCACTGGAAGGCATTTCGGCCTACACGACGACTGGTGGTATGACGGGCGACGCGACGCATTGGCATCAACTACCGCTGCGCTGGATTATTTAACTCAGCTCAACAAAATGTTCGACGGAGATTGGTTTCTGACGTTGGCCGCATATAACGCCGGCCCTGGCACGGTAAGGCGTGCCATCAAGAAGAATAAAGCCAAACGCCGCGGCACCGACTATTTAGATTTACGTTTGCGATCTGAGACACAGCGTTACGTGCCAAAGCTTATTGCGCTAAAGAACATCATTCAAAACCCTGAAAAATACCAAGTAACCTTGCCTCAGATCGCTAGCCAGCCTTACTTTGAAGTAATTTCCTTACCTGGCCAGATTGATCTGAAAAAATTTGCGGCTGACACTGATCTTGACCCCGCCATGCTTCGACATTTAAATGCTGGCTTTAAGCGTTGGGCCACGTCACCCGATGGGCCACACCGCTTATTAGTACCCATCGGCAACGGAGATTTAGTCGCCAAAGCTCAGGCCACTATCAAAAAAGCGCCACAAATCCAGTTTCGTAATCACCGCATTAATCAAGGCGACACTTTAAGTGGCATTGCCAGCCGATACGGCGTCAGTGTTGCATCACTACAAAAGACCAACAACCTGCGGGGCAACCGCATTCGCGCTGGGCGCAACTTGCTTGTGCCTGTACGAGGCAGTGCACTTCTTGCAGCGCCTAGTTCAAACGCACAAACTTCGAACAAGGTTGTTCATCGGGTGCAGCGTGGCGATACACTTTGGTCAATAGCGAGGCGCTATAAGGTTAGGCTTCAAGAACTTTTGTCTTGGAATAATATTTCCTCAGACCAAGTGTTGCGACTAAATCAGTCTCTTACCGTAATGACTAACGCTTTAAATTAGCTTTCACTTGGCCGCAAGCAATCTGCGGCCTAAAAATCATCACGCACGAAAACCAGTGCGTTTTCGCGGCTTTGATCATTTGCCCCTTGCGTATTAGGAATACGGTAATAGTCTTTTCTTAAGGCGATTTGTCGAAACTGCCACTTTAGGTACAAGTTTTGTGCTACCGAATTACTTTCGCGGACTTCCAAAAAAACTTTTCGACTGTTGAGCGCATCAGCGTGTTCCAAAATATCTTGCATTAATCTATGCCCCAATCCGATTCCTTGTTGTGGCTTGGCGGTAACTAAATTAAGAATATGCAGTTCATCCAAAACAGCACTACATACATGATAAGCAACAACCTGCTCGCGAGCCTCTATCACTCGGCATAAGTTTTTCTTATTCAGTGACTCTTCAAACGACAGCCTGCTCCAAGGGCTAACTTGCGCACTGCATTCGATGCTCACTACACGAGTCAGATCGTCATCGCGCATGTCTCGCGCGATTAGTTCCGACTCTGTTAGAGGGTAAATTTTATCTAGTTCATCTGACATACTCTTAAACTCGGCGTTCAATAGCAAGGAATGGCTCAGCAAGCATAGAGCCTAGGATGTTAGCCTTGAACGATCTGTCTACACCGCTTTAAATCTTTCCATACGTCGGCCTTAAGCGCAGGCTCATCCAACATTTGTGCTGGACTATAAGTTGGCACCACCCGTACACCAGTGCTTACACAGCGCTGGCCTGTAGTGCGTAGTTTATCTAAAGGCTCATTTGCCTTGAGCACAGCCTGCGCAGAGAATTCGCCAAAGGTAACGATTACTGCGGGGCTGAGTAACTCTAATTGACATTCTATCAAACGGTTACATTGTGGTGTGGCTGCCAAATCTTCTGTAGGCGCACATTTGAAGACCGACGTAAGGTACACGTCAGCAGGCTTCAAATCGAGCGCTAATAACATTGCTTCAAATAAACTGCCAGCGCGCCCGGTGAACAAAATATCCTGTTGAACACCTTGGCTCGACGGTGCGTCAGTGATAAACACCCAGTCAGCGGACGTGCTGCCACTACCAAGCAAACTATTGCCTCTGCGGCAGGTTGGGCAATGCTGAGAGTCTTCAATAGTTCTTTGTAAACCTTGCCAATCAAGCGGGGGCGCCTTAATGATCTGCACAGCTGAATTACTACTGTGGCCTGCAACATCTTCTTGTTCCAATGCTTGGTCTAATTTAGAAACAGGAGCTTGTACTGGCTGAGAATCATCGCTCTGTAAATCACAAGCAACATCAGCTATGTGCTTTTCTAAAGCAGCATCAGGCATTTGCGCTGGTTCAGCCTCAGAAGCTTCACGGAGCACTTCATTTGTTCCCTCAGGCGAGCTGATAGTGTCGCCCGCTAGTGAGCGCGAGCGGAGTTCTGGCCGCAAACGCCATGACTGAATACCCATTTCCTTTAATACATGCATCATTACACCTTAGAACAGCAGCACCAATGGCGCAATCAAAATGAGCATGCCCAAGATAACCATCGCGATAAACGCCACGATGGCAAAAAGAGGGTTAGCAATAAGAGATACACCGCCGATTGTCTCAAACACCACTTCCAAGCCATCTTCTCGCTGAAAAGCCGCCAAAGTGCTAAACACACCGCGCAAACCGTTTGGCTCACGGATACTTAATTCATCTAAATTGCTAAACACACCGTCATCAGCTGAGGCTAGCTCAGCCACCAAGGCCGGCGCTTCGCTCAATTGATTTAACACTAGCCAGACAAAGCCCCAAATTAACGCAGGCAATGAAACGAAGCCGCATTTCACAATATTCCACCAAAGGGCCGAATCAACAGAATAGAATTTCCAAGCAAGCGCTAAAGTGGCCACAACACCAAGCCCAAGAAACCAGGTGAGTTTAGATTGCACGCCGGTCGCGATCTCACCAATGCGATTAACTAAGGAAATGAGTTTTTCCTGAGCGGCCATTGTTATGCTGAATAGGTTTCACTAAGAACGGCAATAAAACGTTCGAGGTCAGCCTCAGGCAGTGCGTTAATGCCTGCCGCCGCCGCGCGACCTCCTCCGGTGGCAAACTGTCGACAAATCGCATCTGCGCCTTTCTTATTGTGCAAAGGGGCCCGAACACTGACCAACCAAGCGCTGTCGGCTTTCTTGGTTACCACGGCGTGTGCCCGATCCGGGTTTTGATTTGCCAGATCATTACCAAACACCCCGCTCACTCGGCGGGCCCAAGATTCATTAGGAAGCGCGTAAACTGCCGCGTGCTCCTCAGCGAAGATGGCTGTTGCCGCCGCAGCCTTTGCCATATCTTCGTGATAGCCATTCTCTAAGGTTGAGAAGGTTTCCACGTCGTCATTGATAAAACCTAAAGCGGAACGGTGTTGCGACGTCCGCTTAAACAACTCTGCGGGGTCAAAATAAAGATCTTCTAACGTTGCGCCATAGCCGTTGTAATTTAGATAAATACCTAAATTTTGAAGCTGCTTAAGACTCGCTTCATCGAGTTCCAGGGGTTTAGCCATCGCCACGGCGGAGCGCTCGAGGTTATCTCCGAAGGTGCCCGTAACCGCCCACTCTAGAAAACGACCTTTGAGTGACTGATTAATCAGTAGGCTAGTGCATACATCGGGCGTTGTGTTAATGAGCGTGGTGAGTTTACGATGTTCCGGTATATCTCCAGCGAAGTGATGATCACAATAAAACACCTCAGCGCCCTGCCCTAGCGCTCGCTCAAGCCCAACTCTGTTCTTATCAAGAGAAATATCCAACACGGTCACCAAGTCGCCTTGCTTAGCGGCAACTCGATCTAACAAATTTATGTCGCGCTTAACTCCAGTAACCAACTCAGACTCTACAGGGCTGTGTAAACGCAGTTGGGTCAATGCACAAATGCCGTCGGCGTCACCATTAAAACAATCGATGTAAGCCATTAAATAAATGCCTCCCAGGCTTCTTGTTTGTAACCAACAATCCCTCGACCATTGTTATCCAGTAAGAACGGGCGCTTAATTAGCTTACCGTTTGACGCTAATAAAGAAATCGCTTCTTGTTGACTCATTGTAGGCAACGAGTCTTTCAGTTTCAGTTCCCTGTATTGAACGCCAGATGTGTTAAAGAGTTTACGCAACTCGCCATCATAACTCGCTAGCATTGTTAGTAATTCGTCTTCGGTCGGTGGTGTTTGCGTTATATCAATGGACTCAAACTTGTGCCCGTTTTCGTTTAGGAATTTAGTGGCTTTGCGGCAGGTACTGCACTTTGGGTACTGATATAGTTTCACGGTGTTGGTGACCAATGTTAAACGCGATTAGGGAAAGCGCAATTATAGCCGCTGGTGTTAAAAGAGCTACTAATCAGAAAATAAAAAGTGCGTTTAAATTAGCCATACTTGATGGCTTTTAATGACGGCCATGTCAACTAAGCTTAGTCGGGTTTCATTAGCTTCTGATACTCGCAAGCCCATACGCATTTCACACGTCACATACTTTACTCGATGCAGGAATACTCTCGTTTTCCACTGAGTATTTCGTATGCAATTTAGTAAGCTGAGTCGTTGCGAATCAGTATTTAGTCACGCTTTGAGTCCGTATTGAAATGCGTAGCCAAATAGTCAACTATTGTCTCTTTATCACTTAAATCTAGTTCCGACATACCTTGTTCATCAATCATCCACTCAATAAGTTCAGACCAACCTTCATGTGTTTGGCCTTGTTGCTTAACAATCGCCAGCGAATGACAAACGTTACAGGTATGACCGACAAGTTCTCGGCCTTGCCCCGCTGGCCAGCTATCACCGAATGGATCCGGAGCGCTTAAATCACTCTCACCTGCACTAAGCTTTGCAAACACACGAGGCTCATCATTGAGAGAATAGAGATAACGAATAATATGCGCTCGTGTATTCAAATCCTCAATTCCGGGAAGTGTCATCTTGGTTCCAGGTGCAAACTTCTCAGGGGAACTTAAAAAAATGTCCAACTGCTGGCTATTCCATCGGCCGGTCAGCTCAGATAATGCAAGCGAATACTCATAGTCTTTTATACTGGCGATGGGCCTATCGACAATACCCCATAGGTTTGGACCCAATTTGACCTCTTTAGCTCCCTTCGCGGCATTGTGACATGCTAAACATTGCAAAGATGTTTTTGCTGCTGCGCTAGTACCTGCTCGTTTGATTAGCTCTTCAATCTTCGTTGAATCCGCCGCATAAGAATGCGTAGCGAAACTCAAAGTTGTCAGAAGGTGTAGGCAAAGTAATAACTTTAGAGAGCGATTTAGCAAAACGAATTTCATGGTTAGAGAGATATCTCTTAGTATTAGAAGGACATTGCTTAAGTCACAGTAACTGAGATTCGATGGAAACTGTTGTTCAAATACCCTTTAGGATTCCAATTGACCGCAAAAGGTTGGCTAACACCATTGACATCGGTCGCCTTCGCCCATATCTCGTAATAACCTGCCTTAGGGAAACTGACATTTACTCCCCAGCGCTGCCACGAAAACGGGTTAGGCGGCGGCGCCAAATCGGCGCTTATCCAGGTTGCACCGAAGTCGATGGACACTGCCATTTTTGCAACCGCATGATCACCAGCCCACGCATGACCCTCAACACGTAGACTGCTCTTGCTAATCGATAGGCCGGTTTTATGAGAGCTTATCAGAGACTTAACTGGCATTGACTCTATAATCGCGAAGTCATCGGTTGGTACTTTCGCGCCGGGTGCAACCGGGTACTTGGGAACACGATAAGCCTTGCCAGTCATTTTCGGCCCATCATGTATTTGATCACGCAATTGAATTCGATTCAGCCACTTTTGCGAGGTAGACCCCGGCCAGCCAGGGCAAATAGTTCGCGCTGGAAATCCATGCATTGCTGGAATCGGTTCTCCGTTCATTTCGAAGGCGATTAAACAATGTTCATCCAATGCCTTTTCAAGCGGTACGCCTCGAGAGATCGGTACTTTCTCTGGGTCGCCAGACAGATGAGTATCAGAGCTATAGTGTGCCGTATAAACTGCGCTTTCCTTCAGACCAGCGGCTTCCAATACATCGCGATAGCGAACACCAGTCCACTCAGCATTTCCGATGGCACCGAGCGTCCACTGATTCCCTCTAGCCGGAGGATTAAACGCAGCGCGGCCATTGCCACCGCATTCCAATTGAAGCTTCAACTTGACTGGCTTGAATTTGGTCTTTAAGTCGTCAAGAGTTAACACTAAAGGATTATGAACCTCACCGTCTATCGTTAGTGCCCAATCTGAAGCATCCATTGATAGTGCGCTTTTTGGAGGGATTCCGTTGTTGCGAACGAAGTGCCTGTTGTTTGGAGTGACATCATCATCCAGTAAATGCGGAGGCGTCTCAGCATTGATCGGCCTATCGTTCAGTACAACTAGACCTTCTTTTCCTTGAATCACAAAATCCTCGACGTCATCAGCAAGCGCGGCTGGTATCAGGCCCGCTGGCATTTTGTCACTAAATGGAATATGCGCACCAACGACAGCCGCCATACTGGCTAACCCCGCACCTTTGAGAAACCCTCTCCGTTGAGAATTAGTTTTACGGCCAAAAACGACGGCATCCGCCCTCTCAGGGTCATTTTGATACAACTCACATAAACCACGCACGGACTTTCGTTGTGTTTTTTTACCGCTCATTCTCTCCTCCTAAACAGGCAATTTTGTTTTAACTCATGCCCAGTCTAAATTCTGCCCATATTTGATTAATACTAGGCCACTTCGGCCTTTATCATAAGCCCAGCAAATCTCTCCGTTGCCAGACCAAAACCTAAACCAATCAACATTGATAGTGAGATATTAAGGAGCGCGTTCTGGTCAATCGACAGTGCCAACATATTGGGCAAGCCAACCGCATCTTTCATATCCACGCCCTTAAGCAATACAAATGCAGAAACGCAAGCCAGTGCGCTCATCGTAATTGGCACCGCTGATAACAACGGTACTCTGGCCGCCAACACGGCAATCGGTGCCGACACAGCCACACAGAGCGCCCCCCACAACGGCATTCCTAGATGCGCCGCAAAACTCATACCTGTCATTGCAAGCATTGTCAGCCAACCTAACACGCATCCAAATACGCTACTGCAAAACGTAAGCTTTGCTGCATGAACCCCGCCACCAGAATGGAAGAAACAAGCCCATGCAATAAAAGCCGCCCACAGCGAAAGACTCCCCCCGTAAGCGATAAATAGATAAGTAGCCAGCGAACCAAATACTCCTAAACTAATCGCCATTGCATTGTTTTCCGACATTTTTATATCCTCAATTTGCTGGGCTAAACCTAATAAATCAACGTCAGCCCTCTGTTTCGATTGGTGTCTAGCTCAACGGCATAGAGTGTCTTCGATCAGTCTCCCCAGATATTAAGCGAATAGCCTACGCGGCAAGTCGGCCTTCAAGCTTAAGCATGTACGAACGCGCCTTCTGTGCGGCTGATGTGTCACCACATTGCTCGAGCGCATTGGCATACCAAAGCCACGAAAGTTGACTGGCTGGTTTCGCTTCAACGCGTTGTGCAAATACCGAACGCGCCAACGCATTCTCGTTAGCTTTCAACGCTGCTTGCCCAAGCATTACATTAATAACGTCGCGTTGCGCGTCACTCGCACCTATGGAGCGATAAGCATTCCAACGACCCGGCAACAACTTATTGATTGCAGTCGAATAGTCTCCCTGACAGTAAGCGTCTACCGCCTCGCAAACAGCTAAGTCAGTTTCAGCTGACGACATTTCGTGTGCATTTCTTGCCTCATCGCTGTCTGAACGAATTGAGCCAATCAATTCCCTCATTCTGGCTTGCTCGCCAGTACGCCCGAGGACCATTGCTAGATGTACGTCTGTGAACGGCAGATTACGAGTTACAACACGCTGCGCTACAACATCACTTAGATCTTGCCAACGGCTTCCTACATCCACACCGGCTGCCTCTAGACGCCATAAAACAGCCGCCGTATTTTGGATATCGAGGTAGAAGGGCGTTATGGCTTTTGCAACATGATTGTCATAGAGATCGAGCACTTTGTCATAGTCACCTAAATCCCAATGCAAAATCGACTCGTGCCAGCGTAAGTGCTCACGGATCGCATTACGATCATCCCACTCAGGCTTGTCTCCCGAGAGGAGTGCTATTCCTTTATCTTTCTCCCCGGTATCATGATAAACGTGCGACACCGCATGCACAGCCCAAAGGTCATCTGGGTTTAGCTCAACCGCTTGAAGGCCAAGCTCCAAGCCCCTAACTTTGTCGCCGTTTTCGTTATACCCAAAACTATACATACCCAAAACATTGGAGTAATTCGGCATACTTTTATCCCAAGCATAAAACGCTCTCGCCACAGAATCTTTAATAGCTATTGCTTTACCATGCCAAAAATTCCGATAGTGATTGAGTTGCAGCGTCAACAGGTCGGTTGGGTGCTCGTCAAGGATACTATCCCAAATCGCAATTGCATCGTCTTGACGATTCTCAACCCACGCGCGCAATGCTTTTACACTTGCTTGCTCTCTAGGTGTCACTTTGCTGAGGTCTGTTGCTTCGGCAGCTAACAGAGATTCCATTGAGGCTTCTGCTGGCGCAAACGCCTCTGCACTTTTTAAGTAGTAGCCCATGACACAATGCGCCATGGTGAAATTTGGATCGGCCTGGATCGCTTCAGCCATTAAGTCGCCAGCGTTGAGCCGGTATTCAGCATTTGCCGCAATAGACGCATTGAAGTGATCTACCGCCTCAGCACTACTCGTGGTCAATTCAAGGCCTCTAACATCAGTAAATTTCATAGTACCTCCTCAGGTTCTAGTTCCAGTTTATTTTTAGGTATAGTTCAGAAAATATCCGCGAGCCAATCGATCAAAATGAGAGTAGTGCTCTAGCACCAAGCTAAAATGAAAGCGCCCCGGTAACTTAATAGGCTTAACTCATTTACACTTTTTGTCAGTTTGAAAAGCCGACATACGTACAACTAGCTATGGTGTAAATTATGATTAGAAAGCCCCAGGCTGAACAAGAACCAGTGACTGCTTGGGCAATGGTGCCAAATACTATTTGTACCTAGTTAAAACGCTTTGCTACATACATCATTAGCAAACGCAATTTTCATAGGCATAAAGAAAGCCATCATTAAACGTGTTTCGACTTTTACCCAATAACCAGAATCAGCTAGGCGCACTTTAGAGTCGCTAGCGTTTCACTGACTCGGCGTATTCCTTCAACTATTTGCCTTTCGTCCAACGAGGAATAACCCAAGATAATTTGTCGAGCTGAATTTGAGGTATCGGCTAAGTCAATAGCACCGCCAGAATTCATTGTGTATAAACCGACACCCGTTTTTACAGCTTCCAGCTTTAACGCCTCTGCGCTAACCCCGCGATCAGGTAGTGTCCAGGTAATATGCATACCCCCTGCGAGACCTTGGATACGCGCGTCCATAAAGTGCTTACGCAGCTCTTCTACTAGGACGTCTCTACGAACTTTGTAGTCTTTTCGAATCACTCTTAGATGACGCTCAAAATGCCCCTCTTGGATAAATTTCGCCATCACCGCTTGATCTAGCCAACCGTTATGATTATTGAGAAGTGTTTTAACCTGCACTGCTGGCTTTATCAGTTGCTTTGGCAGAACCATGTATCCCAATCTAAGTCCAGCGCCAACCGATTTTGAAAAGGTCCCCATGTAAATCACATGGCCATGTTTGCTTAAGCCCGACAATGCATGCAGCGGCGTTGTGTCATACCGGAAGTCACTATCGTAATCATCTTCAATAATATACGTGCCAGTTCGTTCCGCCCATTCAATAAGTTTTCGACGACGCTCTAAAGACATGGTTACGCCAGTTGGGTATTGATGAGATGGCGTTGTGTAAATCAAATTGCTACCACATTCTGGCAACGCGCTAACATCCAATCCTTGTGAATCGACAGCAATTGGTACAAGCTCAGCTCCGTAACTTTTAAGTACGAACGCCGCGCCTTGATAACACGGATTTTCGATTAACACCTTTGAGCCTTTTTCAACAAAAAGCCGAGCAATAATGTTTAACGCTTCCTGAATACCTACCGTAATAACGACTTGGTCCGCTGTCGCTGGTATTGCTCGCGTGTATCGAACGTGTTCAGCGATCGCCTCGCGCAACGACTCCAAACCAGCCGGATTTCCATATTGCGCTAATTGCCTCGAAGAATAACCAATACAATCACGTAACAGTTCTTGCCAAATTTTACTTGGAAATAATTTTTGATGAGCGCGACCAACCCAGAAATCATACAAAATACGGCGATTGTTTTTATTTACTATCTCTTGAACCGGGCCAGAAAAAATTACCGGTGCATACTTCGGTTTGGTTGAACCAGCATTGTCACCCCGCTCAAAAACTTTTGAATCACTTTCAACGGACCCAGACCCAATACCAACCAGATCTCCCGGCAATACTTTGCAAACACGGGTTTCAGACGACGCTGCTGTCTCAATAAAGCCTTCAGACAATAACCTCTGATAGGCATTCATAACCGTATTTCTAGATAGCTTGAGTTGCTTTGCTAGCATGCGCGACGACGGTATCTTCGAACCAGGCTCAAGCACACCGCTCTCAATATGAGTCAATATTTCACTCACGATTTGTTCCTGAAGCGACTTCTTGGAACTCCTATCTATAGTAACTAACAGCATACAACTCCCCCGGTAAGCAATAGGTTCATTGAATCAGAGGCTTAAAGCCTACTAAGAAATTTGAACTACGTTCCGTAGTATTTCCAACCCTTAAAGCTATCTATCAGTAGATAGCCAATAAACAATACGCCTGATAGATATGAAAGAAAAGGCCAAAAAGCACAATTCTTCAACAACTCGCAAGAACCAAGCAAAATATCGATCTAGATGACACCCAGCCGCTCTAGAATCGCCTTTAAATTTGGACGAGCCACTTCTGGTAAAACACCCTGTGGTGGCCTCGGCAACCCAAATCGCGTATCAGTCCATTCGTCTATGGCTTTTACGGTTTGCATCACTCCGTAGGTTTTTAAGAAGAAATAAAGTGGCGCGAGGCGCTTATACAGGATTTGCGATTCCTCACTATTATGGTCTTTAATTAATTCACGAAATAGTTTTACACTTAGCGGAGCAAATACCGGGTGCATTCCACCCTCCCAGCCTACAGCACCGAATGCGATCACTTCCGGTAATAGATAATGAAATCCGCAGTACACTTGCAGGCGATCACCACAGAGATTAACCACATCGCGCGTTCGCAGAGGATCAGCCGTTGCCTCTTTAAATGAGTCAACCATTTCTATATTAGCGAGCTGTAATGCCTGATGAGGCGTGAAATCATGGTGTGTCGGTGCGGTAATGTTATATATCCGCAACGGCAGCCCAATTTCATCGCTGATGGCAGCATAGTGACGATAAGCATCCTGAAACTCGATCTTAAAGAACGTTGGTAGCTCACAAATCAGTCGATCTGCACCATGCTCCTTTGCGTGCTCCGCAAAATACAAAGATTGCCGAGTAGAATGCGTACCAACGCCGGCGTTCACAATGACTCTACCATTGGCCGTTTTACAAACGGTTTCAAGTACTGCCTTTCTCTCGGCCTCTAGAAGATAGTGCGCCTCGGTAGTACTGGCATTAACCGTTACCCCATCCAAACCCGATTCAATCAAGCTTTCTATGTAATCTGCCAGCGCACCATGATCAACATCGCCATTTTTATTAAATGGTGTCATCACGTAGCTGTATACACCTCCATAAAAGCGATCTTGTTTTGTATTCACTATAGTCTCCTCAATTTAAGGGAGCGACATGAGATTACCAACCTCTGCATTTGCAGTTTCTAACGAAACACATCAATGCACGCCCATCTATTTTATTTTTGGACGTTAATAATAGAGTGGCTTGGTACCAGTTCTGTAGAACCGGTACTTAAAAAGTGTTTGGTACCAGTTTCATTATCAAACGATGGTGCCAGTTAGGTGTTTAATGAAATGTAACGGTACTTTCGATGTCGATAAGACCGGTACTTGTTGGCTTCGGTTGGCTCCCTAGAATGGCCTGCAATAAGCACCTTTAACCGCAACGACGTGGGCCGCTGAATGTATACAAACACGATAAGTACTTTTGCAGACCTCGCCTATAAAAAGGCGATCACGGCCAGGCACAATCCGATGGCCTTCTTACTCGGCGCCATAATGGCTGGGGCGTATGTAGGCCTAGGCATCATACTCATATTCAGCGTCGGCACAGACCTAGCACCAGCACACCAAAAATTGGTCATGGGGAGCGCCTTCGGTATCGCTCTGACACTGGTGGTGTTCGCGGGCTCAGAATTGTTTACGGGCCACACAATGTATATGACCCTCGGGTACTTAAATAGCAAAACAAATTGGGGAGACTTAGCTCTCGTGTGGGCCATGTCATGGATCGGAAATTTTTTGGGGTCGGTTGCGCTGGCATTGCTATTTTTATTGGGCGGCGGGCTCGAGAATATCGCGGGAACAGGTTCGCTATTGCAAAAAGTCGCCGCATACAAAATGAACGCAGCACCGCTGGAGTTGATTGCCAAAGGCGTGTTGTGCAATTGGCTCGTTTGTCTGGCTCTTTGGGCGTCGGCACGTGTTGATAGTGACAGTGCGAAATGTATTATTATATTTTGGTGCCTGTTCGCCTTTATCGCCAGTGGGTATGAACATAGCGTTGCAAATATGACTTTATTAACCCTAGCGTTACTCGGCGAACATAATTCAATGGTCACTTTCTCAGGGCTAGTATTTAACCTTCACTACGTCACCATAGGAAATATCATCGGTGGCGCACTATTCGTCGCACTGGCCTACTGGAAAAGCCAAGGCATTCCCCGTGTCACCATAAGTAAATGACGGACGTCTCAAAAAAAAACCGCCCTTACGGGCGGCGAACTGGGGGGAATAATTAGCTAATAGTGTAAAACTAGGTGTCTAGGCCCTCATCTTTTAGAACTCGTTTCACAGCGTCATCCAATGCAATAGAATCATGCAGCCGTTGGAGGTTAGGGGTTCCTTCTAACTGTTCAGGCAATTTAACCATAGCCCAACGCAACATTGGAAAAACGTAGGCATCAACAATCGTGGCCGAATCACCAACAATGTACTTTTTGCCTTGCATGTGATTTTCCAATACCGCCAACTCTTTTCGAATCATTCCACGAGCAGCCTCTTCCACGCATGAGATAGCTTTCTCACTTTTATCCGACGTATATCTTTCGCCCACGAACACTGGATGAAAGACAGGGTGCAAGTCAGCACTAAGAAACACTAACCAACGATTTATTTCAGCCTGCACATCAATTGAATCACTACTGCCGATGTTGGCACCCGGAAAGCGATCAGCAATATATCTAAGCACCGCCGGAGTTTGACTCAGCATAGGCAAACCGTTTTGTCTATCCAAAATAGGTACCTTACCGTTCCCCTCCGGGTAAATTTCTTTAAGGCGCGGGTCTGAGAACGGGACAGCTTCTGCTTCATATTCAGCGCCTGACCATTCTAAGGCGATATGTGCCCCTAGCGAGCAAGCGCCAGGCGTATAATATAGTTTCATAGCTTAACTCCTATCGTGTATTAATAGTTTTAGAAACGTTTGTTAAACGTGATTCCGTATTCGCGTGGGCGATTAAAATTAGCCTCGATAAAGCCGATCGCAGGGTTCGCATCGCCAGAAATAATTACGCGTTCATCGCCTAGATTTTTACCCCATAAAGTGATCGTCCATGTCGGATCTTCAGGCTGGTATACAAAGCGGGCATCCACAATGGTATGCGAAGGTTGCCGCAGTAGTTCGGAGTTAGCTTCGTTGTTATAGATTTCATCCGAGTAAGCCACATCCACACTAAAGGTGTACTCGCCCTTCCCTTGAAATGGCAGTATGTAGTCGACACCGAGGCTACCGCTAAACTCCGGCGAGTTAGCTAACTGATTTGTGATAGGGAAAGGCGTCGCATTGTTATTCGTTGGGTCTTGTAACAAGCGAACATATTCTCCGTCCAGATAACTTGCAGCAAGCCGAAACTGCAAGGGCTCTGCTAGAATACCGGCGACCTCCACTTCCAAACCATCAATTTCAGCATCGCCACCATTTTGAGTACCAGGAGCGATTCCTTCGAAGACGGTCAACTGAATATCGTCGTATTCTGTGGTAAATGCAGCGGCGTTAACTCTAAAGCGGTTGTTCGAGCTCTGCCACTTTGCGCCAATCTCAAAAGTCTTGAGTGTCTCTGGGTCAAATTGAATCACACCCGCTGGTCTGGGGAACGGTTGACGCCCATTAAACCCTCCACCTTTGAAACCTTCACTATAAGAAGCGTAGGTAAGCAACGAATCAGATACATTGTATTCAAGGCTCACACGCGGAGTGACCTCACTAAAGGTTTCTGAAACAACTTGAAATGGAACATTTGGCTGGCGAACGCCATTTACGTTGTTGGTGAACGGCAGAAAATCAACGCCGGTTCCTAGCTCGGTTCTAAAATCTGGTAGCAATTGCTTTTCGTCTTCGGTCCAACGGATTCCAGCAGTTAACGCAAGACTATCGGAGAACCGGTAAGTGGCCTGGCCAAAAACCGCCACGCTGTCGTTCTCTACTTCTGAGTTTAAAATGCCTGTCCCAAAAGGAAAGGTGATCGGAGCGCGGAAGAAGTCTGATGCTTCCTCGCGAAAGTAGTACGCGCCCAAAATCCAGTCCAAGCTCTCTTCTAGAGCACTCCCAACTAATTGGAATTCTTGAGAAAACTGTTCGTGTTCGAAATTATTAGAGCCATGAGTAACGGTCAACGGCGAACCATCAGCATCACGATTAAACAAGGCATCCGTATTTCGGTATGACGTGATTGATTTAAACTCCAGGTTGTCACTAATGTTGTACTTTACCGTTGCTGATACTCCATATACGTCAATGCTAGTTCCATTCGGACCGGTCGCAAAGGTTTGCCTTGATGGGTCCGGCGCGATGAAACGCTCATCGTATAGCACAGCGCCAGCAAAACCGGGGATTTGCCCAGATAGCTGCTCTGCGACGCTAGGCACTCCAGGGAAGGTGCTATTGTTATAGAACAAACCAACTAAACTTCCACCCTGAACAACACCAACCAATGAAGACGGCGCTGATGTCTCTCTTACACGCGACGCGTCAGCGGTTAAATATATCTCCAAATTATCATTTGGCGTGTAAAGCAATGACAAGCGGCCTGCCGCCTCGTTATCGTCACCTAAATCCTCACCACTTCGACTCCGTTGGCGATCATCGGTGGTATTACTTGTGGGAAAAGACGTTGGTGTGATTAAGTGTTCGATAAATCCATCGGCTTGCTTAGTTCCACCAGATATCTTTAACAGAAGGTTATCGTTCAAAACCAAGTCGGTTGTGCCACGAACATTAATGCGATTAAAGTTGCCTAGTGTTGCAGTAAAGCTGCTGCCACCATCAGCGGAAGGCTTTGTCGACGTAATATTGACGGCACCACCAATAGTGTTACGACCAAATAATGTTCCTTGCGGGCCGCGCAACACTTCTATGCGTTCGATATCAATAACATCTAAAACACCTCCAATTGACGTAGAGACATAAACACCATCCACATAGGTACCAACCCCTGGGTCATCCGTAATCTGAAAACTCTGTGACCCAACGCCTCGTAAAAAAACGACGGCGGCGGAGGAAGAACCACTCAGCGCCGCAGTAGTATCAAAAGTAAGATTAGGAGTTAGCGCGGCGATCTGAGAAATATCTTCAATACCTTTCGATTCCAAATCCGTGGCCGTAAATGCCGTAATCGCAATGGGAGTGTCTTGCAAACTCTCAGCGCGTTTCTGTGCAGTGACAACAACCTCCTCGAGTACTGTTGCTCGCACCTCGGTCTCTTGCGCGTAAGTATTTGAGCCAACAGCAGCAATCACCGATAAAGCAACACTACTAAATCTAAATTTGTTATTCATGAAAATCTCCTCATTGAAGCAAACCAAACTTCTAATTATTTTTGTACGACACGTGAACGCTTCGGCGGTGCTTGACAAGCTAAAAACGAACTAAGCAACACACCCTTTTGAAGGCTCAAATTTAGTGTGGGGCGACTAAGGAATTTCAACAAGAACCGGAAATTTGAATCACAATGGTGCCAATAAATTATATATTTATCAGTTACTTACAGAGCAATCCATAAACGAAGATCGCCTAGGCAGGGGTATACGTACTTCGACCATGAAGTATCAAGGAGTCGCTAGGAACGTTCCTCTAGCGCGGTGGCCGATAACACGAGATCGAATTACATGATTCAGCCTATAACATTAGTCCCGTCGTTTCAGATTAGCGAACCAACAATGGTTGCGGCTTTTGCTCTTGCCCGTTTAGCACCGTCGTGGTCACCACAACCCTCGGCAGCCTCTGCATAGAACAACCATGTCATTTGATTACTTGGTTTCGCTTCAAGCCGCTGAGCAAAGATTGATCGAGCCGTTGCAAACTCTTTGGCCTTCAAAGCCGCCGTTCCTGCCATCATGCCGATAACGTCACGCTGCGCATTACTCGCACCGAGAGGTCTAAAATTATCAGAGCGAACCGCAAGTAACTCCTCCAACGCAGTTGAGTAATCGCCACAGCAATAATGGTTTATGGCTTTACAAACAGCGAGGTTCGTTTCGGCCACAGCATGCATTCGCGCATTACGTGCTTTGCTGCGATCCTCCTCAAGCGTTCGAATAAAACCATCCAAATCGTTACGTTGCCCAGTCCGCGCCAAAGTCATTGCAACGTGAACATCTGTCCACGGGAGGTATCGATATTCGATGCGCTTTAGCGCGGCATCACTAATGGTGGTCCAACGGTCACCCACATCAACGCCGACGCTTTCTAAGCGCCAGAGCATCGAGGCCGAATTTTGCACATCGAGATAGAACGGCGTAATATTTCTCGCGACGTAGTCATCAAAAAATTGTAACGCTCTAGCGTACTCACCAAGCTCCCAGATAAACAGCGCTTCATGCCACCAAAGGTGTTCTCTTATAGCATTCCGATCCGACCAACTTTTATCAAATTGTTCTAGAAAAGATAAGCCTGCATTCTGTTCACCACGGTCGTTCAAAACATGCACCACCGCGTGTACTGCCCATAAATCATCCTTGTTCAAATCAATAGCTTTACGCCCATATTCTAGAGCTCTATCACTACTGTCGTTTTCATTAAGACCAAAACAATACATGCCAAGCACGTTTGAATAATTCGGGATACTAGAATCCCATTGAGAGAAATATCGCGCGACAGAGTCGCGAATTCCTTCTTCTTTACCTAACCAAAAATTTCGGTAATGCAGAAGCTGCATTGTTAACAGGTCAAGTGGGCTTTGATCTAGGATTTTTTCCCATATAAGTATCGCATCGTCTTGACGACCTTCAACCCATGCCCTAAGTGCGGCGACACTCGCACGCTCACGCTCAGTAACACGACTAAGGTCACAAGCTTCGGCGTTCTCGAGATGAGTTCTTGCCATACCCTCAGGCGCTAGGGCCTCTGCACTCATCATGTAATAGCCCAAAACACAATGAGCCATACAAAAGTTCGGGTCCTCGGCAACCGCTCGCTCCATATGATCAGCGGCACTAACACGATATTCCGCGTTAGCGGCAATTGACAAGTTAAAAGCATCAACGGCTTTAGCGCTCGTTGATGTCAATGCCAAGCCTCTAACATCAGTATGGTTCATCCTTTGCTCCTTCTGCAACACATGGTATTTAACTTCAAGCTATCAAACTCCAAGGCATCAATGGCTGCGAAGCATCAACGCTGAAATCGAACAAAAAGTCTCTATATTTATCTTTCGCTAATGTGAGTTGCTAATCACTCGCGACCAGCTTTTTAATATCCTCAAGGCCGAGCGCATTACCACCAACTCCCCAAGAACCACTCGCGACCTCTTTTATAACTACCCAGGTTACGTCGTTTAACTTCTCGCTGGTTGTGTCAGTCACGGCATTTGTGATTTTTTGAATCAGCACCTCTTTTTGCTGTTGTGTTAATTCTTCTTCAAATACACTCACTTCGATGTATGGCATAACTCACCTCAATTAAATTGTTTGAAAATCACTACGATCTAACGACAAAACGATAAATTAATCAGCAAAGCTCGAGCACCAACTTAAATATGGCGGGGCTAGCTATCAATGCACCTAACTCGCCACGCAACTTCGAACGCTGGTATCCTTGCTCGCCGGGCCTTGTCCACCCTCGGGGTCCACAACCCGAATCGTTGCGGTTTTGTTTTGTGTGAAAAAATCAATGGCATCTTTACCTTGCACCTTATTGTTACCAATTAGGGAATCTTTAACGCCGCCGAATGGCATATACGGGTGAGGCGCACAAATACCTACGTTAACTCCGACCATGCCAACATCTGCATCGTTGATAAATTTCTCGGTGTAGTAGCTGTTTTGCGTAAAAATGCAGGCGCCGTTACCCATCTTCTGTTTGTTAACGACTCTAAGAGCACCATTAATACACCCGACCTTCATTACGCTGACCACAGGCCCAAATATCTCTTCCTCAGCAATTGTCATTTCTGACTTTACGTCTGTAAACACGGTTGGCCCAACATAAAAGCCATTGCTGATCTTCTTGGGTAATGAAGGGTTCCGACCATCAAGTGCCAGATTCGCGCCTTCGTCAATTCCAGTTTGAATGTAGCCTTCAATTCTCTCCTTCGCGGCCGCATTAATCACTGGCCCCATAAAAACATTGGGGTTCATCGCGTCTCCGACCGTAACCCCCTGAGATGCTTCTATAAGACGTTCAACGATCTCATCGTAGACCTCAGAAACCGCAATGATATTAGATGACGCGAGGCAGCGTTGACCAGCAGATCCATAGCCGGATATCAAAATATTTTCGATCAATAAATCCATTGGTGCATCTTCCATTGCCACCAGTGAATTTTTCGCGCCACCAAGGAGCATCGCTTTTTTTCCAGAACGCCCGCAACCCTCAGCCATGGCTTTAGCCGTTGGCGTGGAGCCCACTAGGCATAGACCAACTACGTTATCGTCGTCATACCAAGACTCAACCACTGTTCTATTGCCATGCACGATATTAACCACACCAGCAGGAAGACCTGACTCATGGATCAACTGCATCATCTTTTGCATAAAGATCGGGGAATCTGATGAAGGCTTGTAAACGAATGTATTTCCAGTTGCAATTGCAAATGGAATAAACCAACCAAACACCAGCGCTGGAAAGTTAAATGGTGCCACCCCGCAAAACACACCTAGGGGAGCTCTAACGACACGACCACTTATATTATTAGCAATACCAGTGATAGTTTCGCCCTGAATTAGCGCCGGAATGGTGCATGCCATCTGCAAAATCTCGATAACCCGTTGGACCTCTCCACGCGCTTCGGAGATGTGCTTAGCCTGATCAACGGCGATAGACTCCGCCAACATTTCGTGGTTATCAACCATCGCCTGATGCATTTTAAAGATGAAGCCCATACGCTTTGGCAACGGCAATTTACTCCATGTTTGAAACGCTTGAGCAGCAGCATAGGTGGCTTGTCTAGACTGATTAAAATCGCAAAGCGGTATTTCACCAATAGTCTCGCCGTTAGAAGGATTAAACAGTGTTTGAAATTCTCCTTCGTGCGCGTCAATCCATTCGCCATTGATGTAATTTTTGATTGTATGCATTTATGCCTCACTCTGTTAATCGCCATTCAAACCTTGGTTTACACATACAGCTTTTCAATAAAGCCATACTCTTTGTAAGCGACTCGGTCCTACTCTCAGGCACAAGATTAATTTGCAGCTCATAGAACAACCAGAACCAGTTAGCCATATCTGAATGGAGCCAGAATGCCACTGCTACCCTACTTCTGCGGCTTTGGCACACGATATAGATGGCACCATCGCGCTTTGATTTACTGGCACTTGTTGATCGCCAAAACCGATGTGCATACTTTTGCCTCGCTTGAGATACGTTTCACAATCAGCTAGAGGCCAAACAAATGAAGCCAACCATAAACCACTTACCATTCAACGATCTGCCGGAGGTCCCTCGCGGCTTAGGTATTGTTAACCATCTGATCGCCAGCAAGAAAATTGGGGCTACTTCAATTCATTCGGGCATAACTCTAATGCCCGCAGGAACATCAGTTCCACCTCACACTCATAATGCTGAAGAGCAGGTCACCATACTCGAAGGAACATTAAAGATAGTTCTTGATGGAAAAACCGAAGTGCTTTGCTCGAAATTCGATTCGACGTTTATCTCATCCGGTGTACAGCACGAGTTAATTAACGACAGTAACGCACCTGTGTACGCGATGGTCATCTATGGTTCGGCAAACGTTAATCGCACATTCGTAGAAACGGGTGAAACCGTCGCTATCGGTTCTGATCAAGATCGCTTCAAGGGCTAAACAACTAAAGCATCCACTTTTTGGTGTGCCTCGCAAACCTAATTGACAACAAATCGTTTTCGCATGAAGCTTGCACAGAACTTAACGTCGTATTCAGTAGGCTCTCTAAACAAAGTTAGAGCGCTGCAACCTGGGTTGATTGTTTGCGTGACTATTGCATGTGCCGCTACGTTTTTGTCTAAAAACTACAGCGCACCCGTTATGATCTATGCGCTCCTAGTTGGCATGGCGTTTAACTTTCTGGCCGATCAGTCTAAATGCCGTAACGGCATTGCGTTTTCGTCGACGACATTGCTGCGCATAGGCATTGCCTTACTTGGACTCAGGATCACCCTCGACGACGTTATATCACTGGGCGTATTTCCAGTGCTAGTGGTCTCGAGCGGTGTAATATTGACCATATTGTTCGGCGTATTTATCGCTAAACTGATGGGCCTTTCAAACAGACTTGGTATTATGACTGGCGGGTCCGTTGCCATCTGTGGAGCTTCTGCCGCATTGGCCATTTCATCTGTAATGCCAAATGACGACGAAACAAAAAAGGCAACCATTTTCACCGTTATATCAGTAACGACACTCAGCACTATTGCGATGGTTGTTTATCCGATCATCTCGCGAATTCTGGAACTCGATATCCCGCAAAGTGGCTTATTCTTAGGCGGCACCATACATGACGTGGCCCAAGTGGTGGGAGCAGGTTATAGCGTATCAAACGAGGTTGGTGAACTATCCACATTCATCAAGTTATTTCGTGTTGCAATGCTCATTCCCGTCGTGCTTTTTCTCGCTGTGTTTGTGTATCGTAGACACAATACCGGCAAAAACACCGTTTCAGGAACCCGAGACATTTTTCCCTACTTTTTGTTGGGCTTCGTCTTTTTTGTACTCATTGGCAGTACCGATATCATACCAAATGAGGCAAAAACACTGTTGTCGACACTTTCAACATGGCTATTAGTCATAGCGATAGCCGCGCTCGGCGTTAAAACGTCCTTAAGAGAAATTTCATCAGTCGGCTGGAAACCGCTTCTTCTCATTCTAACTTGCACATTATTTATCGCCGTTTACATATTATCGGCGATAACGATATTTTAAATAATCTAAGATTCTTAAGTCAGGCGAACAGTGTTGTTTTCAAATATAAGATGTAGCAGGAGAAAGCTAGCGCCGAAGAAAACTATAGTGCGTTTGTCTTCAGAGATCGCATATTAGTCTCAGGTACTTCCGCCTGGTGTTGGCCGAATACAGACCGAGGTAATCGAATGCTAACTTGAGAGGAAATTCCACGCGATGAGCGAACGCTGATTTTCCCTCCGAGTTGTTCTATTGAACCTTTAACAAAATCTAAACCAACACCTCGCTCGGTTTTATCTGATTTGTCCATTAGAGTTGAAAAGCCTGAAACAAAGATGAACCGAACCAACTCACTCTTGCTCATCGCTCCCACGCGCTCAACCGTTCCCAAACCTTTTTGTACAATCGTTTTTCTAATCGCATAGAAATCAAAACCCGCGCCATCATCCTTTACGCTTAATAGCACGGTGTCTGCCTTATCATCCGCCAGTGTAATAGTGATGTGACCTTCTTTCGTTTTACCTTGAATGCGGCGCTCATCAGGCTCTTCGATACCATGCACAATAGAGTTGCGAATCAACTGAGTGCAAACGGCCTCAAGCTCTCTTTGCACCGCTTCATCGAATTTATAATTTTCAAAACCAACAAACTTAAGCGCGACCATTTTTCCATGCTGATCAGCAATGTTTTTAGCGATATCGTGCATATCACAATGTTCAGCCACAGACACTTTAGGTAAACCAGGGACGGCTGTTAAAACTGGCACGCCAGCAGCCTTATTACCGTTTATTCTCGCGTTAAGCTGCTCCAAAAAGTTGAGCTCGCTAATCATATCTTTGAGGTTTAGCGTTAGATCTAAAATTTCCTTCTCATCAACATGCGGGCTCGCTAATACCTCGGCTACCTTGTTCTCAAACTGATGAGCCGATGTTTCTATCAGCGGTACGCCCATCGAACCTGCTGTGCCCTTTAATCGCTGAACTGTACCAAGCACTTCCTCAAACTTCTGAGTATTGTTGGTATGCTCTCCTTTGTGGTCACTAAGTAATTCGCTTATTTCCTTAAGTCCGTTGTGCGCTTCTCGATAGAACGCCTTAATATCTTGCGAGTTACTCGAAATACTGCCCATTAACAAATGAAACCGTTCTTCATTAGCTCGTCGAGTCTCCCCAAGTTCCTTCTTAAGCTCAACCTCTTGCGTAACATCGCTAACCGAAACCAGTAAACCCGCGCTAGGCTTCAACTCATTGTGAGAAAAGTCGAATTTCAGGTACTTTTCTGAAACTCCCCCAGAGGCAGTTTCAACAGAAATTTTAACATCTTGCAGTGGTTTAAATTCTCCATTCAAGGACTTTTCTCCACTGCCATTAAGCATTGAAACTATGGACTCTTTGACGGTTAAGAAATCATCATGCGCTATCAACGGCTTTAAAAAATTAAAGAAATCGCCTTGGATAGGATGGCTCACACCAAATATTGTTTGTACCGCACTGGACTGAACAGAACTGACTTGGTGGCTTGGCTTTATTAGAAATAGGCCCTCTTTAGTCGCTTCGAGAATACTCTTGTTCTCGCGCATACTCGCGCTCAAAAAACGGTCAGCTCTCTGCAAGCGTTTAAACAACTGAGTGACAATCGACACAAACAGTAATACCACCAACAGGCTTGCGGCCAGCATAAACCATCGAGCCATTGTTTGTTTTTGCTCAAATAAGTCTCTATTCACGGTGGTGAATTGCGTAAAGTGTTCTGGGAGCTGGGCATACCCGCCCTTAACGATCAACTCATCAACAACATTCGCGGCCCAACCCAATTCAATTGAGCTTGGCGCTTCCAAATGGTGCTTATTTTCATACAAATCTGTGAAGACTCCCCCGCGCTTTACAACACGCACGTACTCAAGGATCGAACGTCTTGTGGAGAGATTTTTGGGGCCGTTCTTTTTGAGGAGATGAGTAAGAGAAGCCCCTGTATCCAGAACCGCTTTGTCACGTTCTAAAACAGGGGCAATAATTACTAGCTGGATCACGAGTACAACAGCAATAACCGCGACTAAGGCGCCAATTCTTACTGCCAGACCAACGTACTTTTGACGATGTTTAGCGAGCATATCCACCTTTGGTTATTATTATTTATTGTTGTTTTTCAATCGCATAGTAGGGTCACCCCAAGCGCGACAAGCTATTATTAGCATCTCACTATGAAGCTGTCTAGCGAATGGCCAGATTCTTAGACTAAAGGCCTATGGATGTCCGATCAAAGGCCCGAGAATTACCCCGTTGGTCTAAGTAAATCACCAGCCAAAACCAACAATTCACATCGCCAACGCGCTAATCAAAATCCATGTTGCAATAAACAACTTCAGTTGAACTGGAGAGAAGAAAGCGACAACTCGCTTCGCTACCGAACCTCCGACCAAGGCTGCCGGGCCGGCGAACAAAAGTACGTTCCAATTGATATTGGGTTCAATCCATAGATGCTTTGTAATCCCTACCCATACCGAAACGGCACTGACTGTGACAGCAACCCCTACCGCCATGCGAACCGGATAGCGCATTAAAATCAACATCACGGCAACCAGTTCACCCACGCCAATTGACAACCATGCTGTGATCACACCACCCACCAAACCGACAAGCAAAAATAAGCAACGATGCACGCCGGTTACTTGCGCTGCCCCTAGGCGATTACGTTGCGTTTTAACTATGTAAAACGTGGTCAAAAATATCGATACCGAAAACGCAATCGAGAACCATTTAAACAGCGACTTAACTTCGCCTGGCGAATCCGGAGCAAGTAGATACTGCCCAATCACGACACCAATAAGTGCGGGCACGGCAAACCATGCAATATGGTTCCAATAATACTCCCATACTGAGCCGCTGTTATCTTGACGTTGTAACCGAGCATACCGGTGCCAAGCAAAAGATCCTGCCGTCATTCCAAAACACTGTATTCCAAAACTGGTTGCAATAATCGACTCTGAGCTCAAACCCAGCATATTGAAAGCCGGAACAAACACAACACCGCCACCAGCTCCGGTGGCGTTGGCAACCACCGCACCGAACAGAGCGAGCAGAAAAAAATACCAGTAACTGAAATCCATTGTGTGAGATTAGTTTTATTATTCTATTTGGCGATGAAGTCTATCAAACTTAGTGTCGAACACCTTAAAATTAGTTTAGCGCATTTGACCCTATCGCTAGATATGTAAAATTCAAAATCATCAGCGCTGTTAACACATCGATTACCTGTCGGTGCCGACGGTCACTTAATTGCAGTAAGATTTTTTTACCAAGCCAATTCCCAGGTATCGTGATAAACCCCAAACATACGCCGAGCACAAATAGCTCCGCGCTTAGTAATTCGATTGCACCGAACATCGCCGTCTTTAAAATGTTACTGGCCAGCACGATTACGGCGAGAGAGCCGACAAAGGTAAGGCGAGTCATTCCTCTTCCTAGCAAAAATGGCGCAAGTACAAAGCCTGGGCCCACAACGTTGCCAGCTAAGACTCCCCAAAACGAACTCGCGGCGGCTAACACGCTTCCAGAAGTTTTCCATTGTCGCTGCTTAGCGAGCGCTTTTACCGGAAACGAGGCTGCCAGAAACGAGGCCATCATTACAGCGACCGCCGTTGGAGACAATAGCGAAAAAATAGTGGCACCAAACAAGATAAACGGGCCACTAAACGCTAAAACGATTCCAATAGTGCGCCAATCTAGCTCCTTAAAATGCAAGAAAACCCGGCTACCATGACTGAATATTAGCGCACAGCTAGTGACCGGTATCGCCGCCTTAACACCGAGAAAGTGAGACAAAACAGCCGCTAGTGCCACTCCACCCGCCATACCGGTCGCGCCATGCAGAATAGCCGTAAGGAATGCGGCGCCGGCAATTAGAGCAAGCGCTATATAAGAAAAATCAAGGCTTTCCATTAACTCAGCCTAAGCCACACCGGTTAGTGTGTCACCCCAAACCCATGAATACTCGATATACAGGGTAGTTTAGAACCAACTAGGCCCTTCGAGAGTCTTAACCACGAAGTGCGCAAATAAATTTGGGTTCATCAAACCAGTAAAAACAAAACCCCAGATAGCACCTGAAAAATGCGCCATATGTCCGATATTGTCATTTGCCTTCTTGTCTTTAATCCAAGAATAATAGAGGTACCCGACACCCGCTAGTATCTGTGGAATGGCGATCACCCCATACAAGTATAAATTTTGCCAAGGCTCAAAAATAATTACCGCAAACACGACTGCCGAAACACCGCCTGACGCCCCTAATGCAGAATAAGACGGATTATTTTGATTACGCAAATAGCTCGGAATAGACGCAACAACAATACCGCCAAAATACAGAACTAAATATTTGACTAGACTGCCCTCGCCTAAGGCCAGAGGATAATAATACGCCTCAAGTGCATTGCCGAAAGACCACAGAACAAACATATTGATCAGCAAATGCAGCATATCCGCATGAATGAAACCTGACGATAAAAAGCGATACCATTGATTATTTCGCTTAATCGTCACTGGATGAAATATCAGAGCCGCTTTTCCCTCACGGTTCTCCATCAACATAAATGAAATCAAACAGGTAATGCAAACAATAATGTTGGTTGCCGTTAAGAATTCGGTATTCATACGAAAAGTACTCTTGCTTTTAAGTAATACGCATCATAGCTCGAACTACTGTGAAAAAAACAACAACTTTTCACTGACATTTTGATCATTTTTTGCGCATCGAATGTTACAGTCCCGTTACCTCACTAAATGGCTAAAACGCCTTGGCATTCAATCTTACTAGGAACAGAAAATGAAGAGATCTCTCCTTTCCACCGCAGTAGTAACTGCCCTCTCACTGACTAGCGGAGTTACACAAGCGCAAAGTGATTTAACCTTAGAAGAAATCGTCGTGACCGCGCAAAAGCGCGAACAGACGCTGCAAGATATTCCGTCGGCTGTATCCGCCATTCCGGCTGAGCAAGTGCAGGACTTTCTGGGCGCAGGCGAAAATATTCGCGCTCTGGCTGGCCGCGTGCCGAGCTTACAGATCGAATCGTCTAATGGTCGACAGTCGCCGCGCTTTTATATACGCGGCCTTGGCAACTATGACTTCGATGTTAACGCGACCCAACCTGTATCAATGATTCTAGATGAAGTGGCCTTGGAAAATTCAGTACTGAAAAGTCTGCCATTGTTCGACGTTGCACGAGTAGAAGTACTCAAAGGCCCGCAGGGAACCCTCTTTGGCCGCAGCACAACCGCTGGTGTCGTTAAGGTAGACTCAGTCGCTCCAACCGACGCGCGCGAAGGATATTTTAAATTAGGCTATGGCAGCCGCGAAACACTGACTGCTGAAGGCGCTATCAGTGGAGCTCTTTCAGACAGCGTGTCTGCTCGCGCCTCGATAAAATACCTCGACCGAGGCAATTGGATCGACAATACATTTAACGGCGCTGGTGACGATTTCGGTGAGTTCGATGAATTCGCCTATCGATTGCAAGTGCTTGCAACGCCCAATGATCAACTATCGGCACTGTTTAAAGTTCACGGTTTCAAG